>DASZSB010000026.1:0-20133 GCA_035548835.1 Gammaproteobacteria bacterium | reverse complement strand
AGGGAGTCGCTCGTGATGCAACGTTCCGTCAGCGTGCGATCCTCCGGCCTGTCCGTGCCGAGAGCCTTGCCCGTGATCCTCTCCGTCGTGAGATCGGGCGTCGCGGCCCAACGCGCCCGGCCTTCCGCCGTGAACGGGATGCGTCCGTCCGGGGGATCGACGACCAACGAGGTATGCAACGCGCGGTTGACCTTGCCCTTGCCCGACTCGAGCCAGATCTCGTTGAACTCGCCACTCGTCGGGATCTGCGCCGCGACGTTATTGAGCACGCGCTGCAGCGCGTTCTTCTCGATGTCCGCGGCCTCCTCCGGCGTGTAGTACGGCTTGTCGGCGAGTGCCGCCGGACGCTCGAGGGGAATCGGCGTCTGGTTCGACCACACGCCCTGCAGGTCCGGATCGCCCCAGCTCGTGGTCTGCGCAGCGATGACCGCGGGCGCGGCGAGCAACACGAGGGCGACCGTAAGACTCGTACGCATGAGTGCTGATCCTGAGCTCAGGCTCCGACGGGCCGCGCTACTCCCACTCGATCGTCGCGGGCGGCTTCCCCGAGATGTCGTACGTCACCCGCGAGATCCCCTGCACCTCGTTGATGATCCGCAAGCTCACGCGCTCGAGGAACTCGTACGGCAGCCGCGCCCAGCGCGCCGTCATGAAGTCGATGGTCTCGACAGCCCGCAGCGCCACGACGTAGTCGTAGCGGCGGCCGTCACCCATCACGCCCACGCTCTTCACGGGCAGGAACACGGCGAACGCCTGGCTCACGGAGTCGTACAACCCCTGCGCGCGCAGCTCCGAGATGAAGATATCGTCGGCGCGCCGCAGCAGGTCCGCGTACTCCTTCTTCACCTCGCCTAGAATCCGCACGCCCAGGCCCGGCCCCGGGAACGGATGCCGCTGCACGAGCTCCGCCGGCAGGCCGAGCTCCGTGCCGATGCGCCGCACTTCGTCCTTGAAGAGATCGCGCAGCGGCTCCAGCAGCTTCAGGTTCATGCGCTCGGGCAGGCCGCCCACGTTGTGGTGCGACTTGATGAGGTGCGCCTTGCCGGTCTTGGCCCCCGCGGATTCGATGACGTCCGGGTAGATGGTGCCCTGCGCGAGCCAGCGGATGCCGTCGATCTTCTCGGCTTCCGCGTCGAACACCTCGACGAACAGCCGCCCGATGATCTTGCGCTTCTGCTCTGGATCCGTGACGCCCTTGAGCGCGTTCAGGAACGTGCTCTCCGCGTCCGCGCGGATCACGCGCGCGCCGAGATGCTTCGCGAACACCTTCATGACCTGATCGCCTTCGTTCAGGCGCAGCAGGCCCGTGTCGACGAACACGCACACGAGCTGATCACCGATGGCCTTGTGCAGCAGCGCGGCCACGACGGAGGAATCGACTCCCCCCGAGAGCCCGAGCAGCACCTTGTCGTAGCCCACCTGTGCGCGGACCTTCTCGACGTGCTCGGCCACGATGTTCTGCGCGGTCCACGTGGGATGGCAGCCGCAGATGTCGAGCACGAAGCGGCGCAGGATGTCGAGGCCGCGCTCGGTGTGCGTGACTTCCGGGTGGAACTGCAGGCCGAAGATCTTGCGTTCGACGTTCGCCATGGCGGCGTACGGCGAGTTGCCGGACGTGCCGATCGCGGCGAAGCCCTTCGGCAGCCGCTCCACGCGATCGCCGTGGCTCATCCATACCTTCAGCTTGGCACCGAGCCCCGCGAACAGCGGATCGGCACCCGTAACGTCCACCTCGGCGTAGCCGTACTCGCGGTGCGTGGAGGGCGCGACCTCGCCGCCGAACTTCGCGGCCAGCGCCTGCATGCCGTAACAGATACCCAGGATCGGCACGCCCTGCTCGATGAGCGCGTCCGCGATCTGCGGCGAGCCCGCCTCGCTGACGGACTCCGGTCCGCCGCCGAGGATGATGCCCGTGGGCGCGAACCTCGCTACTTCATCGGCCGTGGCGTCGTAAGGCAGGATCTCGCTGTACACGCCCACTTCGCGCACGCGGCGCGCGATCAATTGCGTGTACTGGCCGCCGAAATCGACGACGAGAATGCGCTCGTCGTGCGCGGAGGAACGTTCGGCCATTACTCGCCGCTTCGGTAGTTCGGGGGTTCTTTGACGATGGTCACGTCGTGCACGTGGCTCTCGCGGCGGCCGGCGCCCGTGATGCGGACGAACTTCGGCCGGGTGCGCAGCTCCGCGATGTCGCGGCAGCCGGTGTAACCCATCGCGGCGCGCAGACCGCCGATCAGCTGGTGCACGATCGCGACGATGCTGCCCTTGTACGGCACGCGGCCTTCGATGCCTTCCGGCACCAGCTTCTCGAGCTGCTCGGCCGAATCCTGGAAGTAGCGGTCGGAGCTGCCGTGCCGCTGCGCCATGGCGCCGAGCGAGCCCATGCCGCGATAGCTCTTGTACGAGCGGCCCTGGTAGAGCTCCACCTCGCCCGGGGATTCCTCGGTGCCGGCGAAGAGGCCGCCGATCATCGTGCAGTGAGCGCCGGCCGCGATGGCCTTCGCGATGTCGCCGGAGTAGCGGATGCCGCCATCCGCGATCGCCGGCACGCCCGTGCCCTCGAGCGCCTGTGCGACTTCGCTCACCGCCGTGATCTGCGGAATGCCGACCCCCGCGACGATGCGCGTGGTGCAGATGGAGCCCGGGCCGATGCCGACCTTCACGCCGTCGACGCCGGCCTCGACCAGCGCCCTCGCCGCTTCGCCCGTCACGATGTTGCCCGCGACGAGCTGCAGCTTCGGGTACTGCTTCTTGATGGCCTTCACGCGATCGATGACGCCGCGCGTGTGGCCGTGCGCCGTGTCGACGATGACCACGTCCACGCCGGCCTCGACCAGCAGCGACACGCGCTCGTCCGTGTCCGCGCCGGTGCCGACCGCGGCGCCCACGCGCAGCGCGCCGCGCTCGTCCTTGCAGGCGTAGGGGTAGTCGTGCGCCTTCTGGATGTCCTTCACGGTGATCATGCCGCGCAGCTTGAAGTCCTTGTCGACGACGAGGACCTTCTCGATGCGATGCTTGTGCAGCAACCCCAGCACCTGATCCTTGTCCGCGCCTTCGCGCACGGTCACGAGGCGCTCCTTCGGCGTCATGACCGCGGAGACCGGCGCGTCGCGCTGCGTCTCGAAGCGCAGGTCGCGGTGCGTGACGATGCCGACCAGGTCCTCGCCTTCCACCACCGGCACGCCGGAGATGTTCTTCGCGCGCGTGAGGTCGATGACTTCGCGGATCGTCGTTTCCGGCGCCACCGTGATCGGGTCGTGGATGATGCCGCTCTCGAACTTCTTGACCTGCTGAACCTGCCGTGCCTGAGCCTTCGGCGACATGTTCTTGTGGATGATGCCGATGCCGCCTTCCTGCGCCAGCGTGATGGCGAGACGCGCTTCGGTGACGGTATCCATGGCGGAAGAAACCACCGGGATGTTCAGCGTCAGGCCGCGCGTCAGCTGAGTCTTCAAGAGAACTTCGCGGGGCAGGACTTCGGAGTAGGCGGGCTCGAGGAGGACGTCGTCGAAAGTGAGCGCCTCGTGAACGATCCGCATGGGAAGCTCCGGGAGGAAGGAGCGCGGCATTTTAGCCGCGCGAGGCCGCTCAGGTAAATGGCCAACGCTGCCGTATACTGCCCCCATGCCGCCCGGTGATTCGCTCAAGCTGCCGTTCGAGGAACGGCGGATCCTCTCGGTTTCGGGGCTGAACCGCGAAGCCCGCCAGCTCGTGGAGGGCCAGTTTGGCAGCGTGTGGGTGGAGGGCGAGATCTCGAACCTGGCGCGCCCCTCCTCCGGGCACCTCTATTGGTCCCTGAAGGACGCGCAGGCCCAGGTGCGCTGCGCCATGTTCCGCATGTCCACGCGAGGGCTCGGCTTCGAGCTCGCGAACGGCCGGCAGGTACTGGTCCGCGCCAGGGCCAGCGTCTACGAGGCCCGCGGCGAGTTCCAGCTGATTGTCGACTACGTGGAGGAAGCCGGCGAAGGCGCGCTGCGGCGCAGGTTCGAGGAGCTGAAGAAGAAGCTTGCGGCCGAGGGCCTGTTCGACGCCGCCCGCAAGGTGCCGCTGCCGAAGGTGCCTCTGCGCATCGGCGTGGTCACCTCGCCCACCGGCGCCGCGCTACGCGACGTGCTGATCGCCCTGCGCCGCCGCTTCCCGGCCACGGCCGTGCTGATCTACCCCACGCAGGTGCAGGGCGCCGGCGCCGCCGAGGAGATCGCGCGCACGCTGGCGCTGGCTGACAAGCGCGCCGACTGCGACGTGCTGATCCTGACGCGCGGCGGCGGCTCTCTCGAGGACCTCTGGAGTTTCAACGAGGAGATCGTGGCGCGCGCGATTGCCGCAGTGCAGCTGCCGATCATCGTGGGCGTGGGCCACGAGATCGACTTCACGATCGCGGATTTCGTGGCGGACCTGCGCGCGCCCACGCCCTCGCAGGCGGCCGAGCTCGCGGTGCCGGACCAGCAGGAATGGCGCATGCGGTTCACGTCGCTCGAGCAGCGACTCGCGCAGACGGTGCGCCGCCAGCTCGTGGCCGAGCGGCGGCAGCTCGCGATGCTGGAGCATCGCCTGGCGCGCTCGCACCCCGGCGTGCAGCTGCGCGAGCGCGCGCAGAAGCTCGACGAGCTCGAGGCGCGGCTCACGCGCGCCATCGAGCGGCGCATTTCGCAGCAGAAGATTCGCCTGGCGCGCCTTGCGACCGGCGTGGCGCACGCGAACCCCGCGCGCCGCCTCGGCGCCGCGCGCGAACGCTGGCGCACGGCGCAAGCGGATCTGCGCCGCGCGCTGGTGCGCCGGCTCGAGCTCACGCAGCAGCGCTGGAAGCTGGCCGACCGCGCGCTGCAATCCCTGAGCCCGCTCGCCACGCTGCAGCGCGGCTACGCCATCGTCATGACGGCCGGCGGCAAGGTCGTCACGGATGCCGGCAGCACAAAGGCTGGCGCCGAGCTCGACGTGCGGCTCGCGCGCGGCAGGCTCACCGTGAAGGTCGCGAAGGTCGACAGCGGCGGCTAGCAGCCGCCGTGCGCCGTGCACAACGACAGGCCGGGAATCCCGGGGTAGAACCACAGGATGCCGAGCACGAGGCCGACCGTCCTGCCGGGCGCGTGCACGCGGGTCCGAAGCTCCTGCACGTCCGCGCGCGCGAACGTGAAGCGCTCGCCTTTGCCGCTCTCGGCCTGAAAGCCCGCGTCGGTCACGCCCGTGACCGTGAGGTCCTCGTGCCACGCACCGGCCACCCGCACGGCGACTTCATCCCCGGCCTCGAGACCGCTCAGCGCCGCCGTCAGATCCAGGGGCGCCACGGGACGCATCGTCGTGCAGCCGCACAGCAAAGCGGCCACCCACAAAAGCATCGTTCTCATGCGCTCCGTATGCGACGGATCGCGTCGGAGCACAAGTACGTACTTTGAGAGGGCGTCAGGTCTTGCGCAGTTGCACGGATCGCGGCTACGCCGCGCCCGGCTGGCGCACAGCGCTCCGCATGAAGTCGATGAAGGCCCGCACCTTCGCCGGCACGTAGCTGCGGCTCGGGTACAGCATCCACACGCCTGTCGGTGCGTCCGCGACCTTCACCTCGTGCCGCGGAAAAAGATCGACGAGCCGGCCCGCGGCGAGGTCGTCGCTCACGAGCCAGTCGGGCATCAATGCAAACCCGAGGCCGGTCAGCACGAGATCGCGCAACGCGAGGCCGTTCGCCGAGAGCAGGCGCGGATTCACGGCCACCGGTACCAGCGGCCCGCCGTCGAGCTGGAACAGCCAGCTCTCGCGGAAGCTGCGCATCGAGTACGCCAGGCAATCGGCCCGTGCAAGGTCTTCGGGTTCGACGAGCGGTGCCGACAGCGACTCGATCCACGCGGGGCTCGCCACGACGCGGTAGCGCATGCGCAGCAGCGGCACGGCAATGAGCGTCGAATCGCGCAGCACACCGATCCTGATCGCCACGTCGATGCGCTCGGCGAGCATGTCGAGGATCGCATCCGTGAGCACGACGTCGAGTTTGAGCTCCGGATGTTTCTCGCAGAATGCCGGCAGCAGCGGCACCACACGCCGCATGCCGAACGCATTCGATGCCGTGATGCGCAACATGCCCCGCGGCCGGGCCGCGGCATCGGCCGCCGCGTGTCGCACCTGCTGCAACTCGTCGAGCAACGGACCGACCCGCTCGACGAACGCCTCGCCGGCCTCCGTGAGTGCAAGCTTGCGGGTATTGCGCTGGAACAGGCGCGTGCCGAGCTGCTCCTCGAGGCCCGCCACGGTGCGCGACACCGACGAGGGGTCCACGTGCATCTCGCGCGCCGCAGCCGCGAAGCTGCCGAGGCGGATCACGACCATGAGCATGTCGAGGTCGGCGGTGTTCATGCGGCGGTGTTCATGCGGCGGTGTTGATGCGGCGGAGCTCACGCTGTGACGAGCGTCCGGGTGCCGGGTCGCCAAGTCACCTTCCGGCGCGCATTTGACCCGAAGCCTCGCGCGGGCTCAAGGGACACAACCGGCCGTGGGCGTCATCCGCCGAAGATCGGCTCGAACACCAGGCGGGCCGCGCCCCCGCAACCCGTTGCGGGGGCGTGTGAGGTGATCGACAGCGTCAACCTGCGCGCGTCACGCGCCGCGAATCGTCGCGAGGTAGGCGAGCAGATCGCCGAAGCCGCGCCCCACTCCATCCGCGACGAGATCGAGCCGTTCGGCCGGCAGACCCATGCGATCGACCCAGAACGTGCGATAGCCGAATGCCTTCGCGCCGGCGGCGTCCCAGCCCGCGGACGGTACGAACAGGATCTCGTCCGCGCGCAGATGCAGTCCGTCGACCGCCATCCGGTAAGCACGCGGATCGGGCTTGTAGGTGCGCCGCGCGTCCGTGCTCAACACCTGCTCGAACAGACCGTCGAGCCGTGCGCTCGCGATACCGGCGTGCAGAACGGCCGGCGTCGCATTCGAGAGCAGTGCGGAGCGCAAGCCGGCTTGCTTCAGCGCCATGAGCCCATCCGCAACGTCGGGCCATGCCGTGAGCTTCAGGTACGAGCCCAACAGCTCCCGCCGCGCATCGGCCGGCACGTCGAGCCCCAGAAGGTCGGCCGCGAAGTCCAGAGCGTCTGCGGTGCTCTTCTGAAAATCCGCATAACGGCCGGACAACGCGCGCAGCCACTGGTACTCGAACTGACGCGTGCGCCACGCCTCGACGAGCTCCCGCCCACGGCCCGGGAAGAACCTTTCCGCGAGCGCGGCGATCGGCCGCGGATCGAAGATCGCAAAGGCGTCGAACGCGACCGCCTGGATCGTCGCGCCGCGTGCGGCGCGCAGCGATGCGGCCGGCACGAGCGTGGCCGCGATCGTCAGCCCCAACATTTCGCGACGCGTGGTGCGCATTCGCCGTCCGCCGATCACGCTGGGGTCACGGCCGCGGCCGCGCGGCGCATGTGCAGGAGGGGGAACGGCCGGCCCGCGTCATCCGTCGGCGATCGGCCAATCGTCGCGAAGCCGTTCGCCTCGTAGAAGCGGATGGCAGCCGCGTTCTGCTCGTTCACGTCGACGTGCAGGTCACCCGCCGCCAGACGCGCCGCAAGCCCAACCAGCAGGCGACCCACGCCGCGCCCGCGCTGCGCAGGGTCGACGAACAGCGCTTCGATGCGGTCGTCCCTGAAACCGAGGAAGGCCAGCAGCTCGTCCGCGTCGCTTCTCAGCACCCACCACAGGATGTCCTGCCGCGCGAGGTCCTCGGCCACGGCGGGCCGCAGCGCGACGATGTCGATATCGCTCAGGAACGCGTGCGTGGCGCGCACCGAACGCTCCCAGAGCGCAACGATCTCTTCCCGGTCCGAGTTCTCCGCCAGACATACGCGCATGGCTCATCCTGCCGCGAGCTCGATCGCGTGAGCAGTCGTCTCGGCGCAGGACACTCGTGCCACAGATGCACCAGTGGACGGCTATGCTGCCCTTCCGATCGATGACGGCAGAGCACCCATGTCCAACGCGAACCCGAACGAGGCGTTGCAGCTGCGCGTCGCGCGCCACACGGAGCGGCTCGACGAAGTCGTCGCGTTCTATCGCGACGGCCTCGGGCTGCCGGAGATCGGACGGTTCCACGACCATGCGGGCTACGCCGGCGTGTTCCTGGCGATTCCCGGAACCGGCGCACACCTCGAGCTCACGGCCGGCGGCGCGCACGGCGCACCCGCGCCGCATCCCGAATCGCTGCTCGTGCTGTATGTGGGCGACCGGCGCACGCGCGACGCGATCGCCGCGCGCCTGCAGCAGGCATCTGTCGCGCCCGCGAACCCCTATTGGGCGGAGCACGGCACCACGTTCGAGGACCCGGACGGCTTTCGCGTCGTGCTGGTTCCCCATCGCTGGCCGTTGCCGCCGCACAGCCCCGTGACGATCGAGCACTACGACGGACCGCGCGCACGGTTGCGCACGCTGTTCGAGCTCGCGGAAGACTCCGCGCAGCAACTGGACTCCTGGTTCGACGCCGGCCGCGTGCTGGTCGCGTGGCAGGCAAACGAGCCTCTCGGCTGCGTGCAGCTCGTGGAGACGGCGCGGGCGGACGAGGCGGAGATCAAGAGCATCGCCGTGCACGGCTCCGCCCAAGGTCGCGGCATCGGCCGCGCGCTGGTCGCAGCCGCCGCGCAGCTCGCGCGCGAAAGCGCGCATTCCACGCTCGTGGTGGCCACGGCCACCGCCGATATCGGCAACCTGCGGTTCTATCAGCGGCTGGGGTTCCGCATGCGCGCCATCGAGCGCGACGTGTTCACTCCTGCGGCCGGCTACCCGCCCGGTCTCGTCGCCGACGGCATCGAGGTGCGCGACCGCGTGTGGTTCGAGCGGCCCCTTTGACCCGACGCGCCGCCCGCTGATTCGTGCAGGCGACGCACGAATGACGTGCGCCGCAACGCCTTCTGGCGCGTCGCCCGCCTCCGTAGGCTGCCGCACCGTTCGAGCCCTGCCGTTCGAGCTCCGAGCCGAACGGCAGCGGCCCTCCACAGCGTCTTCGAGGAGACAACTACATGATCAGTGCTTCTGTGTTTCGCGCCATCGTCACGAGCGCCGCCTTCGTCGCGACGCTCGCGGCGACGGCTCACGCCGCCGACGGCCCGACGCCTTTGGACGACGGCGATCGCGGTGGCGTCGTGTACGCGATGACGAACGCGTCGAGCGGCAACCAGATTCTGGCCTTCGCGCGGGATCGCAGCGGCCGGCTGCAGCCGCTGCCGTTCGCCACCGTGGCCACGGGCGGGCGCGGCGCGAGCGACAATGCCGCCATCGACCCGCTGGGTTCGCAGCACTCGCTCGTCTACGACGCGGCATCGGATTCGCTGTTCGCCGTGAATGCCGGCGACAACACCGTCAGCGCGCTCGACACCGGCCCCTTCGGGCTCAAGCTTCGAGTGCGGGCGCGCGTACCGTCGGGCGGCTTCATCCCCGTGAGCCTCGCAGTCAGCGGCGAGCGACTCTACGTGCTGAACGCCGGCGGCACGGGATCGGTGACGACGTTCGCGATCGACGCTCACGGCGTGCCCACCAAGGTCGCGTCACTGGATCTCGGTCTGGCGCCACAGGCCACGACGCCGCCGTTCGCGCAGGTGCCCGCACCCGGCCAGGTGGGCGTCGACGCGCTCGCGCGCCGGCTCATCGTGACCTCCGCTGCCGGGCAGGACCTGCTGGTCGCCGCACTCGACGACGACGGCGTGCCCCACGGACCGCTGACGGCGACGCCCACGCCGGGCGCGGGTACGTTCTCGTTCGACGTCACGCCGTACGGCACGATCCTCGTGGCCGAGGCGGCCACGTCGTCGGTGTCTGCATTCGATCCCGCGGCAGTCGATGCACCGCTGACGCTGACGACCGGCGCCGTGGGCACCGGGCAAGCGGCCACCTGCTGGATCGTCGTGCATCGCTCGGGCTTCGCGTACGTCGCGAATACGGGCTCCGGCACTCTGAGCCGTTACCGCTACACACGCACCGGACACATCGCGCTCGACGCCGCGATTGCCGCCAACGTCAGCGGCGCGCCGACCGATCTCACGCTGGCCGGACGCGGTGACTTCCTCTATGCGCTGGACGCGGCACGCGGGGCAATCGCAGGATTCTCAGTCGATCCACGCAGCGGCTCGCTGAGACCCGTGGAAACCCAGGGCGGCCTGCCGGCCGCGGCGGGAATCCAGGGAATTGCGGCGCGCGATTTCTGAGGCGGCCTGCGAGCGGCAGCGCGGTGAGCGCTGCCGCTCGGCTTGTTGGAGACCGGCATGAGAGAGACCTGCACGGACACCCTCGTCGTACGCACCGGCGACGACCCCGACATCCACGCGTTCCTCGCGGAACGCATCCGCGAGTTCAACGCGGAGGCCACGGGCTATCACGACGCGGAGTCCTACTCGGCGGTTCTTCGCGACGAGACCGACGAGATCTGTGCCGGGATAAGCGGCTTCACGTGGGGTGGCTGCTGCTACGTGAGCTATCTCTGGGTTCGCGAAACGTTGCGCGGCACCGGTCTGGGCAGCGCGCTCTTACGCACGGTCGAGCAACACGCACGCGGGAAGCGCTGCAGGCTGGTGTTGCTGAGCTCGCACGATTTCCAGGCACCGGACTTCTACGTGCGGCTGGGCTATGAGCCGATCGCGCGCATCGCGGACTATCCCGTGGGACACGTCGACGTGCTGCTCGCGAAGCGGCTCGACGCATGACGACCGCAACGCTGCGCGATTGGTGGACCGTTCCACTGCGGCTGATCGTGGGCTACGGCTTCATGGCGCACGGCTGTGCGAAGGTCGTGCGCGGCCCCGAGGTGTTCGTCGGGATCCTTGGCGGTATCGGCATACCGGCGCCCGAGGTCATGGGTTGGGCGACCATCGTGCTCGAGATCGTGTGCGGGCTCGCCGTGCTGCTTGGCGCCTACGTCGCCTGGGTCAGCCTGCCGATGGCCGCGATCCTGCTGGTCGCGACCTTCACCGTGCACCTGCCGAACGGCTTCAGCTCGATCAAGCTGCAAGCCGTGACCGCCGCAGGCGCGCGGTTCGGCCAGCCCGGGTATGAAACGGATCTCCTGTATCTGGCCTGCCTCGCGGCGCTGGTCCTCGGTGGCGCGGGACCGTTGGCCTGGGACGGCGCCCGCGCACGACGTCGTGCTCTGTCGAGCCACGAGTCGACCCTACCCTCTCCCGGCCCTCGAGCGTGACCCCTGCCGGAGCTTGCCCGATGCTCGGGCTCGCCCTGACGGTGCTCGCCGGCTGCAGCCAGCCCTCCGCCTACGAGTCGACGGCGAACGAGCTGTCGACAACGGAACGCGGCACGCCCGGCATGGAGCTCGCGAAGGCATGGAAACCCATCGGCAGAAGCTTCACGGATGCGCTGTCCGGCGAGGACCAGGCTCGCCGCGAGTTCTGGCTGTCAGCCTGCATCAGCGAGCTGACTGCGCGCTACGTTCCCGCGCCGCGAGACGCGGTGCGCGCGCTGCAGCTCGCGGACTGCATGCAGGCGCGCGGCTGGCGTCTGGCGATATGCGACGCAGGCGTTGATCGATGCGCCACGCCGGAGGGCGAATCGCTGGCGCCGGGCGCGCGCCACCGCTACTCGAAGAAATTCGCGATCAGCGGCCGGTAGCGGTCCATGTCGACCAGGAACGAGTCGTGGCCCTGCAGCGAGTTCAGCTCGTGGAAGTGCACCTCGCGTCCCGGCATCTCGAGCCCTTCGGCCAGCTCGCGCTGCTGATAGATCGGGAACAGGAAGTCCGTAGTCACGCCGATGATCATCGCGCGCTTCACCTCGAGCTTGCTGAGTCCCGCCTCCACGGACGAGCCGTGCTCCGCGATGTCGAACAGATCACTCGCGCGCGAGAGGTAGAGATAGCAGTTCGGATCGAACTGGCCGGTGAATTTCAGCGCGTGGTGCTCGAGATAGGCCTCCACCTCGAACACCATGCCGAACGGATCGCCGTTGTTCTCGGTCATGGAAGTGCGCTCGCGACCGAAGCGCAGCCGCCACTCCTCGGCCGAACGATACGTGATCATGCCGAGCTTGCGCGCGAGCCGCATGCCGGTCAGCGGCACGGAGTCACGCGGATAGTTGCCGTTGTTCCAGGCCGGATCCTTGCGGATGATCTCGCGCTGCAGCGACCGCAGCGCGATCGCAAACGGCAGCGAGCGCGGCCCCGACGACATGCTGACGAACCCCTCGGACATGCCGGGGAACAGGATCTCGAACGCGAGCGCGGTCATGCCGCCCATCGACGGACCGACCGTGGCCTTCAGGTGCCGCACGCCCAGGTGCTTGATGACCTCGTAGCCACCGCGCGCGACATCCTCGAGCGACAGCACCGGGAACGTGAGCCGGTACAGCTCGCCCGTGCGCGGGTCGATCGAGGCCGGCCCGGTCGAGCCGAAGCAGCTGCCGAGCGAATTCACGCAGATCACGAAGTAGCGGTGCGTGTCGATCGGCCGGCCGGGCCCGATGATCTCCTCCCACCAGCCGGGCGAGGGGTCGAGGGGGCTCGACGCCGCGTGCGCCGAGGGCGACATGCCGGTGAAGATCAGCACGGCGTTGTCGCGCGTGTGATTGAGCTCCCCCCAGGTCTCGTAGGCGATCGTCGGGTTCAGCAGCGAGCCTCCGCGGTGCATCGGAAACTCACCGGCGACGACGACTGTCTTGCGTGCCTTGGCCACGCACCCACCCCGAGAACCAAAGGAGACCGGCAGTCTAATAACCAAACCGTGGGTTCGCTTCTAACTTCTGGCTATGAGCTAATTGCCGCGGCGGCCGCCGTTCCGCCTTCCGGCGGTATCGCGCTCTGGCCTCGGCCGGCATACAGTCCCGCAGGTAGTCCATCGTCGTCGAGGAGATGTCATGACGTTTCGACTCGGCGACAGGCTCGCAGCAACCATCGCCACCGTCTGGTGGCTCGGCGCCTCGACTGGGCATGCCCAGGGACCCACCAGCGAGAGCGCCGGGGCTGTTCAGTTGCTGTCGGCGGCCAATCCGGGCAACGGCTACGGCGTCACGATCCGACCCCACGCGGCCACCGGCCCGCTCTATGTCGCGTGTTGGGCGGATGCTCCGTCGCAGGGTACGGTCTACTTCAGCGCGACATTCGCAGCGCAGGAGGTCTGGAAGGCACGCAAGGAGTTCCGCAAGCTCCTGATCGCGCACTACGGTCCCGTGAGCCAGCCCCACTGCGCCGGCAAATTCTCCTCCGCCAGGGTCCAGGAGCTGGTTCAGCAGTGGAAGGAAGCCGCGCGGGCCGCAACCGACGTCGTCGTCGACACTAGCTGGGAACCCTGACGCGCGAAGCCGGGGCTCACCCGCGGCGTCATCCCATTCGGCGCCCGCGCGTTATGATTCCGGTTCAGCCGGAGGCCAGGGACACCGAGGTTAGGGATGGCGAGCAGCAGAAGCGTGAAGGATCACCCCCCGGTACCGCGGCCGATCGAATCCCCGCGCCGCATCAGGAAGACCGGTGCACGCCTGGCGGCCGTGGGGCTCGCCGCGCTGCTCGCGGGCTGCCACCATGGCGGCGGCGGCGACAGCGCGCCGCCCCTCGGCCCCGACGTCACGGTAACCGGCAAGGTCACGTTCGATCTGGTGCCGGTCGCGAACATCGGCGGCGTGTGGCAGCTCGACTACGCGAGCACCGTCAACGCGCCGGCGCGCGGCATCACCGTCCAGGTCCTGAACGGCGCAAACGTCGTCGCCACCACCACGACCGACGACACGGGCGCCTATTCGCTCACCGTGGCCTCGAACCAGAACGTCTACGTGCGCGCCAGGGCCGAGATGCGGCGCGCCGGCACGCCGGGCTGGACGGTGGGCGTCACGGACAACACCCAGGGCGACTCGCTGTACGTGTACGACAGCCAGGCCTTCATGCTCGGCCCGAACGGCGCCACGGTGGATCTGCATCCCGCCTCCGGCTGGGGTGGGTCGAGCTACACGAGCGCGCGCTCCGCGGCACCGTTTGCGATCCTCGACACCGTCTACGACGCCATGCAGGCCGTGCTCGCGAGTGCGCCGGGGCTCAGCTTCCCCACCCTGCAGATCCACTGGAGCCCGAACAATACGCCGACGACAAGCGCGACCGGGCCGTACGCGCCGACGGGCCAGATCGGGTCTACGTTCTACGCCTCGGGCTACGGCATCTATCTGCTCGGCGCACAGGACCAGGACACCGACGAGTACGATCGCAGCGTGATCACGCAGGCGTGGGGCCAATACCTGCTCGACGCCTTCGGCCGCGACGACAGCGTAGTCGGCCCGAGCGCGCCGGGCGACCAGCTCGACATGCGCGTCGCGTTCCGCGAAGGCTTTGCGACCGCGATCGCAGCGATCGTCACGGGCGATCCCATCTATCGCAACACGCAAGGGCCGCGCCAGGCGCAGGGGTTCTCGTTCAATGTCGAGGGCGAGCCCGCGACGAATCCCAATCCGGCCCCTGGCTGGTTCAGCGAGCGGTCGATCCACGAGCTCATCTACAACCTCTACGACTCGAACGCGAACTTCGTGCCGGAGGGTTCCGCGACGCAAGACAACGTAGCGCTCGGCTTCGGACCGCTGTTCAGCGTGCTGACGAGCACGCTGCAGACCACGCCCGCGCAAACGAGCATCTTCGCGTTCGTCAACGCGCTGCAGCAGGCGCAGCCCCAGGAACAGGCCAACATCGACGCGCTCGTGCAGTCCCTCGGCATGAACAGCATCGTGGACGACTACGGCAGCACGGAGACGCACTTCGGCACGCCGCCTTCACCGAAGCTGACCTCGGTGTACGACCTCGTGACGGTGAACGGCGGCGCGACCAACGTCTGCAGCCTCGATGCGTTCAGGAGCACCGCGTCGGGCTCGATCGACAAGCTGGGCTCGCGACGCTACGTGCGATTTTCGGTTCCGGCCTCGGGCACGTACACGTTGAAAGCCGCGGCCGTGAATCCGCCCGCGGCGGCCGACCCGGATCTCGTGCTGCATCAGGCGGGAACGATCGGCAGCTCCACGACCGCACCGACCCCGGCCTGCACGCAGACGTGGCAGACGACTCCGGGCGTCTGCACGGAGAGCCTCACGACCACCCTGTCGCCGGGCAACTACGTCCTCGAAGTGTACGAATGGACCAACACGACGGACGACCCGCGCTATCCGCCGATCGGCGACACGTGCTTCGACGTGACCGTGAGCGGACCGTGACGCACTGAGCTTTCACGTCGACTCACGGGATCGGAAGCGTCCTGCGGATTTCGCGGGGGCGGGCCCCCTTCCCAGGTGGCGTTCCTGAACTCGCTGTAGCGCGGCGGCGCGCCGCCTCAGTCGCGGTGCTTGAAGCGCAGCATGCGCCGGCGGTGCTTGGCCTGCCGTGGCGTGAGCTTGTTGCGCCGGCCGCCGTACGGATTCTCGCCGGTGCGCAGCTCGATGCGCACCGGCGTGCCGCGCAGACGCAGCGCCTCTCGGAAGGCGTTCTCGAGGTAGCGCTTGTAGTGGGTCGGCAAGCGCTCGGCCTGCGAGCCGTGCACGACGATCAGAGGCGGGTGGCGGCCGCCCTGATGGGCATAGCGCAGCCGGACCTGCCGGCCGCGGACCAGCGGCGGCGGATTCGCGGCGAGCGCGTCCTCGAGCACCTTGTTCAGGCGCGGCGTCGCAAACTCGGCACCGGCATTCCGGTACGCGACGAGCGCCGCATCGACGAGATCGGCGATACCGCTGCCGTGAAGCGCCGAGACATAGTGCAGGCTCGCATACGACACGAAGTCGAGCCTCCGCTCCACCTCGCGCTCGATCAGACGCCGCTCGTGACCCGTGAGCCCGTCCCATTTGTTGATGGCAATCGCGAGCGCGCGGCCGCGCTCGGCGGCGAGTCCCACGAGGTGCACGTCCTGATCGGTCACGCTCTCGCGTGCATCGAGCACCGCGATGACCGCGCCCGCGTCCTCGATGGCCTTCAGGCTCTGCACCACGCTGTACTTCTCGATGGCGTCGAACTGCCGTGCACGGCGCCTGATGCCGGCGGTATCGACCAGCACGAACTGCCGTCCGTCGCGCTCGCACGGCACGTAGATGCTGTCGCGCGTGGTGCCGGGCTCGGGTGAGGTGATCAGACGGTTTTCGCCCACGAGGCGGTTGATCAGCGTGGACTTGCCGACGTTCGGCCGGCCGATGACCGCGATCTTCGGACCCTGCTGCTCCTCGTCGAATTCTTCGTCGCCGGCCGGGAACGGCGCGAGCGCCGCCGTCAGCAGCTCGTCGATGCCCTGCCCGTGCAGCGCGGCGATGCCGATCGGCGGCGCGAGACCGAGCGAGTGGAACTCCGCCTCCGCGATCTCACCGGCCACGCCTTCCGATTTGTTGACCGCGATGACGACCGGCTTGCTCTCGCGGCGCAGCCGCTCCGCAATCCGCACGTCCTCGGGCGTGAGGCCGCTCTTGTGATCGACGACGAGCACGACGACGTCGGCTTCCTCGATCGCGACGCCCACCTGTGCCGCGACCAGCGCCGTGATCTGATTGCTGTCGCCGGCCGTGAGCCCGCCCGTGTCGATCACGACGAACGCGCGCTCGCCGAACCGGCCGATGCCGTAGCGCCGGTCACGCGTGAGACCCGGGTAGTCGGCCACGAGCGCGTCGCGCGTGGCCGTGAGCCGGTTGAACAGGGTCGATTTGCCGACGTTGGGCCGGCCTACGAGCGCCACGGCGGGCAGCATGGCGACTCCGGGCGCCGCCTAGGCGGCGCCGTCACGCACGGCGTAGGCCGCCACGGTGCCGTCGTCGCCCTGCACGTAGACGTTCTGGCCGACCACGAGCGGCGCCGCGCTGATGCGTGCGCCGGCGGCATGCTCCCGGGCGATGAACTTGCCGTCCGCAGGATCGAGCCAGTGCAGGTAACCCTGGTAGTCGCCCACGACGAGCGTGTTGGCGTAGCGCGTGGGCGCCGTCAGATCGCGGAGTCGCAGCGCCTCCTGGCGCCATACCTGCGCCCCACCGTTGCGATCGAGCGCGACGATGGCATCGACGTCGTTCGTGACGTACACGTTGCCGAAGTCGGCCGTGAGGCCCGCGTACGACGACATGTCCTGTTGCCACAGCACCGTGCCCGTTGCGAGATCGATGCCCACCGCACGGCCGTGGTAGCCCACCACGTAGACGTCGTTGCCCACCACCTGCATGCTTGCACTGACGTCGACGAGCCGCTCGAGCTCGCTGCGGCCCGTGGGGTTCGCCACGGCCACTTCCCACTGGGTATCCCCGGTGCGCAGGTCGTACGCGGCGACGCGGCCGTTGTTGAAACCGCTGATCACGACCGCGCCCGCCACGCGCGGCGTCGTATTGCCGCGCAACGTGAGCGCCGGATGGTTCTGCTGCACGCTCCAGATCGTGTCGCCCGTCGCCGTAGAGAAGCCGCGCAGCCGCCCGTCGACCGTGCGCAGCACGACGACACCGGAGGCAACGACCGGCGGCGCCACGACTTCGCTGCCGATGCTCTGCAGCCAGCGCTGCTCGCCCGAGGCGGCGTCGAGCGCGACGAGCTCGCCGTCGCTGGTGCCGAACACGAGCACGCCGTCTCCGAAAGCGGGCCCGGCCGACAACGCAAGATCTGTCTTGACGGACCACGCCTTGTGACCGGTCTCCGCGTCGAACGCCACGACCTCGCCATTGTGGCCGCCGGCGAACACGTGGGCGCCGTCGGACGCCGGCCGCAAGCCAAGCCGCAGACGCACGGAGCCGCGACCGACCTTGCCGCTCCAGAGCTTGTGGACGTCGAGCGTCTGCTGGATCTCCGTCAGGGCCGCCGGGGGCTCGACCGTTTCCTTGCTGTGACGGCCGCAGCTGATCAACACGGGCAACGCCAGCAGGGCGAGCCAGGCGAGACGCTGACGGTTCACGCACCCTCTCCAGGCTCGGCCTTGGCGGGCGCGGCAGGCGCGGGCTCGGGCGCCGGAGCGGCCCCGGCCGGCGGTGCGGCCGCGGGGTTGCCGGGCAGATCTGCGATCTTCATCTGCAGGAAGCTTCGGTCGAGCACCTCGGCGCCCGACGCGACCATGGCGGCGAGATAGGCGGCGCGCGCCTCGTCGAACTTGCCCTGCGCGACCAGGATGTCGCCTTTGACCTCGTTGATGCGACCCGCGAACTTGCCGGCATTGTCCGGCGTCAGCAGGGCGAGAGCGTCGGCGTACTGCTCGCGATACGCGAGCACGCGCGCGAGCCGGATGCGCGCGATCATCGCGAGCTCGGCGTCCTTGCTGTGCTCCATGGTGTAGCGCAGGTCGTCGGCTGCGCGCTGCGGATCCGTAATGAGCTCCGCACGCGCCACGACGAGACTCGCCTGCTGCGTATACGCCGAGCTCGGGTAGTCGTCGCGCAGCTGCTTCAGCAGCGCGGTGGCCTCATCGAGCTTCGAATCCGTAACCGCCTTGTCGAGGGACAGGTAGAGCGCCGCCGCCTTCTCCGCCGTACGCGTCTGATAGGCCTGATACTGATTCCAGCCGAGCAGGACGAGCCCGCCGAGCGCGGCACCGCCGATCAGAAACCAGCCGTTCTCGCGCCACCAGCGGCGCAGCTGTTCGACTTGTTCTTTTTCCGACAGCAAATCGTCCACACGATCCTCCGGTGGGCATCAGGGCCTGCTATTCTATGCCGAGCCGCGCTCGGCGAGCAGCGCCGCGCACTCGTCGACAGAAAGCAGCTGTTGCGGGCGGTCGTCCCGCAGGGGCTTGACGCTGACCTTGCCGGCCGCGACCTCGCTCTCCCCCACGATCAGCGCAAACCGGGCGCCGCTGCGGTCGGCCCGGCGCAGCTGGGCCTTGAAGCCCGCGGCAGGCCCGCCGATCCAGAGCTTCAGGCCCGGCAGTCGGTCGCGGAGTTGCTCCGCCAGCTTGAAGCCGTAGCGCCGCTCGGCCTCGCCCGCCACGACCAGGTGGGCATCGGCGGCCAACGTGTCCCCACCCCGCCCTTCGACCTCGAGCACCTCGACGATGCGCTCGATGCCGAGCGCCCAGCCGACGGCCGGCGTGTCGCGGCCGCCGAGCTGCACCACGAGTCCGTCGTAGCGGCCGCCGGAGCAGACTGCGCTCTGCGCGCCCAGCCGGTCCGTGACCCACTCGAAGACGGTCCGGGAGTAGTAGTCGAGGCCGCGCACGAGCCGCGGGTTCAGCGTGAACCCGACGCCGACGTCGGCCAGCAGCTGCTGGACGCGGTCGAAGTGCGCCCGCGACTCGTCGTCGAGATATCCCGACATCAGCGGCGCCGCCGCGATGACTTCCTTCAGCGCCGGGTTCTTGCTGTCGAGGATGCGCAGAGGGTTGCGATCGAGCCGCCTCAGACTGTCCTCATCGAGCAGGTCGCGATACCGCGAGAAGTACTCGACGAGCACCTTCTTGTAATCCTGCCGCGACTCGAGCGTGCCGATCGAGTTCAGCTCGAGCTTCGCGCTCGTGAGCCCGAGGCGGCGCCAGAGCCGCGCCGAGAGCGCGATCAGCTCGGCATCGATCTCCGGTTCCGCGAAGCCGAGCGCTTCCACGCTCAGCTGATGGAACTGGCGATAGCGACCCTTCTGCGGCTTCTCGCGCCGGAACATCGGCCCCGAGCACCAGAGCTTCTGCTGCTGGTTGTGCAGCAGGCCGTTGCTCAGGCCGGCGCGCACGACACCGGCGGTGGCTTCCGGGCGCAGCGTGACGCTCTCGCCATTGCGATCGTCGAAGGTGTACATCTCCTTCTCGACGATGTCGGTCAACTCGCCGATCGAGCGGCTGAAGAGCTCCGTGCGCTCGAGCACCGGCAGGCGCACGCGCTGGTAACCGTAGCTGGCGAAGAGATCCGCGGCCGTCGACTCCACGCGATCCCAGAGCGGCGCCTTGTCGGGGAGCACGTCGTTCATGCCGCGCACGGGTTGGATCAGTTCGGCCACGAAACGGTTACTCCTCGTCGCTCGCGATGGAAAAACGGACGAGCTTGCCTTGCCGTCCCTGCGTCGGAATCTGATAACGCTCGCCATCGACGAGCAGCCGCACGCCGTCGGCGTTGCCGAACGTCACGGCGATCGGCGGCTCGCCGCGCAGCGAAAGATGCTTGCCCGGGGCACCGAGACCGACGAACAGCCGCTCACCGCGCGCGTCGTTGATCTCCGCCCAGCTCTCGGCGTCGAACGTGACGTCGAGCGCGAGGGGGGTTGCGCCGCGCGCAACCCTC
>DASZSB010000025.1:0-8799 GCA_035548835.1 Gammaproteobacteria bacterium | reverse complement strand
GAGGCGCCCGAGGTGGCGCCCCCGCGGGGCAAGGTCGTCTCGCTGGTCTACACCTCGAACGTGGGCGGCGAGTACGAGCGCTGTGGGGGCGCCGTGCAGCCGCTCGGCGGGCTGGCCCGGCGGGCCGCGGAGCTCCGCCGCATTCGCCGGCAGAGCGACGCCGTCGTGTCGGTCGACGCGGGCGACCTGTTCCTGCCGGCGGAGAAGGGCGACGGCGAGGAAGAAGCGCGTGAGCCGCGCGCCCTCGAGCGCCGCGCGCGCCTGCTGGCGACGGCCTACGCGCGGATGGGCGTGGCCGCCTTCACGCCCGGCGAGCGTGACCTTTCACTGGGCGTGCCGCTGCTCGCGCGCGTGCTCCGCGACGCGAAGGTCGCGACGGTGTCGGCGAATTTGGTCGACGCCGAGGGGAAGCTCCTCTTTCCGCCCGACGTCGTCGTCGACGCTGCGGGCGTGAAGATCGGCATCTTCGGGGTCACGGCTGCGCCCTCGGCCGATGCAGACATGTGGCGCGCATGGGGCGCCGTCGCGCGGGAGCCGATCGCGGCGGCGCGCGCCGAGGTCACGTCGCTGCGGCAGCGCGGCGCGCGCATCGTCGTCGCGCTGGTCCACGTCGGTGGCCCGAGCGAAAGCCAGAAGGTGATCGCGGCCGTGCCGGGCATCGATTGGGTCGTGCTGGGCCACAGCGGGCGCAACCTGGAGACGCCCGAGCTCGTCGAGGTGCAAGGCGGCGCCGGGGCCGGGGCGCACGAGCTCGAGGCCATGTCGCTGGGCCGGAATCTGGGCCGGCTGGATCTCCACGTCGTCTCGGGCGACGGCACCGGTGCCTACGCCGATCGCGACGAGCGCGCCCGCCTGCGCGCGATCCGCGCCGATCACGAGGGCCAGCTCGCCGACTACAGGGCACAGCTTTCAGAGCCCCTGGACGCGAAGACGCGCGCGTACACGCAGCAGCGCATCGAGTCCCTTCGCGCAGCGCTCGATCGCGATGCACGCGCCATCGCGGCGCGGCCCGCGCGCATCACCGGGAACTGGTTCGAGAACCGGATCATCCCACTGGACGGGAGCCTGCCGGATGATCCGGAAATGCGGGCTCTTGTCGAGAAATTCAAGCGGCGGGCAAGAAGGCTTAGCGAGCCCTCGCGCTGAGTCTTCTTTACGGCTGTACGACGGTCGCGGCGGGCCCCCAGACCTGCAGCTCCCCGACATGGAGGTAGTCGTTGTCGGTGCCGATGCCCGTCTTGCGGATTTGTATGTAGCGCGTGTTGATGCTCAGGTTATCGATGAGCAGATCTACGCCGTTCGTCGAGATCGTCGAGTGATCAACCGCCACGTTCCAGTTCTGGCCGTTGAAGAACTCGATCCGCGACGGCGTCAGGCGGTACGAACAACATTGGGTGCGATTGAAGATCCTAATCTGTGAGACGTGCTTGACGGCGCCGAGGTCGATGCGCAACCACTCACCACCGCTCGTCGCCAAGCTATTGTCGTAGTTGCCCAAACGGTAGGTTGCGCCCGTCGTCGAGATCGCCCACGCACTTGCGAACCCGTTGGCGCTGCCGCCACCCGCGGCGATTTGTCCCATAGCCACAGGCACCGGGATGTTGACGAGCGAGCTATCCGTCGAGGTCGGGTCGTTGTGATTGACGGCTTTACTCTTATCGACGACGTACACGTCGCCCCCGGTCGTGAGCGCGTACACGACACCGTCGGTCGTACTCGCCGAGACGGCTTTGAAGCTCCCGTTACTCGCCAGCGTGCACGCATTCGGCGCAGGCGGACAGTGGCGCTGCCAGCTATTCGTCTCGGGGAAGTAGTTGAAAATTCCGAAGACGTTTCCCACGACCCACACGTTTCGAGCGTCGCCAACGGAAATGAAGTTTGGGGTCACCGGGCCGCCGAAATTCGGCGCGGGTGCCGCGACGAAGCCCACACCTCCGACATAGTGAACAACGGTGCCCTGCCTGATGAACCACGGGTCGCCATCTGCACCAACAGATATCCGCTGGTACGTCAGGGAGGCTTGAGTATTCATCCGCACAAAGGTGCTGCCATCGTACTGGTCGAGACCGAGCTGATTGGATGTGATGAACCAGGGGTGTACGCCATCGCCCGCGGCGACATGCTTGTAGACCGTGGAAGACAATTGCTGCCAGTTCGTTCCTGGAGACGTCTTGAACACGCCGGATGCGTTGATGCCCCAGACGACGTTGTTCGGCCCGATGGAGATCTCGGTCATGGCATTGTTCGTCACGGTCCAGTTGATGTTATTGGCCTTTTCGAAGTCGACCGTTCCCGCCGTGCCGGAGCCGAATGGTTCAATCCCGTACATCGTACCGCCATTGACAGCCATCGTTCCGGGTGAATTCTGGAACGTACGCCCGGCGTTCATCCAGGTTCCGGTGGACGACGATCCGAACGTGGAGGTCGTGTAGTTTTGCGTGTGGCTCACCGAGCCGTGGTACCAGTTCCCGTCGGTGATTCCGTCGATCGCGAGTGGAGCAAGCCCGGCCGGAGCGGCATTGTCGCTCGATTGGGCGGCTGAAGCGCCGGAGGTGCTCAACGCCAGGTTCTTCCAAGACGCGCCGTTCTTGCACCGATCGAGGAGGGTCTTAATGACGAACGGATCTCCCTGTGAGGCATCATTGGGATCGCCGAGCGCACAATTGTGATCGGGCGTGCACGTTGATCCCGGCTTCATACCTGTATGCGCACCGTCACGGTTCGTGACCGTGCGTAGGATACCGCAATATTTGTACGCGCTCGTGTCGGTATCGAAGTAGTCCTTGGATAGTGCCGGGAAACGACCACCAATGCCGCCGGCGGTATGGCAGCTTAGACAGCCGTCACGGCTGATGGGCACACCCGTGAAATCCGCCGGGCCAGGATTCTGTTGTGAGCCGGGGCCTAAGATGGGCTCGTACCAATTCCTTGGCATCCAATTCGGCTGGCCATTGAGGTCCGTCGGATGCTTCGTTCCGCTAGCACTATAGTGCGTAATGAACGCGTTCTCGCCGGCATGGCACGACGAGCAACCTACGCCGCGAGGGACTGTCTCAACGTAGTTATTATTGAGATTGGGATCGGCAATCGTCACTGGTGTTGCGGGCCAGGTCCGCCCGGTCGCGAAGGTCGGCGCTTCCCAAAAACAGGCCTTCCCATTCGCGCCTTGGCAGATGACGGAGAAGGCGGAACCCGCAGAATGAACGTTCAGAACGCAGATGCCCGCCGGGGACGTGGCCTGCCAATAGTAGATGTCGGCATCACCGGAAACGAAGAACGGAACATACGAGTCGTAGCTGCCGTCCGAGTAGTTGATGTGGTACGTGCCATTGAAGGTCCATTGGTTGACGGACCCTCCCCATGGCGGGGGCAGGGGCACGCCGCGGTCTTGGCACAACTGCGCGTACGCGTGATACGTCGCATTTGTCTCTTCGGCACGGGTAACCGTTGATGCCAGAGACAGAACCGAGAATAGGAGTAATATCCGGAAGCGCATCCCTGCCTTGTAACACGCCACTCCGGGAGGAACTAGGCACAGAAGTCCTGCCCCTCCCGCGAGCGCGAAGCGCTATTGCACGATGACCGTCTTGCACATCGAGCTGCAGCCCAGCGTGCCGTCGCACTGCTCGCCGTTGCCCGACTGGATGCGGCCGTCGCCGCAGTAGGGGCCGACCGCGCAGCTCTTCGTGCAGGTGTTCGGGCCGTACGCCGTGTCCGAGTTGTTGGTGCCGTTGTCGCACTTCTCGGGGCCGTTCATCGTGCCGTCACCGCAGTAGGGCGCCAGCGTGCAGTCGTGGTTGCACGTGCCGTACGACCCGTCGTTGACGCCGTTGTCGCACGCCTCGCCCGCGTCCTTGAAGCCGTTGCCGCACTTGTACTTGCAGTGCACGTCGCACGTGCTGCCCGCGGCCCCGTTGTTGGCGCCGTCGTCGCACTGCTCGGGCGCCTTCACCATGCCGTCGCCGCAGCTGGGGATCGGCACGTACGACTTGCAGTCCGTCGTGCAGGAGCCGGGGGTGCCGTCGTTCTTGCCGTCGTCGCAGCCCTCGGCGCCGTTCACCGCCTTGTCCCCGCAGTACGGAGCCGGCTTGCAGAACACGGTGCAGATGTTCTTGCCGTACGCCGTCGCGATGGCCTGGTTGTTGGCGCCGTTGTCGCAGACCTCGCCGGCGACGGTCTGAACGATCTGGTCGCCGCAGCGCGGGCCGAGGACGCAGCCCGGCGCGCAGTTGCCGTAGCTGCCGTCGTTCTTGCCGTCGTCGCACTGCTCGGTGCCGTTCTTGATGCCGTCTCCGCAGCGCGCCGCCAAGGTGCAGTTCGCGTTGCACTTGCCGTAGCCGCCCGTGTTGTTCGCGGTGCCGTTGTCGCACTGCTCGCCGGCGTCCAGCGTGCCGTTGCCGCACTTGAGCTGGCAGTTCGCGGCGCACTTGCTGGTCGAGTTGCCGTTGTTGGCGCCGTCGTCGCACGTCTCGTTGTTCGTGATGACGCCATCGCCGCAGCGCGGACCCAGCTTGCACGACGACGTGCAGAATCCGTAGCCCTTGCCGTTGTTGGCGCCGTCGTCGCACTGCTCGTCGTGCGCGCCGTCGACGTTGCTGTCACCGCAGTAGGGCGCCCACACGCAGCCGGGGGCGCACTGCTTGGCCGTGCCGCCGTACGACGTGAGGTTCACGCCGTTGTCGCACTGCTCGGTGCCGTTCACCATGCCGTCGCCGCAGCCGGGCGGCAGCGTGCAGTTCGCGTTGCACGTGCCGTACGCGCCCGTGTTGTTGGCGGTGCCCAGGTCGCAGGCCTCGCCCGCGGTGACGATGCCGTCGCCGCACTTGGGCGCGCACACGCTGTGGGTGCCGGTGAACTTGCTCAGCGTGAGGCGGTAATTCGAGGCGGACAGGCGGCGCTCGGCCTGGAACACGACGATCTCGTAGACCTTGCCCAGCTCGAGGCCGAGGTTGACGACGTGGCCGCCACCCGTCTGCGCCGCCGAGTCGCAGTTGTTCGTGTTGCCGACGCCGGGGGCGACGAAGTCACACGAGTAGCCCGTGCCGTTGGCGGCGTCGAGCGTGATCTGGCCGTTGGTCGACTGGTGCAGGCCGCCGAGATCCACGGCGAGCGTCTTGTTGATGTAGACGAACACGTCGTCGTCGCCGCGGAAGATCAGCGTCGCGGCGCCCGTGTACTGGAACCAGTAGCGCGTCTCCGACGTGAAGCTGTAGTTGCGGGTATCGACGCCGTTGCCCCAGCCGAGGTTGTCGATGGGGAAGAAGGCCCCGGTCTCGAAGCCGTACCCGTCGCAGTCCGGCTGGCCCGCCGTGTTGCAAGTGGGCGAATAGTTGGCGCCGACGCGCCCGCCCAGCGACAGCGTCTGGACGATCGTCTTGCTATAGGCCGAGTCCGTGTACCAGGACGCGAAGTAGTCGACCGTCTTGTCCCACGTCGGGTTCGCGGTGCCCGGATCGCAGTACGTGACGTTGAACGAGGCGTTCGCCGTGCCCGCCGTGCACGTGTCGCCGTGCTGGGGGACGCCGTTCGCGCCCAGCATCGTCTTGGCGATGCCCGGCACGCCGTTGCCGTTGAAGCGGTTGAAGTCGGGGTGGCCGCCGTCCTGATCGTAGTGCTTGAAGTCGTGGTAGACGATCGGGAGGACCAGCGGGTTCGACTTGATCGGCGTGTCGGTGCAGGCATAGCCGGGCTCGACCTTGCAATCCTTCGAGCAGCCGTCGCCCGAGATCGTGTTGCCGTCGTCGCACTCCTGGCCATTGGCCTTGTCGACCGCCAGCAGCAGGCCGTCGCCGCAGACCGTCGCGCACGCGCCGCCGCCCACGGGGCACGAGGGCTCGAGGCGGCAGAACGGGTTGCAGCCGTCGCCCTGGACGTTGTTCATGTCGTCGCACTGCTCGCTGCCCTCGACGACCTTGTTGCCGCACGTCGTGGCCGAGCAGGTCGTCGGGCCGACGCAGCCATTCGCCTGCGCCGGCGTGGTGCAGGTCCAGCCCTCGGGGCCCGTGACGGCCTTGCTCTCGAGGCGGCACGTCGCGCTGCAGCCGTCGCCCGAGATCGTGTTGCCGTCGTCGCACTGCTCGGTGCCCGCGACGAAGCCGTCGCCGCACTTGACGGCGCGGCACGCGTTGCCGATCGAGCACGTCCAGCCGCATTCGACCTGGCACGTCTGCGAGCAGCCGTCGCCCGCGAGCAAGTTGCCGTCATCGCACTGCTCGTTGCCGGTCACCTTGTGGTCGCCGCACTTCACGGTGCTGACGCACGCCTGGCCCGGCGTCGGGCAGGCGTAGTTCGCCTCGACGACGCACGTCGAGCTGCACCCGTCGCCGCCCACCATGTTGTGGTCGTCGCACTCTTCGGTGCCGTTCAGCGCGCCGTCGCCGCAGAACGAGACCAGCGTGCAGGTCTGACCCGCCGTGGGGCAGGTGTAGCCGGTCTCCAGCGTGCAGGTCGAGCTGCAGCCGTCGCCCGATACCATGTTGCCGTCGTCGCAGTACTCGCCGAAGCTGAGGCGGCCGTCGCCGCACGTGGGCATCGAGACGGGCGCGCAGGGGCCACCCGTGCCGTTGGCCGTCGGGCACGTGAAGCCGCCCTCGACCTGCTTGCAGTCGGCGGAGCAGCCGTCGCCGGCCTTCGTGTTGCCGTCGTCGCACGCCTCGTCGCCCGTCACCTGGAGATCGCCGCAGACGATCGTCGAGACGCACGGCTTGCCCGGCGTCGGGCAGTTGTAGAACGGCTCCTTCTTGCAGAGGCCCGTGCAGCCGTCGCCTGGCTGCAGGTTGCCGTCGTCGCACTCTTCGCCGGCGGCGTTGACCTTGCCGTCGCCGCAAACGGGGATGAGCGAGCAGGGCTGGCCCGCCGTCGGGCACATGTAGCCCGGCTCGACGGTGCAGGCGGCCGAGCAGCCGTCGCCGTTCTTCATGTTGCCGTCGTCGCAGCCCTCGCCCGTGTCCTTCGTGCCGTTGCCGCAAGGCGGCGGCGGCGCGGGCTGACAGGCGCCGCCCGTCGGCGGGCAGACCCAGCCGGTCTCGGTGCGGCAGTTCGCGGAGCAGCCGTCGCCGCCCACGGTGTTGTGGTCATCGCACAGCTCGTTGCCCGCGACCACGCCGTCGCCGCACGTCGCCGTCGACACGCAGAACTGGCCCGGCGTGGGGCAGTCGAAGTTCGGCTCCTTCTGACACGTGCCCGAGCAGCCGTCGCCCGGCATCGTGTTGCCGTCGTCGCACTGCTCGTCCGTCTCGAGCAAGCCGTTGCCGCACTGCGGTCCCGCGGGCACGTCGGGCCCGGCGTCGGTGCAGTCGGTGAGACAGCCGGCCGTGCCGCCCGTCCCCGCGACGCCGCCAGTTCCGGCGGCGCCCGTCGTTCCCGCGAAGCCGAACACACCCGCGGTGCCGGTCGTGCCGGCGGCACCCGTGGTGCCGGCGTTGCCGCTGCCCGCGTCGCGGCCGGCGGCCCCCGTCGCGTCCTGCTTCGTGCCCGCGCAGGCGAGCGCGGTGGCGAACAGGATGGCGGCGATGGAGTAAGGTCGATGAAAGAGATTCTTAGTCGTCACGAATTCCCCCAAAAGTCAGCGTAACGGACGGCGCGGCAGGAGCGTTAGCGCCGCGATTGTGGGGCCACTCGAAATCGGATTCAATCGTCATTTCACGATTTCCACGAACGAGCCGGCGTGCCTCCGGGCGCGGGTCCGCGGCGCGCTGCGGCAGCTGACTCGGTCGGCCCAATCTCCGCCAATTTGGCGCAAGACGCCGCGCGATCTCCCACGGCGCACGTCGCGCGATATGGTGCGCCCGTGAGCAGCGAGATGACCCCTGAAACGAAGACGGCCGTCGTGACCGGCGCGGGGACCGGCATCGGCCGCGCAACGGCTCTGGCGTTGCTGGCCGACGGCTACCAAGTCGCGCTCGCCGGCCGGCGCCCCGAGCCGCTGCGCGCGACGGCCGAGGCCGCGGGCGAGGCGGGCGCTCGCGCGCTGGTCGTGCCCACCGACGTGCGCAACCCACCCGAGGTGACGGCGCTGTTCGCGCGCGCCCGCGAGACGTTCGGGCGCGTCGACGTCCTCTTCAACAACGCGGGCGTCGGATCGCCGCCCGCCGCCTTCGAGGACCTGACGCCCGAGCAGTGGCGCGGCGTGATCGACATCAACCTCACCGGCATGTTCCTGTGTGCGCAGGCCGCCTTCCGGGTGATGCGCGACCAGCGGCCGCGCGGCGGGCGCATCATCAACAACGGCTCACTCTCGGCCTACGCGCCGCGCCCGAGCTCGGCGCCCTACACGGCGAGCAAGCACGCGATCACGGGCCTGACGAAGTCGATCGCGCTCGACGGGCGCAAGTACGACATCACGTGCAGCCAGCTCGACATCGGCAACGCGGCGACGGAGCTCACGGCGCGCATGGAGCGCGGCGTGGCGCAGGCGAACGGCACGATGGCGGTCGAGCCGCGCATGGACGTCGCGAACGTCGCCGAGAGCGTGGTTCACATCGCGAACCTGCCGCTTGCGACGAACGTCCTCTTCATGACGATCATGGCGACGAAGATGCCGTTCGTCGGCCGCGGGTGATCTCCGACCAGCGTGCATTCGTCGCCATCGCGATGCGCGCGCGGCGGACGGCGCTCGTGACTCAATGCCCTTGTCCTGGTTCCCAAATCTCCTCGAGGTGGAAAATGCTGCGTAGCTTCGCGTTGGGTCTGGCCGTCGTCGGCGCGGGTGTGTTGGTCGCCGGCTGCGGTGGAAGCTCCGGCGGTGAGACGGGCGCGGCGGGAACCGGCGCGGGGGCCGCAGGCAGCGCCGGCACGACG
>DASZSB010000024.1:0-22948 GCA_035548835.1 Gammaproteobacteria bacterium | reverse complement strand
GCGCGTTTATGCCGACAACACGGCGGTCGGGGGCGCCACGGGCAGCAGTCTCTCGGTATCGCGCACCGGCGAACGTTTCCTCGTCGATGCGGCCCACGCGTACTCGTCGAGCTTCTCGTCGCTCGGAACCTTGTCCGCGGGCGAAACGCTGACGGCCGGCGTCATCACCCAGGACGGCAAGCGCGTCTACGCCTACGCCGACAGCGGCAAGCTGTACGCGTTCGATCTCGACACGTTCGGCGTGGGTGGCATCCAGCAGGTCGCGGGCTCGCCGATCATGCTGTCGAACACCGTCGGCAACTCGCCCGTCATGACGGTCAGCGTGGACGGACGCACGGTGTTCATCGCCGGCGACGATCGCGTGATCGTGCAGCCGGCGCCGCCCTGAGGCGTTGCACCCCGGAGGCGCCGCGTCGGCTATGATCGGCGCAGCGTCCGCGCGGTTGGGGGTTGCGATGCGTCACTCGTTGGCCCGTGTTGCGGTCACCGTCTGTGTCGTTTGCATGCCGTGGGTGCCTTCGCTGGCACAGGTACCGGCCGAGTCCGCGGCGCCCGGCGCGCCGAGACTGGAGCCGGCGCAGTCGATCCCGCCCGCCGAGCTCGAGGCGTTCGTCGATGGCACCGTGCGCCTGGCGATGGATCAGCGCCACATCGCCGCCGTCACGGTCGCCGTCGTGCAGGACGGCAAGGTCGTGCTCCAGAAGGGCTACGGCTTCGCCTCGTATTCCCCGCCGCGCGCCGTCGACCCCGCCACCACGATGTTCCGCATCGGCTCGATCTCGAAGACGTTCACGTGGATCGAGGTCATGCGCGCCGTGGAGGCGGGCAAGCTCGACCTCGATGCGCCGGTCAACAACTATCTGCCGCCGGAGCTTGCGATTCCGGCCCAGGGTTTCCGCGAGCCGATCCGTCTGCGCGACCTGCTGACGCACTCGCCGGGCTTCGAGGACCGCGTGCTCGGCGTGCTGTTCGCGGCCGATCCGGCGAAGATGCTGTCTCTCGATCAGTTCCTCGCGCGCACGCGGCCGGCGCGCGTGCGCGAGCCCGGCACCGTGTCGTCGTACTCGAACTATGGCGCGGCGCTCGCGGGCGCCATCGTCGCGAACGTCGAGGGCGTGGACTGGCAGACGCTGGTCGAGCGCGACATCCTCGAGCCGCTGAAGCTGACGCATGCGACACCGCGCGAGCCGTACCCCGCGCGCGAGGATTTGCCCGCGCCGCTCGCCGCGGAACGTGCGGCGGATCTCGCGGAGCCCATGCGCTGGGCGGGCAACGCGTATGCCGCACGCACGTTCGAGTACATCACGCCCGTGGCGCCGGCGGGCGCGATGTCGGCCAGCGCCGGTGACATGGCGCGCTACATGCTGATGCTGCTCGGGGATGGCACGCTCGACGGCGTCACGATCTTCGGGCCGCGCGCGGCGCGCGCGTTCCGCACGCCGCTGACGTCGCTGCCGCCGGAGGCGGGTGCGCTCGACGGTGGCTTCTTCGATCAACTGCTGCCGGGCGGCTTCCACGGTTACGGCCACAACGGCGCGACGCTGTCGTTCTTCTCGAACATGGTCGTGGTGCCGGCGCTGCGGCTCGGCGTGTTCGTGGCCACGAACACGGAAGGCGGCGGGCAGCTCAGCGACCCGCTGCCACTGCGCATCGTCGAACGCTTCTACGCGCCGCCGCGACCGCCACCGGCGGCCGCGTCCGCGGACGTTCGCGCGCTCGCGCGCGACTACGCGGGCGAGTACCTCACCACCCGGCGGCGTTACGACGGCCTCGAGGGGTTCCTGCTGGGCCTGCAGGCGCGACAGACGATCGGCGTGTCGTCGGAGGGCTATCTGCTCGGGCCCGGCGGCCAGCGTTACGTGCCCGCCGGCGCCGACCTCTTCGCGGCCGTGGATCCCTGGGCCGGCGGTCCGCCGTTCCTGCGCTTCGAGCGCGAAGGCGGACGCGTCGTCCGCATTGCGCTGGTGCCGATCGCGTTCGAGCGCGTCGGCGCACTGATGTCGCGCTCGACGTTGACGCTCGTCGCCGTGCTGACGCTGCTGACGTCGATCGGTGTCGCGATCGGCGCGCTGATCCGCCGCGGCCGGGGGTTGCTCGCGAGCTCGGGCCAGTACACGGCCGGGCTGCTGCAACTCGTGATCGCCCTGCTGTGGCTCGCGATGTTCGCAAGTGCGGTGGCCGTCGTGGTCGGCGCCAGCGACGCCACGAAGCTGATCTACGGCTGGCCGCCGCCGAGCATTCTGCTCGCGTCGTCGTTTGCGCTCGGCGCGAGCGTGCTGACGTTGGCCAGCATCACGTACCTGCCGGCCGTATGGGGCGGATCCGGCGGCGCTGCGTGGACACTGGGCCGCAAGCTGCGCTTCACGCTGACGCTCGCGATCTTCGCGGCGCTGGGTGTGCTGCTGGCGATGTGGGGCGCGCTCGCGCCGTGGAATTACTGACGGAGTGCCTGGAATGGTCGATCGGTGGATGGCGGCGGCGATGAGATTCGGGGGCGGGGCCTGCGCGGTTCTGCTGGTGCTGCTGAGCGGCGCGGCGCGAGCTCAGCCGCCGGACACGGTGCTCCTCGACGGCAAGATCGTCACCGTCGACGCACGTTCGTCCATCCAGGAAGCGCTCGCGATCCGCGACGGCAAGATACTCGCGCTCGGCCGCAGCGAGGACATCCGCAAGCTCGCGGGCGCCGGCACGCGCGTCGTCGATCTCGGCGGGCGCACCGTGATTCCGGGGCTCATCGACTCGCACCTGCACGCGATCCGCGCCGCGCTGTCGTTCACCACCGAAGTCAACTGGATCGGCGCGCGCTCGCTGCCGGAGGCGATGAGCCGCATCGGCGCGGCGGCGAAGCGCATGCCGCCGGGCGCCTGGCTGATCGTGGCGGGTGGGTGGAACGAGCTGCAGTTCGCGGAGCGGCGCCGGCCCACGCAGGCCGAGCTCGAGGCCGCGGCACCCGCGAATCCCGTGTACGTGCAGCTCGGCTACGGCTGGGTCGTGATGAACAAGGCCGGCTTTGCGAAGCTCGGTATCGCGAGCGACGCGGACCTGCCGCCGGGCGGCAAGCTCGAGCGCGACGGCGATGCGCCGACGGGCGCCATCAGCGGCGGGCAGGGCGCGATCGTCGCGTTGTTCGACCGGCTGCCGAAGCCTACCTTCGCACAGCAGGTGGAGGGCACGAAGGCGTTCTTCCGCGAGCTGAACCGGCTCGGGCTCACCGGCGTGGTGGATCCCGGCGGCAACAATCTGTTTCCGGCCGACTACCAGGCGCTGTTCGACGTGTGGCGCAAGCACGAGCTCACGGTGCGCGTGGCCTACAGCCTGAACGGCCAGACCGCGGGCCAGGAATTCGAGGAGCTCAAGAGCCTCACGGCGCTGCTGCCGATGGGCTTCGGCGACGACCGGTTGCGCTTCAACGGTCTCGGCGAGCGCATCACGGTCGCGATGAACAACAACCCCGCGCCGTCGGCCGAGGACAAAGAGCGCTACTACGAGATCGTTCGCTGGGCGGCCGGGAAAGGCATGACGATCACGATGCACTGGGGACCGGATGCCACGGTCGATCACCTGCTCGGCATCTTCGAGCGCGTGAATCGCGAAGTTCCGCTCGCGCCCTTGCGCTGGTCGATCGCGCACCTGAACGACGCGTCCGACGCCACGCTGCGGCGCATGCGCGACCTTGGCGTGGGCTGGACGGTGCAGGATGCGATGTACTTCGGCGGCGAGGACCTGATCCGGCGCCAGGGCAAGGACGCCGCGCGCCGCATGCCGCCGGTCGTCACGGGTCGGCGGCTCGGCGTGCCGATCGGTGCCGGCACGGACGCGCACCGCGTGGCGTCGTACAACCCGTTCACGGCGCTGCAGTGGTTCGTCGACGGCAAGACGGTGGCCGGCACGCCGATCCGCGGGCCGGAGGAGACGCCGGACCGCATGGCCGCGCTGCGCCTGTACACGCAGGGCAGCGCGTGGTTCTCGTTCGACGAGAACACGCGCGGCTCGCTCGAGCCCGGCAAGCTGGCCGATCTCGCGGTGCTCTCGGCCGACTACCTGACCGTGCCGACGGAGGAGATCGGCGACATCGAGTCCTTGCTGACGCTGCTCGGCGGCGAGGTGGTGTACGCGGCCGGCGACTTCGCGCGGCTCGAACGCCGGGAGCGCCGGTGAGCGGTGCAGCGCCGAGGGACGTCCCGCTGCAGTGCCGCTGCGGCACGGTGCGCGCCGTTGCACACGGCGTGACGCCGCAGATCGGCAATCGCTGTGTGTGCTATTGCGACGATTGCCAGGCGTTCATCAGATTCCTCGGCCGCACGGCAGACGTGCTCGACGCGAACGGCGGTACGGACGTCTTCCAGCTTTCGCCTGCGCGCATCGAATTCACGGCCGGCAGGGAGCGTGTGGCATGCATGCGGCTCACGCCCAAAGGTCTCGCGCGCTGGTACGCGAGCTGCTGCAACACGCCGATCGGCAACACGATGGCCGCGGCCGGCCTGCCGTTCGTGGGTCTCGTGTGCGCGTTCGCGCCGGAGCCCGCGCGCGACGCGTTCGGTCCGATCCGCACGCGGGTTTTCCGGAAGTTTGCGACGGGCGACAGAGCAGCGCTGCCTCCCGATACGCAACCGCAGTGGCGCATGCTGTTGCGCGTGCTGCGCCTGATGCTCGGCTGGCGGCTGCGCGGCGATCACAAGCGCTCGCCGTTCTTCGACGCTGCGACGGGAGCGCCGCTCGTGGCCGCCCGCGTCCTGACGACGGCCGAGCGCGAAGCGCTGCGCTAGGCGGTCTTCGCGGCCGGCCTGCACAGCAGCAGCTGCGCCGCGAACGTCAGCACGGCGGCGGCCGAGAGGTAATAGCCCACGGAGCCGATGCCGTAGGTCGCGGCGAGATAGGTCGCGATGTAGGGTGCGAACGAGCCGCCGAGGATGCTCGCGAGGTTGAACGACACCGAAGCGCCCGTGTAACGGACCGCGGTGGGAAACTGCTCGGCCAGCGCGGCGCCGAGCGGCCCGTACGTGAAGCCCATCGCGGCGAGGCCGAGCGAGAGGAACACCGTGATGCGCACCGCGTCGGGCTCGCTGAACAGCGCGCCGAACGAGAGGCCGAACACGAACGCGAGGCCGCTCGACAGCATCAGCATCGGCATGCGGCCCACGCGGTCTGCGGCCACGGCGGACAGTGGAATCGTGATCGCGAAGAACAGCACGCCGATCATCTGCAGCTCGAGGAAGTGCTGGCGTGTGAAGCCGAGCGTGCTCGTGCCCCAGCTCAGCGTGAACACCGTCATCAGATAGAACACCACGTACGTCGTGACGGCGGCGAACATCGCGAGCACCAGCGTGCCGGGGTGCTCGCGCAGCACCGCGAGCATGGGCACGCGCACGCGCTCCTCGCGGTCGATGGCACGCTGGAACGCCGGCGTCTCCGTGATCTGCAGCCGGATGTAGAGCCCCACGACCACGAGCGCGGAGCTCGCGATGAACGGCACGCGCCAGCCCCAGCTCATGAACTGCGCGTCGCTCAGCGTGGCCGCGAGCAGGATGAAGATGCCGGCGGAGCAGAAGAAGCCGAGCGGCGCGCCGAGCTGCGGGAACATGCCGTACCAGGTCTCCTTGCCCGGCGGCGCGTTCTCCGTGGCGAGCAGCACGGCGCCGCCCCATTCGCCGCCGAGCCCGAGCCCCTGGCCGAGCCGGCACAACGCGAGCAGCGCGGGGGCCGCGATGCCGATCGAGGCGTACGTCGGCAGCAGGCCGATCGCGACCGTGGACAGGCCCATCGTGAGCAGCGCCGCGACGAGCGTGGCCTTGCGGCCGATGCGGTCGCCGAAGTGACCGAACAGCGCCGAGCCCACGGGGCGCGCGAAGAAGGCGAGCGCGAACGTGGCCAGCGACTGCAGCCGCGCGGTGAGCTCGTTGCCCGCGGGAAAGAACAGCTGCGGGAACACGAGCACGGCCGCCGTGCCGTAGATGTAGAAGTCGAAGAACTCGATCGTCGTGCCGATCAGGCTCGCGAACAGGACCCGGCCTTTCGTCAAACTGGCAACCCCAAACCCGCGCGTGCGCGACGCGCAAGGATACGGTGCCGCCGGTGCCGTCGCCAGCGCGGGCCGGGTTTCAGAAGTACACGTGGACTTCGGCGAACGTCTCGTTGCGGTTCGTCAGCGGTTGCGCCCCGGGGCCGTCGTAGGAGCGCACGCCCACGCGCACCTGCGTGAGCTGGATCGGCGCGTACTCCCACACCACGCTCATGCGCTGCTGGTGGTCGCCGCCCGTGTGGTCGTTCGGGTCGAGGAACTCCACGCCGACCTTCAGGTTGTGGCCCTTTGCGATGCGCCAGTCCGCTTCGAGCAGACTCGCGAACTGCCTGTCGGAGCCGCCGGCGGGACGGTCGTCGGTGATGAAGTCGAGCTCGCCGAGCCACGTGACGGGCCCCGTGTTGAAGCCGCCGAACACGCCCTGCATGTTGCGGTCGCCGAGCGGGTCGTGGTTCACGTTCACGCTGGCGCCGGCGCGCCAGCGCGGGCGCACGTAGCTCGCCGACAGGCTGATCTGGCTCTTGCCGGGCGCGCTGCCGGCGCCGGCCGTGCCGTTCGTCGACGCGATCTGCGCGGACCACTTCGGCAGCTCGAGGCCGAGCTCGACGCCGTCGTCCGGCGTATCGAAGTTGATGCCGGAGCGCTGGCGCACGAACGTGGCGTCGTCCTGCAGCCGCAGCCCGAACGGCAGGAAGAATTGCCCCGCCTTGACCGTGAGCTTGCCGTGCAGCGGCGTGACGAGCACGTAGCGCTCGCGCTCGATCGACTCGCCGGGTGCGAGCTGCTGGTCGAAGTACACCGTCAGCAGGTTCGGCACGGCCTTGAACTCGGCGTACACGGTGCCCCTCGTGGTCGTCGTCTCCGAGGTGTCCGGGCCGCGCGGCAGATCCACGTTCTTGAACCCGCCGCGGTAGTCGCCGCCGATGCCGAACCAGTCCGTGACGCTGCTGTTCCACCCGGTCGCGCCTTCGTCGCGCAGCACGGTGTTCGCAGCGAGCTGTATGCGCGCGAACGTCATGCCGAAGAGGTTGCGCTTGCCGCCGCCCGTGGGGTTCACGTGGCACTGGCCGCACTTGAACCCGTTCGCGATGGCGAGGTACGGCTCCGCGTTCGCGATGCCGCCGCAGAGCAGCCAGCCGCCGGCGACCAGGCCGGCCGCCGTCATTCGCAGGTGCAGCGTCCTCATTGCGCGGCTCCGTTCGTGATCCACGCGCGGATCTGCGCGATCGTGTCGACGCCGAGCGGCTGCCCGCCGAGCGGCATCTGCGTGCCGGCCGTGCCTTCGAGCTTCTTGATCAGGTAGCTGTTGTCCGCGTCGTTCGGCAGCACGCGCTTCGACGTGGGCGCCTCGATGCTCGTCACGCCGATCAGGCTGGCCGCGCTGTGCGCCGTGCTCGTGAGGTCCATGCCCCCAGGCAGCACGTTCGACGTCGGTCCCGTGTGGCAGCCCGCGCAGATCGGCGTGAACACGTTGTCCTGGATCGATTGCAGCGTCGGCTGGATGCCGGCCACCGTGAACGTCGCGACGAAGTTGCCGCCCTGCGTGCCGTTGCCGGACGGGAACGTGCCCGAGTACTCGCCGTCGAGCGCGTTGCCGCCGAGATCGCGGATCGTCGTGGGCCCCGTGCCGACCAGCGTCACGCGGTACGTGTCCTCGGCCGGCGGCGCCGTGCTGATGTCGACGACGATGGTCTTACTGTTCGCCGCCGGCACCGACACGGACACGGGCGTGATGGCGACTTCGTTGCCGTCGCCGAACGTGCCGTCGCCGCCGCTGCGCTCGATGAGCACCGTGGTCGCGTCGACCGACGTGGCGTCGAGCTCGCGGTCGAGCACCGCCATGATCGATGTCGGCACCGTGAGCACGGACGTATCCGGCAGCGGCGACAGCGACGTGACGCGCACGGGCGTGGCCGGCTGCGCGCCGCCCGGCGGCTGCGCGCCGTCGGTGATCCACTGCCGGATCACGTCGATGTCCGCCTGTGCCAGCGGCGTGCCGCCGAGCGGCATGCGGCCGCCGACGCTCGCGGTCCCTTCGAGCTTCTTGATGAGGTAGCTGTCGTTCGGGTCGCCAGGCGCCACGCGCTGCAGCGACGGCTGCTCGCTGCTCGCGACGCCCACGAGCAGCGCGTAGCTGTTCGCCGCGTCGAGGCGCAGGCCCTGCGGCGCGCCCGCGCCCGCGTGGCAGGGCGCGCAGATCGGCGTAAGCACGTTGTCCTGGATCGACGTGAAGTTGGCCTGCAGCGTGGGCGGCGTGCTGCCACCGCCGCCGCTGCTGCCGCCGCCGTAGCCGTCGCCACCACCGCCGCCGCAGCTCGCGACGGTGGACAGCAGCGTGACGGATGCGAAAGCCCTGCCGAGCGATGTGAGTGTGCGCATTGCGCGTGCCTCGTTGCGCGTGGAGTGTGCAGCTGAGTGCCGCGTGCGCAGCGCGAGGTTCAAAGAAAGTTCGCGCGGCGTGTGCGCGGATTTATTACTGTCGCGACGGAAAGAAAAGACACGTGCGACCGAACGCCGGTGGTACGATCGTTCGCACGGCTGGTTCGCTGGCACTGAATCGCGTGAGCACGACAGAACCGCAACTCGCAAGCACTGTGACTCCGCATTCGGGGTTGAGCCGCAGCCTGCTCTCGCGCCACGTGGTCATGATCTCGATCGGCGGCATCATCGGCGCGGGACTCTTCGTCGGCAGCAGCGCGGCCATTGCCACGATCGGGCCCGCGGCGATCGTGAGCTACTGCCTGGCCGGGCTCGTCGTGCTCATGGTCATGCGCATGCTGAGCGAGATGGCCGCGGCCACGCCCGGCGTCGGCTCGTTCACGGAGTACATCAGGCTCGGGCTCGGGGACTGGGCGGGCTTCGTCAGCGGCTGGCTCTACTGGTACTTCTGGGTCGTGGTGGTCGCGATCGAGGCGGTCGCGGGCGCCTCGATTCTCGCGCAGTGGCTCGCGTTGCCCACGTGGCAGATCGGGCTCGTGCTGATGCTGCTGCTGACCGGCGTGAACCTGCTGTCGTCGCGCTCCTATGGCGAGTTCGAGTTCTGGTTCTCGTCGATCAAGGTGGCCGCCATCGTCGTGTTCATCGTGATCGCGGGCGCGTACGCGCTCGGGCTCACGTCGCCATCCGGGCCTACGTTCGGCAATCTGTACGCGCACGGCGGCTTCGCGCCTTTCGGCTGGCTGGCCGTGCTCGCGGGCATGACCACGGTGGTGTTCTCGCTGTGCGGGGCGGAGATCGCGACCATCGCGGCCGTCGAGTCGCGCGAGCCTGCCAAGGTCATCTCGCGCATGACGGTGTCGATCAGCCTGCGCATCCTGCTGTTCTACGCGCTGTCGATCGCGCTGATCGTCGCCGTGGTGCCATGGCAGGAAATCAAATCGGGCGACTCGCCGTTCGCGATCGCGCTCGGCTACACGCACATCCCGAGTGCGGCCACGATCATGAACGTCATCGTGCTCGTGGCCGTGCTGTCGTGCCTGAATTCCGGCCTCTACGTCACGTCGCGCGTGCTGTTCACGCTGGCGGCGAAAGGCGACGCGCCGCAGTCGATGGTGGCGCTGAGCTCGCGGCGCGTGCCGGCGCGTGCGATCCTGATCGGCACGTCGTTCGGCTACTTCGCCGTGGTGCTGTCGATCGTCTCGCCGAGCCTGGTGTTCGCGTTCCTCGTGAACGCGTCGGGCGCGCTGATGATCGTGATCTACCTGCTGGCGTGCTTCGCGCATCTGAAGCTGCGCCGCGAGCTGGAGCGCGCGGCGCCGGAGCGGCTCACGATCCGCGTGTGGCTGTTCCCGTGGGCGAGCTACGCGACCGTCGCCGCGATGCTCGGCGTGCTGGCCGCGATGGCGTTCACGCCCGAGCTCGCGAGCCAGTTCTACGCGAGCCTCGCGTGCGTCGTCGTGGTTGGCGCCGCGTACGCGGTGCGACGCAGCCGTCGCGCGGCGGCTTGATCAGGCGAACGTCGGCCGCCGCGGCGCAGAGCAGCGCGCCGGCGCCGGCGGCCTTCAGCAGATCGCGCCGGTCGTACTTCTGTTCGTCCATCAGCGGCGCTGCTCGCGCGGGCCGTAGTGGGGCAGCGGCGCGCCCTGCTCGTACGCGCCGAGATCCGGCGCCTTGCCGGTGAATCCGTCCGTGATGCCGGGCAGCACGACGCCGGCATCCACGGCGCGCGAGCCCGGTTTCAGGCGCAGATCCACCTGCTCCGGCGTGTAGAGCTGCGTCGGCTTCGTGAAGTCCGGCGGCGCCGCCTTCACGAACACGGAGTAGTCGATGAGCCGGCTGTGCCGGTCCTGGCCCGTCGCGCGCTGGTATTCCGCCAGCGTCTTGAAGTGGCGCACCTCGCGTTTCGACGTGTAGTCCACGGGTCCGCCCTGCGGCGGCGAGTTCCACTGGAAAGAGAACTCCGCACCCTCGTTCGGATAGAAACCGTTGTAGTCGGAATCGCTCCACGGCGTGTGCGTGTCGATCGCGAACACCGCGGGTCGTGCCTTCTGCCCCAGGATCAGGTTGTTGCGGAAGTGCATGTTCGACGCGGGCGTCAGTTGCGCGATCTCGCCCACGTACGTGTTCTGGTACACGAGGATGCCGGAAGGGTCGGCCTGGATCTTGAGCGGCCCATACACGCCGTTGTAGACCACGTTGCGGATGAAGTAGACGGGGCCGCCGAAGATCGGCTGCGGGCTCATGCCGCCGGTGGCCACGTTGAAGCAGAGATTGCGGAACAGCCGCACGTTGTGCATGCCGCCGTCGGTCTCGAAGCAGTTGTCGTGCACGTTCGACACGTCGTTGCCGTAGATGTCGATCGACACCGGCATGCGGTCGCGAGGAGTGTTCGGCCAGTCGTCGGGCATGCCGTAGGTCGCGTGATCGAGCCCGTCGTGGAAGTTGCGCACGCGGTTGTAGGCCATCACGTGGCCGCCGCCGTAGATCGACACGGCGTAGTACGACTTCATGCGCCGCTTCTGCTCGAAGCCCGGCTGGTCGGCCCACGGCCACGTGCGCAGCCAGCCGAAGAGGTAGTCCGGGTCGTCGCGGCCGATCATGACGTTGTCGGCGATGTAGAAGTTGCGCGAGCCGGACCAGTCGCTGTGCACGGCCTCGCCCACGTTCTCGAACTTCGAGCGCTTCACGGTGAGACCCATGGCGCCCGCGATCTTCTTCTGGCCCGCCTCGATCGCGATGTTCGTGTTGCGGAACGTGAGCCCCTCGAAGTACGTGTAGTCGGCCGCCATGACGTTGAACAGCACGTTGTTGCCGTCGCCGTCGAAGATGGCTTCGCCGTCGCCGGCGGCCTTGATCGCGATCGGCTCGTCGGCGGTGCCCTTCTGCGTGAGGTAGAACGTGCCGTCCCACGGCACGCCGCAGCACGTCGTGCCGCGCGAGTCGATCTCGTGGCTGTAGCTGAAGCGGTCGAAGTCCTTGTACAGGCCGGCGTGGACCAGGATCGTGTCGCCGGGCACGACGCGAGGCGGCGGCGCGCGGCTCCAGTCGCCGCCGATCGAGTCCTTGTAATAGGCCGCGAGCAGGCCGTTGAACGCGGGCTCCTGCCGCGGGCCTTTGTAGTCGAACGGGTACACGTGGTACGTGTGGCCGCCCGCGGCCGGCTGCGGCTCGGCGCGCGTGCGCACTTTCACGGTGCGCTCCGCCTCGCCGCGGACGCCGTCGGGGTCCGTGAGCCTGAAGCGCACCTCGTACTCGGTGTTCTCGGCAAGCTCGAACACGCTGCCGGCGAACATGTTCGGCGCCACGTACCAGAGTGTGTTCGCGTAGAACGTGTGCTCGTTCTGAACCCGCAGCAGCGGCAGGCTTTCGTGCCAGACGTTCTCGCCGCTGCGCCGATAGGCCACGGCCACCGCCGCGTTGCGATTCTGGTCGCCTTCGACGTGCCACTCGAAGCCCAGGGAGATCAGCGTCGGCGGCTCGACGACGAGCTCGCCGGCGGTCACGGGCGGCTGCGCGTGGGCGGTGACCGCCGTCAGTGCGAGCGAGGCGATTGCGGGACCGAGGATCCTGTGGGCCAGCGTGCGCATGAGAATTCCCCCCCTCGGCTACGCGACCGATTGTAGCCGCGCGGCCATGCGTCGGCAGTGGCCGGGGCAGCCGCACCCGACCAAGGTGCGCGGGCCGGTCGATGCGCGAGGCAGACCGAGCGGTACGGTCATGTCGCGTGCGCCGGATGTCGGGACGAAGCGATGGGTCGAAGCTGCGCCGATAGGTCTGCGCACGATCATGGTGCAGTCGCGAGACGCAAACGGGTACAGCCAGTACGAGTTACCTTTGGTATTCTTGTCGCGGATCATCCGTTAGCGGATTCTTGGGCGCTTGGCTCGCCCGGTAACGTTTCGCGCCGTTCGCGCATCTTACGGAGCGTCGCCTGCAGGTTTGAAATGGGTCCTCCGTCCGCGTAACCCCGATTGACGTTTCCTCCCCAAATGAAACCCAACGGACTGCGCGGTGGGGGACCCGCCACTTCCCCGGCATTGCATTAGCCCGCGACCGGAGCCGGTCGGCGCACGGCACGCCATGCGTGCGCGTCACTTCGGCCAGACGACGCCCTGCGACGGCCCCGGTATCGGCGCGAGCCCGCGATACACGAACTTCTGCAGACGCTTACCTTCGTACGTCTCCGTCGTGTAGATGTTGCCCTTCGAGTCCGTCGCGATGCTGTGCACGCCGAAGAACTGCCCCGGCTGACGTCCACCGTCGCCGAAGCTCGTCAGGATCCGCATCGACTTGCGGTCGATGATGTGCACGAGCTCGTTGTGGCCGTCGGCCACGAAGATGTACGCCTGGCCCGGGTCCTTCGAGAACGCGATGTCGAAGACCGAGCCGTCGCCCTTCGATTCCGGCGCCACGCGCAGCTCGCTGACGAACGTGCCGTCCTTCTGGAACACCTGGATGCGGTCGTTCACGCGGTCGCACACGTACAGCAGCCCGTCGTTCGACGGCTCCGCGCAGTGCACGGGATTGCGGAACTGCTGCGGCAGCGGCGCGTCCGGATCGTACGGACCCAGGTCCGTGTCGTCCGGCTTGTTGCCGTACGCGCCCCAGTAGCGCTTGCGCTCGCCCGTGTTCATGTCGATCACGACCACGCGCTTGTTGCCGTAGCCATCCGCGATGTAAGCCTCGTTGGCCGCGGCGTCGATCGAGATCTTCGCCACGCGCCAGAAGTTCACCGGGTCGTTGCTGCCCTTGTTCTGCCCCGGCTTGCCGAGCTGCAGCAGTGGCGCTCCGGTGCGCGTGAACTTCAGCACGTGCGCGTCGGCGGGGTCGTTGCCGCCGATCCAGACGTTGTCCATCTGGTCGACCGCGATGCCGTGATTGGATTTCGGCCAGTCGTAGCCCGGACCCGGCCCGCCCCACGAGCCGACGAGATTGCCCTCCGGATCGAACTCGAGCACCGGGGGCGCGGCGGAGCAGCACTCCCCCGGCGGCGACGTCAGCGGGACGCCGGCCTCGGTACGCGGATTCAGCGATGCCTGCCGGTGGATGATCCAGACGTGGTCGCGCGAGTCGACCGCCACGCCCACGGCGGAGCCGAGCAGCCAGTGGTTCGGCAGCGGTTTCGGCCAGAACGGGTCCACCTCGAAGCGCGGCGCCACGCCGGGGTCGCCGGGCTTGGCGGCTGGCGGTGCCGCTGCGGCGGGCGGCGAGGCCGGGGCCGCGTTCTGCGCTGCGGGCGGCGCGGTATTCGAGCAGGCGGCGAGTGCGGCGCCCGCGGCCGCGAGCACCGGGAATCCGATCCGACGAAGCATGGTCCCCTCCCAGTCGTCAGCGTGGCCCTGGCGACGCAGGGCTGTTCTTCGCCGGGATAATAGCGGAAATTGTCCGCGGCGTTGGGTGGATGGCGCGGTGTCGGAGCGCGACGCGTGATCGGGATTCGGGGGCTCGCGGTTTTGCTGCTCGCGCTGGTGGCGGTACAGCCGTCGGCCGGGCGCGCGCACGAGCTGCCGAGCGACGTGACCGTGCACGTGCTCGTGCGCCCCGCGGGCGACCGGCTGCAGCTGCTCGTGCGCGCACCGCTCGAAGCCATGCAGGACGTCACGTTCCCGACGGTGGGCCCGGGCTATCTCGACGTGGCGCGCGCGGACCCGCAACTGCGCCACGCGGCGCAGGTGTGGCTGGCCGACGCCCTCCAGGTGTACGCGGGCGAGCGCCGGCTGGTACCGCTCGCGATCGCCGCCGTGCGCGCCTCGATTCCGAGCGACAGGTCGTTCGCCGCGTTCGACACGGCGCTCGCGCACGTGCGCGGCGCGCCGTTGCCCGAGGGCACGCAGATCGTGTGGCAGCAGGCGTTGCTCGACGTGCTGCTCGAGGCGCCGATCGACTCGGCCGATGTTGCGTTCGCGATCCGGCCGAATCTCGACCGGCTCGGCGTGCGCGTGACGACCGCGCTGCGTTTCTTCGGGCCCGGCGGCGTGGAGCGCGTGTACGAGCTGCACGCCGACGAGGGTGTCGTGCCGCTCGATCCGCGCTGGCAACAGTCGTTCCTGCGCTTCCTGCGGCAGGGGTTCGCGCACATCCTGGACGGCGCGGATCACCTGCTGTTCCTGCTGTGCCTCGTGGTGCCGTTCCGGCGCGAGCCGCGCACGCTGGTCGGGATCGTCACTGCGTTCACGGCCGGTCATTCCGTGACGCTGATCGGTGCTGCGTACGGCGCGGCGCCGGCGGCGCTGTGGTTTCCGCCGCTGATCGAGGTGCTGATCGCGGCCTCGATCTTCTACACGGCCGTCGAGAACGTCGTGGCGCCGAACGCGCGCACGCGCTGGCTGCTCGCGTTCGGCTTCGGGCTCGTGCACGGCTTCGGGTTTTCGTTCGCGCTCGCGAACACGCTGCAGTTCGCGGGCACGCACGTGCTGACCTCGCTGCTCGCGTTCAACGTCGGCATCGAGCTCGGCCAGTTGCTCGTGCTGGCGCTGCTCGTGCCGGCCTTGCTGCTGGCGTTCCGGTACGTGCCGGAGCGCGCCAGCGGCATCGTGCTGGCCGTGCTCGTGGCGCACACCGCCTGGCACTGGCTCATCGACCGGTTCGCCGTGCTGCGCAACTTCCACCCGAGTGCGGGCGAGGTGTGGGCGGCGCTCGTCGCGAGCGGGCTGCCGTGGCTCGCCGTCGCCGTGGCCGGGATCGCCGTCGCATGGCGCGTCGCGCGTCGCCGCGGGCGCGTGCGGGCGCGCGTGCCGGCATCGTAGCGCCGCACGTTCATGGTGGCCCCGGTGCCGCAAGCGGCGGTGCCAGTCGCGCGATCTGCGGAAACCTCGAGCGCCCCGCGCGGCGCCCCAACCGTGCCGTGTTTCCGGTATCGTTCGGGCTGTACGGGGGTTGGGGTTCTCTGACATGCGTTTGGCGTTTCTCGGCCTGCTGGCAGCGGGGGTTGCCGGCACGGCCATGGCGCAGGCGCCTGTTTCGTCGCAGGCGCCGCTCAAGGATCCGGGGCAGAAGACCGTTCGCATCGTGCGGACGGCCGTGAAGCCCACGATCGACGGCGTCGTCAACAAGGACGAATGGGCGGGTGCCGCGCGCGTGGATGACCTGTATCAGGTCAATCCCGTCGAGTACGCGCCGGCGTCGGAGCGTTCCGAGATCTATCTCTATTACGACGACGACGCGCTCTACGTCGGCGCCATCCTGTACCAGCCGCCGGAGTCGATCACGGCCAACATGCTGCGGCAGAACGGCTCGATCACGCAGGACGACACGCTGTTCATCACGCTCGACCCGTTCAACACGCGCCGCGCCGGCTACTTCTTCGGGCTGAACGCGAACGGCGTGCGCTATGACGGCCTGTACCGCAACGTGTCGGAGTACTACAGCGACTGGGACAGCATCTGGGTTGCGGCCGCGACGAAGTTCGACGGCGGCTGGATGGCCGAGTACGAGATTCCGTTCAAGTCGCTGTCGTTCGATCCGAACACGGACGCGTGGGGCCTGAACTTCTCGCGCAACATCAAACGCCGTAACGAGGACATGGCGTGGGTGTCGCGCAACCGCCGCTGGGACCCCAGCACGGCGGGTCTGATGACGGGGCTCGAGAACCTGGACCAGGGCATCGGTCTCGATCTCGTGCCGTCGGCCAGCGTGACGAACAAGCGCGTGTTTGCGACCGGCGACTCAAGCACCGACGTGCAGCCGTCGCTCGACCTGTTCTACAAGCTGACGCCGCAGCTGAATGCGTCGCTGACGTTCAACACCGACTTCTCGGCGACCGAAGTCGACGACCGCCAGGTGAACCTGACGCGCTTCGGGTTGTTCTTCCCGGAGAAGCGCGACTTCTTCCTGCGCGAGGCCGACCTCTTCGAGTTCGGCCGCATCGGCGCGGCCGACAACAACGGCTCGCTCAGCAGCGCCGAGAAGCAGAACGCGCGGCCGTTCTTTTCGCGCCGCATCGGACTCGATGAGGCGGGGCAGGCGGTCGATCTGAACTACGGCGGCAAGGTCAGCGGCCGCGTGGGCCGTTTCGAGATCGGCGCGCTGTCGATCCGGCAGGACGAGCACGGAGCCACCGCGGCCGACACGCTGTCCGTGGTTCGCGTGAAGGCGGGCCTCACGGGCGAATCGACGATCGGCGCCGTGTTCACCAACGGCGATCCGCTGTCGAACCTCGACAACTCGGTTGCCGGCGTCGACTACCTGTACCGCAACTCGCACCTGCCGGGCGGCCGCACGATCGAGGCGGGCGGCTGGTTCCAGGAGTCCGATACCACCGGCAAGGACGGGCACAATCGCGCCGCGGGCATCGGCATCTCCGTGCCGAGCAACGCGAAATTCCGCGGCGGGCTCTCGGTGCGCGAGGTCGAGGAGAACTTCAATCCGGCGCTCGGCTTCATCAGCCGCACCGACATCCGGGATTACACGGGCCACATCGGCTACACGCACCGGCCGAAGGAAGGCTACTGGCAGTCGCTGTATTTCGTGCTCGACGGCGAGCGCATCGAGAACTTGAGCGGCGGGCTGCAGTCGCAGGTCATCGGCCTCACGCCGATCCAGATCACGAACAGCAAGGGCGACTACATCTGGGTGCGATCGAACTTCCAGCGGGAGGTGCTCGACCAGCCGTTCCCGATCTCCCCCGGCGTCGTGATCCCGGGGGGCGACTACTCGTTCAGCGACAACGGCATCGAGTTCGGCGGCTCGGCGTTCCGCCCCGTGTCGGGGCGCATCGCGCGCACCTGGGGCTCGTTCTACGGCGGCACGCGCGTGCGCACGTTCGGGCAGTTCGTCTGGACACCGTCGCCGAAATTCCGCACGACGATCGGCTACAACATCCAGGAGATCGACCTGCCGCAGGGTCACTTCACGACGCGGATCGTCTCCACGGGGCTCGACTGGGTGTTCTCGCCGCGCCTCTCGTGGACGAATCTGATCCAGTACGACAACGTGAGCCAGATCATCGGCGTGAACATGCGGCTGAACTGGATTCCGCAGGCGGGGCGCGCCGTGTACTTCGTGATCAACCACAACGTCGAGGACTTCGACCGCAACGGCCGTTACCACTCGCTGACCTCCGACGTCGTCGCGAAGATCAACTACACCTTCCGCTTCTGATCGCTGCCGGACGCGCGGGCAAGCCGCGCGGACGGGCGAGCATTCCGGCGACGCGCTGCCGCGCCTAGATTGGCCACGCTCGGCGCAGGGCCGATCCCCGTCATCAGGAGAGCAGAATGTCGAACGTTTACGCTGGCCAATGCTTTTGCGGTGAGGTGCAGTTCGAGGTCGCCGGCGCGCCGGTCGCGATGGGCTACTGCCATTGCGACTCGTGCCGGCAGTGGTCGGCAGGGCCCGTCAACGCGTTCACGCTGTGGCAGCCTTCGAGCCTGCGCGTGAAGCAGGGGACCGCGAGCATCGGCACGTACAACAAGACGCCGCGCAGCTACCGCAAGTGGTGCACGAAGTGCGGCGGGCATCTGTTCACGGACCACCCGCACTGGAATCTCGTCGACGTGTACGCCGCGGTGCTGCCGACTCTGCCGTTCACGCCCGGCGTGCACGTGAACTACGAGGATACGGTGCTGCGCATGCACGACGGCAAGCCGAAGTTCCGCGACGTGCCGGCCGAGATGGGCGGCTCCGGCCAGACGCTGCCGGAGTAGCCGGAGCGGGGTGCGGGAAGAGAAGAGTATCTCTCGCCAAGCTCGCCAAGGAAGACAAGGAAAGCTAGGAAGGCCAGAAAGGCCAGAAGGCCAGGGAGGCCAGGGAGGCCGGGGAGGGCCGGAGGGCTGGAACGTTCGGCGGGTCGACGATGGATCGTCTTCCGTCCGGACCCTCCGGCTCTTCTTGTCTTCCTTGGCGTCTTGGCGCGCTTGGCGAGAGAAATCTCTTCCCGCGTTCAGCGGTCGAGCACGGTGCGGTCCACGTCGGCGATGCGCGTGCGGCCCGCCATCGCCATCGCCGCGCCGAGCTCGCGCTTCATCGTGTCGAGCATGTCGGCTACGTATGGGCCGCCGCCGGCCGCGAGCGCGTACGCCCACGCGCGGCCGAGCAGCACGCCGTGCGCACCGAGCGCCAGCATGCGCAGCACGTCGAGCCCCGTGCGGATGCCGCCGTCGGCGAGCACCGTGAGCCGGTCGCGCACGGCGTCCGCGATCGCCGGTACTGCGCGCGCCGTCGAGCGCACGCCGTCGAACTGCCGGCCGCCGTGGTTCGACACGACGATGCCGTCGGCGCCCGCACCCGCGGCCGCGCGCGCATCGTCGACATCCAGGATGCCCTTGATGATCAGTGGACCTTTCCAGCGCGAGCGCACCCACTCGAGGTCGCGCCACGTGACGGAGGGGTCGAAGTTGCGGCCGAGCCAGCCCACGTAGTCCTCGAGGCCGCTGCGCGCGCCGAGCACCTTCACGAGGTTGCCGAGCGTGTGCGGCCGGCCAGAAAGACCCACGTCGAGCGACCAGCCGGGCCGGCGCACGGCCTGCCAGTTGCGCACCAGCGAAGCGCGCCACCCGCTGATGCCGGACATGCCGGAGCGGAAGTCGCGATAGCGGATGCCGGGCACCGGCATGTCCACGGTGAAGATCAGCGCGCTGCAGCCGGCGGCCGTCGCGCGGTCGAGCAGCTCGGCCATGAACGCGCGGTCGCGGATCATGTACAGCTGGAACCAGAACGGCACCTTCAGCGCCCCGCGCACTTCCTCGAGGCTGCAGATCGACACGGTGGACAGGCAGAACGGCACGTTCGCCTGTTCGGCCGCCTGCGCGGCCTGCACCTCGCCGCGGCGCGCGAACATGCCCGAGATGCCGATCGGGCCGAGCCCCAGCGGCAGCGCGCACTCGCGCCCGAACAGCTGCGTGCCGAGCTGCACGTTCGAGACGTCCGTCAGCACGCGCTGGCGCAGCTCGATCGTGCGCAGGTCCTCGACGTTGCGCCTGAGCGTGTGCTCGGCGTAAGAGCCGCCGTTGATGTACTCGGCGAGGAAAGGCGGCAGGCGGCGGTTCGCCAGCCGCTGCAGCTGGTCAGCGGTGCGCAGCGTCATGGGTGCTCTCAGTAGACGGTGTCGAATTCTGTCTTGTCGAAGGCTTCGATGTGCGCGTACGAGCCGTCGCGCACTTTACGCACCCATTGTGGATCGGCGAGCAGGGCGCGGCCAACTGCCACGAGATCGAACTGGCCGGCTTCGAGCCGGCCGACGAGCCCGTCGAGCGGCATCGGCCTGGCGGCTTCGCCGTCGAACTGCGCGTCGAAGGCCATGCCCTAGGTCCTGCGCGGCCAGGGGTGCGCGCGCACGGCGTCCTCGTCGACCTCGGCGCCCCAGCCGGCGGCCGCGGGCAGCACGAACTGGCCATCGACGAGCGTGCCCGCATTCGTGACGAGCTGCGGCTTCCACGGCACGTCGTCGCCTTCGATCTCCATGATGGCGGCGTTGCCGGCGACCGCGCAGAAGTGCGCCGCGATGAGGTCGCCGAGCGGCCCGGAGAAATTGTGCGGCGCGACGTTCACGTCGTGCGCCGCAGCCAGCGCCGCGATCGCGAGCGAGTCGGTGAAGCCGTTCCACAGCACGTCGATGACCGCGACGTCGACGGCCTGAGCGGCGAGGAACGGCCGGTACGCGCGCACGCCGTATTCGGACTCGAGCGACGCGATCGGCGCGTTCGAGCGCGCGCGCACGGCGGCGAGCGCGTTCGCGTCGCGCAGGTCGATCTCGATCCACGTGGGGTTCGCGGGTGCCACGGCCGTGACGAGCCGGCGCAGCGCGGCGGGCCGGAACGCGAAGTTCACGTCGAGCATGAGCCCGCGCTCCGCGCCGAGGCCGCCGCGCAGCGCCTCCACCTGCGCCACGATCGCGGCCAGCGTGGCGTTGTCGAGCGTCTTGCCGTGCTCGAGGCCGGTCGCCACGAAGCCCGGGTTCAGCAGCCGCGCCGTGCCGCCGGCGAACGTCATGGGATTCGTCTTCACGGCCTTGAAGCCACGCCGCGCCGCTTCGCGGCCGAGCCGCTCCATGTCGTCGAGCGTGCGCACGGGCGTGAGGCCAAGCACGCGCTCGAACAGCTCCGCGTGCTGCGCGCGGAACGAGCCGCAGTGCGACCAGTAGACGTCCACCGCGGTGCGCAACGGCCCGCCGAACAGCGCGCAGGCCGGCACGCCCGCCGCCTTGGCGGCGATGTCGATGCAGGCGTTCTCGATGGCCGCGATGGCCTGCCGGCTCAAGCCCCCGGCCGTGAACTCCGTGACGGCCGCAAGCTCGGCTGCGATGCGCGCAAACGCGCGCGGGTCGGCGCCCACGACCGAGCGGCCGAGCGCCGCGATGACCTCCGGCAGTGCCGGGCTCCACGCGCCTTCGAGGAACTCCGACCAGCCCGTCAGGCCTTCGTCGGTGCTCACCTTCAGGAACGAGAACGGCCGCCAGCCGCCGTCCGCGCGCAGGGTTTCGAGCTTCGCGATCCGCATGGGTACGCTAGTCACTCGCGGCCTGGAACACGTGCTCGAGCGGCCGGCCCGCGATGTAGCGCGCCAGGTTTTCGAGCACCACGGCTTCGACGGCGCGGCGCCGCTCCTCGACGGCGCCGGCCCAGGCCACGTGCGGCGTCACGATGACGTTCGGCAGCCGCCACAGCGGATGATCCTGCGGCAGCGGCTCGGGGTCCGTCACGTCGAGCCCGGCGCCGGCCAGCGCGCCGCTGCGCAGTGCCGCGACCAGCGCGTCGGTCACGACGATGCGGCCGCGCGACACGTTCACGAGCACCGCGCCGCGCGGCAGGCGTGCGAGCATGGCGGCATCGAGCAGCCGGTCCGTCGCGGCCTCGAGCGGCAGCGCGACGACAACCGCGCCGCAGCTCGGCAGCACCTCGGCGAGCCGGTCCAGCGCCACCACGTCGAACCCGCCGGGATCGCGCCGCGCGGCGCGGGCCACGCCGATCGGCTGCGCGCCGAAAGCCTGCACGAGGCGCGCGATCGCGCGGCCGATGTGGCCGGCGCCGAGCACGGCCACGCGCTGGCCGTGCAGGCATTCCATGGCGCGCGCCGTCGGGAACGGCGCCCACTCGCCGCGCCGTTGCGCGTCGAGCAGCAGCGGCGTGCGGCGCAGCACCGCGAGCAGCAGCTGCAGCGCGTGCTCCGCGACGATGAACGCGCCCGCGCCGCCGAACGTGGTGACGGTCATGCGGCTCGGCAGGCCGAAGCGCGTGACCGAGTCGATACCGGCGTTCAGGAACTGCACCCAGCGCACCGGCGACGCCGCGAGCGCCGCGGCACAGTCGGCGTCCCAGTTCTGGGCCAGGGCGATCAGCACGTCCGCGTCGGCCAGCGCGGCGAGCGCGGCGGTCCGGTCCGCGGCCACGCGGATCTGTGCGCCGAAAGGTGCGAGGGCCTCGCCGAGTGGCGGGCCGTCGTGGCCGATCCAGATGACTACACGAAGTGGCATGTTCAGGGACGCCGCCGCGGGTGGAATGGCGCGATTGCCGGGCGGCGACGGCGTCGAACGCCCATGGTAGCAAGCCGCCGCTGCGAACCGCGGCCCGCCGTTCGGAGCTGGCGCGGCATGGGGACGACGACGCCGCGGAGTGAGCGTCGGATGCCTCAGGCCACCGCGCGTTCGAGGGCGGTCAGCAGGCGCGCGTACAGCGCCCGCTCGCGCGTCAGCAGCGCCGCGACGCGGGCTTCGCTGAGGTCGCCGTCGGTGTCGAGGCGCGCCGCCATCTCGGTGAGGTGATTGCGCTCCTCGCCGATCACGCGCTTCAGCGACAGTGCGTGCCGTGCGCGCTGCAGCGCGGCCTGATGGATGCCGTAGAACCACAACGCCCGGAACTCGACGATCATCGACATATAAAGGTAGGCCGCGCGCGGGCTGCAGGCGTCCCCGAGCGCGCTCACGGTCGCGGCCTCCAGACGCTGGAAGTACATGCGCGCCGCCGCCGGCGCCAGCAGGTCCTGCGGCACGTACTCGAGCGGTCGGCCGGCCGTTTTCTCGGCCTGGCGCTTCATGAAGTACGCGTGGTGCGATTCCTCGGCCAGGTGGCGCAGCGTGGCCTGGTCCACGTCCGCGCGGTGCTGCGTGGCCATGATTTTGTGGCTGCCCATGTGCTCGAGCAGCGACAGCGTATTCAGCAGCCGGGCATGCTGCGCCCCGGCGCCGATCGTGCGGGCGAGCAGAGAGTCCGTGGCCGCCACGAGGTCGCGGTTGTCCGCGGCGAACCGGGTCGTGGCGCCGGCCAGCCAGGCGCGGACGGGCGCGGCGGTGTCGTGCTGGGGCAGCATGATCGCGAAGATTCTCCAGGGTCGGGCCCGGGCGTGTCGGCGCGGGCGCTTGGTAGTGTATACGAACGTGGCGGCCGGCCCGGCCGTCGCCACGGCGCCACAGGGGTGGGCGGGCCGTGGTCGCCCCGATCCCTGCGGATGGGGCGGGTCTCCCGGCGGGACCCCGTGTAGAATCGCACTTCGTTTGGGGGCCACCACCGCCTTAGGGACAGTTGGGTAATCACAACATGAAGAACTCAGTCCACCGTG
>DASZSB010000023.1:0-1941 GCA_035548835.1 Gammaproteobacteria bacterium | reverse complement strand
CGTCCGCGAGACGTTGCCGGGCGTAGCCTTGCGCGGGCGTGGGCATCGGAAGACTACGTTCGGCAAAGTCTCGCGGACGAGCGGACAGGGCGCGGTGCCGGCCCTGGTCTCAAGATGCGTGCGGCGGGCAGGCGAGCGCAGCCTGTCCGAGGTCATCGTTCCGTGTCCAACGTTGGTCGCCGATGGAGGCACCGGCCCATGCGACTTCGCTCATTGCACAAGGTCACGGCCCTCGTATTGGCCGTCTTCGTGTCGATGCACATTGCCAACCATCTGGCATCGTTGCACAGCGTTGCACTGCACATCGCGCTGATGAACGCGTTCCGCAAGGTATATCGACAACCGGTCGTCGAGGTGCTCGTTGTGGCATGTGCGGCGTTTCAGGCGGCTTCCGGCCTGGCGCTGGTGTCGCGCGGATGGTCGGCGCGGACTGGTTGGGTCGCCAGGCTGCAGGCCGGCTCGGGCATGTACCTCGCATTCTTCCTGCTGGCGCACGTCTCCGCCGTGCTGTATGGCCGCATCGTGCTGCGGCTCGATACGAACTTCTTCTATGCAGCGGCTGGCCTGCACGTTCCACCATTCGCGTGGTTCTTCGCTCCCTATTACTTTCTGGCCGTTCTGGCCCTCTTCGTGCACGCGGGCTGTGCGTCGTACTGGCACTTTCTGCGGCCTCGGCCCACCGTCGGACGCGTTCTCCTGGCTTCCGCAACAGGGGCTGGTCTCGTCGTCTCCCTGCTCGTCACTGCATCGCTTGCCGGTGCGTTCGAGCCCCTTCACATACCGCCCGAATACAGAGCTACCTATGAATCGCGGTGACGCGCGTATGTAACAACGACAAACTGCGCGAGCACCGTGTCGGCAACCCGCGGCGATACGTTAGACTGCCGAACAGCGACTCGTCGGCAGTCGCGCGGGCATCGGCTCCATTGCTGCGAGAGGGTTCCCCATGAACGGACGTCCATTCGCGCGGCTTGCACTGCTGACCGCCGTGCTGGCGCAGGCCGGTCCGGCGGCGGCGCTGGACTTCAAGGTCGGCAGGTTCAGCATCGGGGGAGAGGGCGGCCACGATTACATCGTCGCCGAGCCCGGCACCGGCCGCGTGTTCGTCTCGCGGGAAACGCATGTCATGGTCGTCGACGGCGCCACGGGCAGGGTGCTCGGCGATATCCCGGATACGCCCGGCGTGCACGGCGTGGCGCTGGCGCCGAAATGGGGTCACGGATTCACGACCAACCGCGGCGATTCGAGCGTGACGATGTTCGACACGAGCACGCTGCGGCCGATCGGGAAGATCCCCGTGGCCGTCGGCGGGCTCGACGGCATCATGTACGACGCGTCGATCGATCGCGTGATCCTGACGAATCACAGTCGCCCGGCCGGAACGGCCACGGCCATCGATGCGAGCACGGGCGTCATCACCGGGACGGCCGAGCTCGAGGACACGTCGCCCGAAGGGGCGGCCGGCGACGGCAAGGGCCGGCTCTTCGTCAACGAAGAAGGCACGAGCACGATCCAGACCCTCGACGCCAGGACCATGAAGGCGCTCGCGTCGTGGCCGGTTGCGCCGTGCGAGGGCCCTACGGGGATCGTCTACGACGACGCCTCGCAGCGGATCTTCTCCGGCTGCAGCGACACGTCGGTCGTCGTGAATCCCGCCACGGGCAAGGTCGTCGCGACGATCGCCAACGGCGACGGGGTGGATGCGCTCGGCTGGGATCCGGCCGAGAAGCTGCTGTACATTCCCGCGGGGCGCGACGGCAACGTGACGGTGGTGCACCAGGACGCTCCCGACCGGTACTCGGTCGTCGCCACGGTTCCGACGATGCCCGGCGCCAAGACGATCAGCGTGGATCCGGTTCGGCACGTGGCGTATCTGTTTGCACCGGAGTACGGTCCGCCGCCGGCGGGCGGTGCAGCGCCCGCCGCGCAGGGCCGCGGCCC
>DASZSB010000022.1:0-12594 GCA_035548835.1 Gammaproteobacteria bacterium | reverse complement strand
GTGCTCCGCGTCATTGCGACGCGGAGCACGGCCGCCACGCAAGGACTAGTGACGGATCTGCGAGACGACGTCATCCGTCTCGTAGAGCTCGCAGTTGCCGCGCTCGCCGAGCAGGCCGGCATCCGGGTTCGGCGCCTTGCGCACGATGCGCGTCGGGAACACCCAGGGCTCGACGAGCACCTGAGGATCCTCGACCGTCACGTCGTACAGCAGCACGTCGCCCTGGCGCGTGAACTTCTCGATCACGCGCATCTCGTCGGAGTGGAACAGCCCACCGCGGCCGAGCCACGTGAAGTCGTTGAAGTTGCGCGCATCGAGCACCAGCGTGTCGCCTTCCCAGTGACCCACGGTGTAGCCGAGATACGTGGTCTCGCGCTTCTTCGGATCGTGCTGACGCCCGTCCGTCGGAATCACGCGGAACTCGCCATAGCCGCCGCCGGCGTCGCCACCGACATAGATGAACGTGATGTCCTTGTCCGTCTGGTAGATGCGGCGCGGCGGACCCTCACGCGGCACGCCGAGCGGCTGGCAGGTCATGACCGGATCGTACTTGTTCGTCCACATGTCGAGCTGCTGGACCTTGTCCCAGAACTCGGGCTTGTAGATCGGACGGCCCAGGATGCCGAAGCGCGTGGGCGCGTACAGCTCGAAGTCGTACGTCTGATTCACGTCGCGGGTGCACCCCGGCTCCTGTGTCGGCGCGCAGCGGCGACCGCCGCCCGTCATGTAGTTGCCGATCCAGTCGGAGTAGGCCCACACGCCGGAGAGGTCCGGATGCGCACCGAGGCGCGGCGTCGGAATCGACTTGTCGACTGGCGCTTCCTGCTTGGCCATGACACCCTTCGGGATCTCGCCGCGGACCTTGATGGCCGCCTTCACGCTGGCCGGCACCGGCGCCACGACGTACACGTTGCCGGTTTCGGTCTGCGAGGTGGCGAGATCGCGCACGACCGCGCCGTCGTGCTTCTCGACCAGCTTGCCCGCGTACAGCACCTCGATGCGGTTCAGCTCGTTGTTCCAGTCGCGGTAATCGCCGTAGTCGAACTCCGTGGTGCTCCTCCCCTGCTTGACGACGACTTTCTCGGTCATGAACTTCGAGTCGAGCGTGGCGGTCGCCATCGCGCCCGGCACGGCCGGCAGCGGGAACGTAACCACGGCCTTGCCGCCTTCCCACGTCAACGACGTGTTGCGGACCTTGGCGAGGCCGTCGGCGAACAGCGTGCCCGGGTTGGCGCCGAGCCAGAACGTCTCGGTCGTGCCGGCGATCGCGGCCTTGGCCGCCCCCTGAGGGCTCGCCCAGAGGCGGATCAGCCGCTCCTGCACGGCGTTGGGTCTGGGCGTGACCTTGCCCTTCGTCGGACCGATCTGCGCGCCCGGCGTGTCCTCGTCCCAGGCGTACAGGCCGCTGACGACCTCGACGTTCGAGTACACCTGGCCGTTCGGGCGCGTGCAGGTGTAGTTGATGCGCTGGCTGAACGTCTGGTAGTTCGTGCTCGCGCGGAGCTTCGTGAGCTTGCACGGCTGCCCGTCGACCTGGATCGTGCCCGTGCCCTGGTACTCGAGGGACGTGACCATGTCGCGCTCGTCATGGCCTTTCAGCATGCCCATGTTGCGCGTCCAGTTGAAAAGCACGGACTTCAGATCCCGTGCATCCGGGGCCGGCGTATACGGCTCGGGGACTTCCCGCCCCTGCGCCATGGCCAATCCACTGCTCATCGTGAGCGCCACCGCGATCGCGCTCCGCACGAGCTTCCGTGTGTGTCTTACATCCATGCTGCTTGCCCCTCCATTTCTGTGGCGTAGGTCGAATCGGGCCAAAAATGCTAGCACGCGGGTCACCGCCGCTATCTGAAGAATAGCCACCGCACCGGCGTCGCGCGCACGCCCTGCCGCGCACGGCCGGCGCGCGTTCGCGATCACTCGGGTAGGATGCGCGCGTGACCCGTTTTCTATTCGCCGCCTGCCAGCCCGGCTTCGAGGCGGCACTGAAGCAGGAGGTGGCGCGCCGCCACCCGGCACTCCGGTTCGCGTTCTCGCGGCCCGGCTTCGTGACGTTCCGCGTGGCCGATGAGGCGGACGATTCCGCCGCCACGCTGCGCTGCGCGTTCGCGCGCACCTGGGGGCACTCGCTCGGTAAGGTCGTCGGCACGGACCCGACCGCACTGGCGCGCGACGCGTGGGCGCTCGCGGTCCGGTCGGGTGACCGGGGGGCGTCTCCATTCCTGCACGTGTGGCAGCGCGAGCGTGCACTGCCCGGCGACGAGGGCTACGACCCCGCAGCCCCGACGCTGGCCGACGCCGCCGGGGCAGAACTGCTCGCGCAGCGGCCGGGCTCGGCGCCGGCACCCGCCCTGAACGCGGAAGCACCCCCGGGCGCCTCCGTGCTCGACTGCGTGCTCGTGGAACCGCACGAGTGGTGGATCGGCTGGCACCGCGCGGCGTCGCCGGAAACCCGCTGGCCCGGCGGCGTGCCGCTGATCGGCGCACCGCCGGACATGATCTCGCGCGCGTACCTGAAGCTCGAGGAAGCGCTGCGCTGGTCCGAGCTGCCGGTCGAGGCTGGCGACCGTTGCGTCGAGATCGGCAGCGCACCGGGCGGTTCGTGCGCGGCGCTGCTTGCGCGCGGCTGCATCGTGACGGGCATCGATCCGGCCGAGATGGACCCGACCGTGCTCGCGAACCCCCGCTTCACGCACGTGCGCGCGCGTGCGCGGGAGGTGCCGCGCGCGACGTTTCGCGGCGCGCGCTGGCTCATGTCGGACACGAACGTGGCACCGAAGCACACGCTCGACACCGTCGAGGCGATCCTCGGCGCTCGCGACGTACGGATCGAAGGCCTGGTGCTGACGCTGAAGCTCACGGACCCGCGGCTGACCGCGCAGCTGCCCGCCTTCCACAAACGCATCCGCGGCTGGGGCTACCGCCACGTGCGCGCGCGCCAGCTCGCGTTCAACCGCCAGGAAGTGTGCGTCGTCGCGACGGAGCACGCCGGGACGACATGATCGGCCGCACGCCCTCGGCGTGAGTGGCATCGTACGCCACGCGGTTGCGCCCACCCGCCTTCGCGGCATAGAGGGCGGCGTCGGCGCGCGCCAGCAGCCGCTCGCCGACGAGCTTCAAGTCCTCGATGTCGCCCGCACGGTGCTCGGCCACGCCGATCGACACGGTGACCGGCACCGGGTCCGTGGCCGCCGCGATCTCGAACCCGTGCTCGGCCACGGCGCGCCTGATTCGTTCCGCGAGCAGCTCTGCGGCCTCGGCATCGGTGCCGGGCAGCAGGATCACGAACTCCTCGCCACCGTAGCGCGCGGTCACGTCGCTGCCGCGCACCGCAGCCTCGACGCGCTGCGCCACCCTGCGCAGCACTTCGTCCCCGGCGAGATGCCCGTACCGGTCGTTGATGCTCTTGAAGTGATCGACGTCGATCATGAGGCACGCGAGCGTGCCGCGATCGCGACGGCACCGCACGATCTCCTCGCGCAACCGGCTCTCGAGATAACGGCGGTTGTGCCAGCCCGTCAGGATGTCGGTGAGCCCGCTGCGCAGCAGCCGGGCCCGATTGACCGTGTTCTCGAGGCAGAACGCGGCGATCACGCCGAGATGGCGCAGGAAATCCGTCGCCTGATCGGCCGTGAAACGGTCGCCGCGATCGCTGCCGAGATTCAGGCTGCCGAACAACCGGTTCTCGCGCCGCAACGGCACCAGCGCAACACTGCGCAGCGGCACGTTCGCGGGGAACAGCACCGCATGCTCGCAAGCCGAGAACGGGCCCAGCGATGGCCCGGCGGCGAGCCTCGGCGCGAGCCCCTGCACGGAATCGACGAACAGCACGTCCGGGTAGTCCGCAAGCCGCCGGTCCTGGCCGAGCAGCAGATGGCGGATCTCGTGCTCGGGGTCCGCGAGCGTAAGCGTGACGGCCGCAAGCCGGTAGCTCGCGCGCAGATCATCCGTCAGACGCTCGAGCAGGTCGCCGAGCGTGGCGGCATCGAGCAGCGCCATCTCGCGCCGATGCGCGCGCTGCCACGCGTCCTCGTTCTTGCGCGCCTCCCGCGTGAGCTCGGCCAGCCGGCGGCGCAGTACCGCGGATTCACTGTCGTCGTGTCGCACGTCCCGGAAACCCACCGGAAATGACCGCCATCTGCGGCGGTTGTGTGAACTATGTCCCAGTGGACGGCGCGGATTCGGTGAACTCGGTCTCATTCTGGCGACCCGCGGCCCGCAAGACGGCGGGGCGCGGTGGCGCGCGGCGGACGCCGGCTAGGGCAGTGCGAGGGCCACGAGCTCGGCCGGATGATCCGTGCTGCCGACCGACAGCACGACGTACTGCTTGCCCTCGTGCATGAACGTCATGGGCGTGTTGTTCTGGCCCACGCCGAGATCGATCGACCACAGAGTGGCACCGGTGGCCTTGTCGAGCGCCTTGAATTTCGTGCCGCCGACGTTCGCCGGCGAGCGCGGCGTGCTCTTGTCCGCCTCCGTGGTGAACAGCAGCGTTTTCGTTGCGATCACGGCCGAAGGCGTCGCATCACCGAGCGGCGGCAGCTTCAGCGCCGCGAGCACGGGGTGATTGCGCGGCCCGTCGGCGTTCGGCACGACGAACAGCGTATCGCCGGTGTGCATGTCGTAGGCCGTGATGCGGCCGTACGGCGGCTTCGTGAGCGGCAGGCCCTGCGGCCCGTTCATGATGTCGCGCATGCCGGCGCGGTAACGCAGATCGCTGCGCGCGGGATCGGGCGCAAAGAGATCGGCCACGAACGGCACCGTGCGCGACGCCACGTACAGCACCTGCGTCTCGGGATCGAACGCGGCGCCATTCCACTGCGCGCCGCCGCTCGCGCCCGGCAGCTGGATCGTGCCGAGCGTACCGCCCGGCGACTTGTCGATCACGGACGGCGGCGTGAACGCGGGTCCGGTGATGTAGTGCTTCACGATCTCGCGCGCCTGCGCTTTGAGCTCCGGCGTGAAGTCGATCAGGTCGTCGTCGGTGAGGCCCTGGCGCTCGTACGGCGCAGGCTTCGTGGGCCAGGGCTGCGTCGCGGCCGTGACCTCGCCCGGCACCGTGGACTTCGGCGCGGGCCGCTCCTCGATCGGCCACACGGGCTTGCCGTTCGCGCGGTCGAGCACGAACAGGAAGCCCTGCTTCGTGACCTGCGCGAGCGCCTTCACCTTCTTCCCGCCGACCGTGATGTCGATCAGGAGCGGTGCGGCCGGCAGGTCGTAGTCGAACAGATCGTGGTGCGTGGTCTGGAAGTGCCACACGCGCTTGCCGGTCTTCATGTCGAGCGCGACGATCGAGCTCGTGTACAGGTTGTCGCCGAGCCGGTGGCCGCCATACATGTCGTTCGTGCCGCCCGTCGTCGGCACGTACACGAGACCGAGCTTCTCGTCGACGCTGAACGTGGACCAGACGTTGGCGGCGCCGCTGTACTTCCACGCATCGTTCAGCCACGTGACCGTGGCCGGGTCGCCGGCCTTCGGAATCGCCTGCCACTCCCAGCGCAGCCGGCCCGTGCGCACGTCGAACGCGCGCACCTCGCCCGGCGTGCCTTCCTTGTTGACGGCCGAATCTTGCTCGAGCATGGACGCCCCGACGAGCACCAGGTCGCCCGCGACCACGGGCACGCCGGCCCACTTGTAGCGGAACTCGGGTGTCGAGAGATCCACCTTGCCCGCGTCACCGAAGCTCGCAATCGGCTCGCCGGTCTTCGGATCGAGCGCGAACAGGTGCTGCTGGCGCACGCTCAGGATCCGCGCATCGCGGCCGCGACCCCAGTACGCCACACCCTTGCTGATCATCAGCGACGGCAGGCCTTCCACGCCCGCGATCAGCGGCTTCTGCGTCCAGACGGTGCGTCCGGTCTTCGGATCGATGGCCTCCACGAGGCCCCAGCCGTTCGGCACGTACAGCAGCCCGTCGACGTAGATCGGCGTCGACATGTAGCGATTCGAGACGCTCAAATCGGGATTCGCGGCGAGCACGGCCGGATCGACGTGCGGATGCCGCCAGACCACGTGCAGCTGCGCGACATTCGACCTGTCGATCTGCGCCAGCGGCGAGTAGCGCGTGGTCTCCTTGTTCGCGGAGTAGTAGCCCCACTGCTTCGCGTCCTGCGCGTGCACCTGCGCGGCACACGCGGCCAGCAGCACGCCGGCCAGAGCGGAGCCCAGTCGTTCGTTACGTCGATTCACGCGATTTCCCCCGCGGATGGCCTCGTGCCACGCCGCATTGTGCCTCAGAACGCCCGCCCGCGCGGCGCTAGTACCACTCGAGCCGGCCGGGCACGTTGTGCAGGCCGCGCGACACATACTCGTAGAGCACGTCGACGTCCTCGGCACTGAGCGTGTCGCCGAAATTCGGCATGCCGTTCGGCTCGAGCGCCCCGTTCAGGATCGCGGCCAGCCCGTCGCGGCCGAGCGCCTTCACGCGCGCGAGGTTTGGCAGCATGCCGGTCGACCCGGCCGTGCCGTGGCAACCCGCGCACTGCAGGTACAGCTCCCTGCCGCGCGCGGTGCGCGCTGCGTCGAGCGGCGGCACGCCCGTGTTGTCGACCACCGGCGGACCGAGCGGCACGTCGCGCTTGCGCGGCAGCGGCACTTCGGCGCCACCGGGCGTGAGCACGAGCAGGCGGCCATTGTTCTCGTAGGTCTTCACGGCCGCGGCGGCGCCGATCGACAGCATGCCGGAACCGCCGTAGCCCGCGGCCACCGCCACGTACTGTTTGCCGCCGAGCGAGTACGTGATCGGCGCGGCCATGATGCTCGTGCCCGTGAAGACGTGCAGCAGCCGTTCGCCGCTCGCCGCGTCGTACGCGCTGAAGTACCCATCGCCCGCACCCTGGAACACGAGACCCGCCGCCGTCGTGAGCGTGCCGCCGTTCCAGGTCGACGGCAGCTTCACCTGCCACTTGAGCCTGCGGTTCGCGACGTCCCACGCGCGCAGGAATCCGCCCTTCTCGACCGCGGGCTGTCCGGCCGTCATGCGTGCAAGCTCGTCCGCGGGCACGCCAATGTCGTAGAAGTAGCGGAAGCCCGGCTTCGTGCTGTAGACCCACGGCACGTCGAACGCCGGGATGTACGCGAGCCCCGTCGCCGGGTTGAAGCTCATCGAGTGCCAGTCGTGCGCGCCGTTCGGGTTCGGATAGATCAGCTGATCTTCCTTCGAGAAATCGCTCTGCGGCGCCAGCACCGGCCGGCCCGTGGTCATGTCCACGTGGCTCGCCCAGTTCGCGGCGCCGTACTTGTCGGCCGCGAGCAACTCGCCCGTCGCGCGATCGAGCACGTAGAAGAACCCGTTCTTCGGCGCCTGGAACAGCACCTTGCGCGGCGTGCCGCCGATCGGCAGGTCCGCCAGGATGATCGAGTTCGTGGCCGTGTAATCCCACTTGTCGCCCGGCGTGACCTGGTAGTGCCATGCGACGCGGCCCGTGTCGGCGTGCAGCGCGACGATGCTCGAGACGTACAGGTTGTCAGTGTGATCGTCGGGCCGCCGCCGCTTCCACGCGCCGCCGTTGCCGGTGCCCACGTAGATGAGGTCGAGCGCGGGGTCGTAGGCCATCGCATCCCAGGGCGTGCCGCCGCCGACGTCGGTCCACGAGTCGTCGTCGGCCGGCCAGGTCGCGGCCGCGCGCGCGACGTCCTCGTTCTCGGGCACGGCCTTCGGGCCCTTCGGCACGACCCAGAAGCGCCACGCTTGCCTGCCGGTGCCGGCATCGTAAGCGGTGAGATAGCCGCGCACGCCACGATCCGCCCCGCCGTTGCCGATCAGCACCTTGCCCTTCACGACGCGCGGTGCGCCCGTGATGCTGTACGGCTTCGACTTGTCTGCCACCGTGTCCACGGTCCACACCGGTATGCCGCTCTGCGCGTCGAGCGCCACGAGCCGGCCGTCGAGCGTGCCGACGTATACCTTGCCGTCGGCCACCGCGACGCCGCGGTTCACCACGTCGCAGCAGAACGTCCGCGCAATGTTGCGCGGCACCTGCGGATCGTAGAGCCACTTTCTGTTGCCCGTGGCCGCATCGAACGCCAGCACGCGGCTCCACGTGGACGTCACGTAGAGCGTGCCGTCGACCATGATCGGCGTGGCTTCGATGCCGCGATTGGAATCGAGATCGCCCGCCCACGCGAGACCGAGCGTGCCGACGTTGCCCTTGTCGATCTGCGTGAGCGGCGAGAAACGCTGCTCGGAGTAGTCGCCGCCCGTGGCGGGCCAGCTCGTGCCTTCTTTCGCAAAGCCGGTGATGGCCGCGGCCGTCGGCACCGCAGCGGCCGGCACCGGCCGCGCCGCCGGTTCGTCGGCGGGGTCCCTGCTGCAGGCCGCGACACAGAACGCGAGCAGCGCGAGCAGCGCGAGTCCCGTTCGTTTCATGGCGTCGATCTCCGCGCTTCTTCCGCTCGCTCGAGCCTCTCGGTCAGCGCGTTCACGCGCAGCAGGGCGTTCATGTCGCTCTTGCGGTAGGCATGCTCGAGCGCTGCGAACAGGTGCGACTGCTCGAGCTCGAGGCGCTCCGGGTTACGCTCGAGCAGCGTCACGTAGTAAGTGAACACGCGGTCCGGCGCTGCCTTCGTGCGGCGGGCCACGGCGTAGCGCACCACGGCGTGCAGCGTGTAGCGCCCGCGCAGCGGCTGCTGCACGAGGTGCCAGCGCGCGAGTTCGGCCAGCGCGGGACCAAGACGCGTCACGCGCGCCAGCTTGCCGAGCGACTCCGCGTCCACGCTGTCGCCCTCCACGTGCGCCAGCACGGCCAGCGCGCGGCGGGCCTCGACGCTCAGCCGTGGCCAGGCCCAGTCGATCAGCAGCGCAATCTCCGGCAGGTCGTCCTCGTGCGCGAGCGCGCGCACCTGCGTCACGCCGGCATCCTCGAGGAACCTGCCGAGCGCCTTCGCGCTCGCGCCACGCGACACCACGATGCTGTCCGCGATGTCGAGCGCCAGCGGGTTCCAGCGCAGCAGGCGCGTCAGCGGGGCCACGCGCGGGAACGCGCTCTGCCCCGACGTGACGAGCGGCGCGGTCACCGGAAAGATGAACACGCCCGAGAGCAGGCAGCGGCGTGCCGTGATCACGAAGGTGGCATTGCAGCCCGCGAACGCCTCGAACAGACGCGCCACCGCGGCGTCGTCCTCGTGGTTGTCGAGCACGATCAGCCGCTGCGGGCCCTGCGCGAGGAACCTCCGCAAGCGCTCCACGCGACCTTCGCCGAGCCCGGTGCCGAAGCGCAGCGCGAGCATCTCGCAGAGCGTGTGGAAACCCCACGCGGCGGAGCGGAACCAGTCGACGCGGCCATCGAACGCCGCGCTCAGGCGGTGACCGAGTGCTGCAGCCAGCATCGATTTGCCGCTGCCGCCGGGGCCCACCAGCGCGATGCGCGTGGGCCGTGCGGCCATGATCGTGTGCACGAGCGTGCGCAGCTCGGCGTTGCGCCCCTTCATGCCGTGCGGGCGCGGCGGAAATATCGAACGTCGTGGAGAGTGCATGCCCGGCATTATGCCAGCTGGCCGAGAGAGGCTGGCCGCACGGCGCGACGCCACCCTAGAATGAGGCTCTGCGTTCCCGGAGGGGGGGAAGCCTCATGACCACAGCCCTGCGCCCGCTCGCGACGGTACTGCTCGCGGCGGCGTCCTTCGCCATCGGTGCCGCACCCTCCGTCTATCCCACCGGCACCACGATCTACGATCCCACGAAGACGTGGAACGGCTACACCGTGCTGTCGCCACTGCAGACGCAAGCCGTGATCGTCATCGACATGAACGGCAACGTCGTGAAGCGCTGGGACGGCTTCAACGACTCCGCCGGAGGTCCCGCGCGGATCCTGCCGGGCGGCACCGTGGTGGCGGCCGCCGGCGCGCGGCCGAATCATCAGGAGTCCCTCGAGCTCGTGCAGCGCACGTTCGACGGCAAGGTGGCCTGGCAGTTCGACCACAACCAGCAGATCGAGACGCGCGACGGCAAGACGATCTGGTCCGCGCGCCAGCATCACGACTGGCAGCGCAGCGACTTCCCGGCCGGCTACTACTCGCCCGCGGCCACGCCGGCACAGACCGGCGCGAAGACGCTGTTGCTGACGCACACGAGTCACGAGAACGCGGCGGTCGCTCCCGGCATGCTCGAGGACGACCGCCTGATCGAAGTCTCCTGGGACGGCCGGGTCCTCTGGGAGTGGCAGGTCAGCGATCACATCGACGAGCTCGGCTTCCACGCCGCGGCCCGCGCCGCGATCCGCGCCGGGGCCGGCGCGAATCCCGCCCGCGGCGGCTTCGACTGGTTCCACATGAACTCGGCCACGTACGTGGGCCCGAATCACTGGTTCGACGCCGGCGATCAGCGCTTCGCGCCCGACAACGTGATCGTCAGCAGCCGCCAGGCGAGCCTGCTCGCAATCGTGGCCCGCGACGGCAGGATCGTCTGGCGCCTCGGCCCCGACTTCGGCGAGACCGAGGCGCTGCGCAAGATCCGGCAGATCATCGGCCAGCATCACGCGCATCTGATTCCGCCCGGCTTGCCCGGCGCCGGCAATCTGCTGGTCTTCGACAACGGCGGCGCCAGCGGCTACGGCGCACCGACAGCGGTCGCCCCCGACGGCCAGGGCATCTTCGCGCGCGCCAACTCCCGCGTGCTCGAGATCGATCCCGTGACGCTCGAGCTCGTGTGGTCGTACGTCTCCCCCGCCCAGTTCTACAGCTCGAACATCAGCAGCGCGCAGCGTTTGCCGAACGGCAACACGCTCGTGACCGAAGGCGCGCCGGGGCGCGTGTTCGAGGTCACGCGCGACGGCACGCTCGTGTGGGAGTACATGAGCCCGTTCTTCGGCACCGCGGGCCCGCGGCCGTCGAACGCCGTGTATCGCGCCTATCGCCTGCCGTACGACTGGATTCCGCAGCTCGAACGGCCGAAGGAGCACGCCGTCACGCCGCCGGCGCTCGGCGACTACAAGCTCCGGTGAGGTGGCGGCCGGCGCGAGCGGCGCCGCGTTCGCAGGCTCAGGTGGATTGCGCCGCGAGCCGCGGCGGCTCCGGGCCGCCCGCGCGCAGCACGTCGACAAGCTCGCGCGACATGCGCTCTTCCACCTCCGCGGCCCGCTGCTGCGGGACCGGATAGCGGACGACGGCATCCACCGAGCTCGAGGAGAACCGCAGGTTCACATAGGCCCGCACCTCCTCGGCCACGGCCGAGGACGAGGTCTTGCGCAGCTCGCGCGTCTGGCGCGCGAACTCGTCGTGGTAGCTCTGCAGCACGTCGTCCGCGGCCGCGAGCAGCCGCTGCTTGATCGCGCCGTGGTCGCCGCCGGCAGGCAGCGCCAGCGTGATCTCCCGCCACGCAAAGCTCACGCCGGGAATCTGCTTGAAGATGCCGCCCGCGGCCTGGAACACCACCGAGTTCGCGAACGCGACGACTCGACCCGTGGGGCCGTTGCGCGGATCGAGCTCCATCATGTGCAGGCGCACCAGGCCAAGCTCGATCACGTCGCCCGTCACGCCGCCGATCTGCACGCGGTCGCCCACGCGCAGGCCGTACTTCCCCACGAGGAAGAAGTAGCCGACGATCGACACCAGCACGCTCTGCATGGCCACCGCGAGGCCGGCCGTGAGCAGGCCCGCGAACGTGGCGAGCGAGCTGACCTCCGTCGCGAAGGCGATGCCTGCGATCGCGAGACCCACGGCCCACACGACGATGCGGCGCACGAGCAGCAGCTGATGCCGCCGCCGCGCCTCGTGCACGTAGCGAAACACGGCGCGCCGCCACAGCTCGCCCGCGAAGAACACGGCGCCGAGCACGACCACGAGCATGACGACGCGCAGAGCGAGTGCCTCCAGCGCCTCGCGATATTGCGTCTGCACGGCACCGTGCCACTTGTCGAGATTGCTGTTGTACTGGCCGAGCAGCACGCCGGCCTTCGTCAGCGGCACCAGGATCGACGACGTCTGCTGGAACAGCCACGCGAGCGTGTCGTACTCGTCGCGCGCGGCCTTGGCCGCCGCGGCATCGCTCGCCGCCGCGCGTGCGGCCATGGCGTCGCCGCGTGCGGACAGCGCCTTCACCTGCTGCTCGGGCAGCGCGCGCGTCTGCTCGAACGTCTTCTGCAGCTCGTCGGTGCGCCGCTGCACCTCGTCGATCGTCGCGAGCTTGTCCTGCAGCCGCAGCACGTTGGCGGCCAGATCCCAGATGCCCGGCCGGCCGCCGCTACCCTGGTCCGCGGCCGGCGGCCGCGGCGCCGTGACGCCCATCGCGGCCATGCCGTCCTGCCCGTCCGCCAGCGCGTCCATGTTGGCCGCGGGGATCGAGGCCGCGATGGCGTTGATGTGCTCCTTCAGCGCGCTGACGCCGGAGCCGTTCGCGTCGGTCTCGAGCGCGAGCTCCACCATCGTGTTCAGCAGGTTGCGCCGCGCGTTCACGAGATCGAGCTCGCCCTGCAGCTCCATGAGCTTCGCCTGCAGCGCGCCGCGCGCCGCCGGCGGCGCATCCGCGAGCTGCTTCTGCGTGGCCGAGATCGCGGCCTGGATCGCCGCTCGGCGTGCATCGAGCTCCTTCTGGCTCTTCTGCAGTGCCTGCGGCGAACGCGAGGGATCCGGCGCATCGTCCTGCTTGAGCTCCGCCTG
>DASZSB010000021.1:0-7504 GCA_035548835.1 Gammaproteobacteria bacterium | reverse complement strand
GGCCGCGGACTCGGGCGCCGCGGCGGCGCGCAGCTTCCACACCGCAATGCCCATCGCGTCGAGATACTGCTCGCGCACGCTCACGAGGACGCCGATTCGTGCCGCTTGCGCCGGCGCCACAGCCACGCAGCCGGGCCGGACGCCGCATAGATCAGGAACAGCGCGAAGATCGTGACCTGCGGCTCCACCGCGATCACGATCAGCACGAGCGGGATCAGCAGCAGGTTCGCGAACCGTACGCGCTTGCCGGGGCTGATGTCCTTGAAGCTCACATAGGCGAAGCGCGACATCATCAGCAAGGCGGCGATGGCGGTGATCGTGATGCCCGCCACGAGCGCAGTGAGACCCTCGCCGCCGTAGTGGCTCGTCATCCAGACCATGGAGGCCACACCCGCGGCGGCCGCGGGACTTGCGAGCCCCTGGAAGAACCGCCGGTCCTGCACCACGACGTTGGTATTGAAGCGCGCGAGGCGGAACGCCGCCGCGGCCACGTACAGGAACGAGGCGAGCCAGCCGAGACGGCCCCACACGGCACCGTACTCCGCGAGGCGCTGCACGCCCCACTGGTAGATCACGATCGCGGGCGCGAGCCCGAAGGACACCATGTCGGCCAGGCTGTCGAACTCCTTGCCGAACTCGCTGGAGGTGCTGGTCAGCCGCGCGACGCGGCCATCGAGGCTGTCGAACAGCATGGCGGCGAAGATGGCCAGGGCCGCGCGCTCGAAGTTGCCGTCGATCGAGGCGACGATCGAATAGAACCCGGCGAACAACCCGCACGTGGTCAGCAGATTGGGCAACAGATAAATGCCCCTGCGGCGTGAGATGCCCGGCCGACCGTCCACGAGTGAGCTGCCCCTTTCCCTGCCTGTACACCCGACTCGCACGGATCGCACCGCGGCCCGAGACTGGCCAGCACGCCGGCACGACCGCTAGAATCGGACCGCATCGGGCGCGCGACACCACGAGTCGGCGGTCAATGTACCTGAGTCCTGCGCCTCTGAACACGCCGGCTCCGGCTGTGACTCGAGTCACGGCCACGGCCCGGCGCCCGCACCATGCTTGGCGTCACGCACGGAGCCCGCACGCCGAACGATACTCATGACGCAGACCGAGGCCCGAACATCGCGCCATCGCCGGCAGCGTCGACACCTGCTCGGTCTCGGCGCGCTGTGGCTGGCAACGCGGACGCTGCGGCCTGCCGCCGCCGCCGAGCCGCGCCCCGCCGACGCACGCTCGGGACCCGACCCCGAGCTGCGCAAGATCCTGATCGCCGCGATCGCCGAAGCCGACAGCTTCACCGACCGGTTCGATGCGGAGGTATGGCTCACGGACATGTCGCGCCGGCTGTCGAAGCAGGTGGACGATCCCACCGAGCGGCTCCGGATCCTGAAGGCCGTGCACAAGCACGCCACGCACGTGAACGTGCCCGCCGAGCTCGTGCTGGCCGTCATCGACGTCGAGAGCAACTTCGACCGGTTCGCGATCTCCGCGAGCAGCGCGCTCGGCCTGATGCAGGTCATGCCGTTCTGGATCAAGGAGCTCGGCTACCGGGACAAGAACTCGCTGTTCCACATCGAGACGAACATCCTGCTGGGCTGCCAGATACTGAAGTTCTATCTCGACATGGAGCGCGGCAGCCTCGTGCAGGGACTCGCGCGTTACAACGGCAGCGTCGGTCGCCGCTGGTATTCCGACCGCGTGCTCGACAGGCTGCGCAACAAGTGGTTCCGCGCCTGACGGGCTCAGCGCGCGACGACGAACCCCTCGCCGACGGGCTCGACGTACTCCTCGATCTGCACCGAGTCGACGCGCGCCGCGGGCGGGCCCTGCCACAGCCACGCCGCGAGCTCGCGATGCGCATCGTCGGGTCCTGCCGCGATGACTTCGACGCGGCCGTCGGGAAGATTGCGCGCGCTGCCGCGCAGGCGCAGATGCGCGGCCTGCGTGGCCGTTGCGGCACGATAGTAGACGCCCTGGACGCGGCCCGCGATCAGATAGCGGATCGCACGCGTGGTGTGGTCCCCGCTCACCGGATCAGTTGCGGTCGTCGTTGGATCGACTGGCGCGTAAGGCCATCGTCGCACGGTTCTTCGCACGAACGGCGTTGAAGCGCGCCGGACCATAGGCCTGCTGCTGCAGTTGCTGCTCGGCCTCGGCGAGGAAGCGCCGCGCGTCCTGCAGAGACTCCGGCGCGACGCGCGCCGCGTTCGCCTCTTCGGCCGCCTTGATGGCCTGCCGCGCATCGCTCATCTCCTGCACGGGCGGCGACGTGACACACCCGGACAGGACGAGCGCGACGACCGTCAGCAGGACACGGAACATGCGATTGTTCTCTTGTTATGGGCGGCGGTACGCAACGACGCTAATGCGCGGACCCGACCGCGTCAAGCAACGAACCGCGCACCTCTCTTTCCTGGCAAGCATTGCCGCACCTTCTTACACTGGGCGCCCCGCCAGTTTCAAGTCACAGAGCCGTGGCCGAACCGCTGATTCTGATCCTCTACTACTCGCGCGGCGGCCGAACCGCGGCACTGGCCCGGCAGGCGGCCCGGGGCGTCGAAAGCGCGGGCGGCCACCCGCGCCTGCGGACCGTGCCCCCGGTGGCGCCGACCACCGTCGCCGCGTCGCCGCCCGTGCCCGAAGAAGGTGCGCCGTACGCCGAGCTTCAGGACCTCGCGGCCGCGGACGGACTGTTGCTCGGCAGCCCGACGCGTTTCGGCAACATGGCCGCGCCGCTGAAACACTTCCTCGACTCGACCAGCGAGCTGTGGCTCAAGGGCACGCTGGTGGACAAACCGGCCGGCGTCTTCACCGCAACGTCGTCGCCCCATGGCGGCCAGGAGAGCACGCTGCTCAGCATGCAGCTGCCGCTGCTGCACCACGGCATGCTCGTGGTCGGCGTGCCGTACACGGAGCCGGCGCTGTTCGATACGCGCACGGGCGGCTCACCCTATGGCGCTACCCACCTCGCGACCGCCTGGAACACGAGCCTCTCGAAGGACGAGAACGAGGTCGCACGCGCGCTGGGTGCCCGCGTCACGCGGCTTGCGCGCGCCCTCGCCGCGGCGCGCACGTGATGACTCGCTCGACGCTGGGCCGCGCCGTGCTGGCGTGCCACGTCGCGCTGGCGCTGCTGATCGCGGCGGCCGTTGCCTCGGGCGGCGTCACGCCGCCGCGCCTCGGCCTGCTGGCATTCGTCCTCGCGCCGCTGCTGGCGACACTGTACGGGCTGGTCACGCAGCGGCGCGGCACGGAGCGCTGGCTCGCGGTGCTGCTCGTACCCTACGCCGGAGCGCTCAGCGTGGAAGTGGTCGCCCGATCCGGCGCCGCGCCGTCGCTCAGTGCCGCGCTGCTGATCTGCGTGCTCGAGCTCGGCCTGCTGCTCGCGCTCATTCGCGCGCGAGGCGCTCGCGGATGAACGGAATCGTGAGCCGCCGCTGCTCGATCAGCGACTCGCGATCGAGCCGGTCGAGCCACGCCGTCAGCGCCCGCATGTCGCGAGCGACGCGCCGCAGCAGATAGTCTGCGGCCACCGGCTCGAGCTCGAGCCCACGCGCCTGCGCGTGCATGCGCACCGCGAGCGCGCGGTCGCGATCGTCGAGCGGTTTCAGCCGGTACGCCACGGCGCCTGCGGCACGTGATTTCAAATCGGGCAAGGCAAAGCCGGCGGCGCCGGGGCTCGTGGCGGCCGCCAGCAGCAAGCCACCGCGCCGGCTCAGGAACTCGTTGAGGATGCCGAACAACGGCGTTTCCCACGCCTCCTCGCCGGCCACGGCGTCGACGTCGTCGAGCGCGAGCAGGTCCAGATGCTCGAGGCCCGCGAGAATCTCCGGCCGGGCGCTCCGCGTCGCGACGTACATCGCACGCCGCCCGCCCTCGGTCGCGGCCCGGCACGCCGCCTGCAGCAGGTGCGACTTGCCGCAGCCGGCGGCTCCCCAGAGCCACAGCGTGTCACCCGCTCCGCCCGCGACCGCACGCACGTGCCCGAGCGCCGCGTGGCTGTCACCGGCGACGAACGTGGCGAAGCTCGCATGATCGGCGAGCGCCAGGGCCAGCGGCAACTGCGCCACCGCGTCTGCTCCTCTAGCCGCGCTGATGCGCGACGTGCCAGGCGCGCGTGCTCCAGCGCAGCACGTAGGTCAGTCCGCTGACGAGGCTGGTGAACACGACGCCTGCGCCGAGCAGCAGCAGCGACGGCGCTCGCGGCCAGCCGAAGGCCGCAGACGTCAGCGTGAAGAAGCAGAACGCGAGCTGGCACGCGGTGTTCAGCTTGCTGATGGCCGTCGGCTCGCCCTGCACGGGGGCGATGAGCAGCTGATAGCAGAGCGCCCCGAGCACGATGACCACGTCGCGCCCGACGACGATACCGACCACGCCATGGGGCATCAGACCCACGTAGGCCAACGCGAGGAACGTGGCGACGAGCAGCAGCTTGTCCGCCGCCGGATCCAGCAGGCCACCGAGGTGCGTGCGCCAGTCGAAACGCTTCGCGAGGAAGCCATCGAGGCCGTCCGAAAGCCCCGCGATCACGAGTATCACGAGCGCGGCACGATAACGCCCCTGGCCGATGGCAGCCACCAACGGCACCACGAGCAGCATGCGCGCGACACAGATCGCGTTCGGTACGAACCGCCAGCTCACCGCTCGGCCCCGCTGCGCGCGACCTCGAACACGAGCGCGCTGACGGGTCGATCGCCGGCAGCGGGTTTCAGGACGTTACCGAGCGCCAGGATGCGCTGGAGCACGCGCGCATCGCCGCGCGCCGTCACGCGCAGATTCAGCACGCCGTTGTCGAAGCTGTCCACATCGACGGTCTGCAGCACGCTCTGCTGCTCGAGGTAGCTGACCACGCGGTCGTAGTCGGCCGAAGTGCGCACGTTCAGCACGGTGATCGCCGCCGCACCGGCACCGCCGAGCGTCGCGAACTGTGCCGCAAACCGGTCGGCGGCCGCGTCGAGACCGTCGCGCAAACCGAAAGTATCGAGCGTCTGCCGCTCCGGCCCGACGACGAACAGCCACTCGATCTCGTTCCCGACGATGCCCGGCCGCACACGGCCGATCAGGAGAGCGTCGGCGCCGTACCGGGACGATGCCGCCGCCACGCGATCCTCGAATCCACCCCATACGTCGGCGAAGCTCACGGCGCTCAGATCCTCGGCGTCGAGCAGCGGCAGCGTGACGGGCAACCCGCGCTCGTCGGCAACGGCCAGCAGGTCCTTGCGCAGCGCCGCGAGCCGCTCGTTCATGCCCGGCACCGACTCGAGACCGAGCTCGGGCGTGTCGTTGGCGCCGAGCAGCGCACGACCGCCGGCACCGTCGTCGACGGCGATCCACACGAGCGTCAGCGGCCGCTCGGGTCCCCATACCGGCTTCTGCAGGGCCGCCAGCTCCTGGTCCACCCGGCTCGCGATGAACCCGACCTGAGCCTGGCCCTGCCGGTCGAGTCCGTAGGAGTTCAGATAGCGGCCGGCGTCGTTCAGCATCGACTGCAGGGCCGGATCGAACGGCGCGTTGCGATCCCCGGTGACGCGGATCAGCAGCCGACCCATCGCAGCCTTGATCGCTGCCGCACGCCGGTCGGCAGCCGCCGGGTCGGGCGTCACCGTCACCAGGTAGAGATTCTGCATCGTGGCCGCTCGCGCCACGTGCACGGCCAGGGAGCCCGCCAGCATGGCAGCGGCAGTCAGCCCGCACAGCAACGACCGCAACCCTGCTCCCATACACATGTCCCTGTCCACGATCGAGTGACGCGCTTATTATAGCCGCCAACTTCCTCCCCTTACTTTCGTCCGGAGCCCGATCGATGGCATCGACTGGACCCTTCACCTACAAGAACGCGGGCGTCGACATCGACGCCGGCGACGAACTGGTCGAGCGCATCAAGCCCGCCGTCAAACGTACCGTGCGTCCGGAAGTCATCGGCGGGCTCGGCGGCTTCGGCGGCCTGTTCCGCGTGCCCAAGGGCTACGAGGACCCCGTGCTGGTCTCGGGCACGGACGGCGTGGGCACGAAGCTCAAGCTCGCGATCGACCACGACGCCCACGACGAGGTCGGTATCGACCTCGTGGCCATGTGCGTGAACGACGTGGCCGTCGTCGGCGCCGAGCCGCTGTTCTTCCTCGACTATTTCTCCACGCCGCACCTAGACGTCGAGATCGCGACGCGCGTCATCGCGGGCATCGCGCACGGCTGCGAGGTGGCCGGCTGCACGCTGATCGGCGGCGAGACGGCGGAGCACCCCGGCATGCACACGCCGGGCGAGTACGATCTCGCGGGTTTCTGTGTCGGCATCGTCGAGCGGGAGAAGATCATCGACGGCTCGCGCATCGTGGCCGGCGACACCGTGATCGGCATCGGCTCGTCGGGCCTGCACTCGAACGGGTTCTCGCTGATCCGTCACATCCTGAAGAGCCGCCCGAACGCGCCGCGCGAGATGCTCGAGGGCCGGCCGCTGATCGAGCACCTGCTGACGCCGACGAAGATCTACGCGCGGCCGGTGCTGAAGCTCGTGAGCAAGGTGGCGATCAAGGGTTTCGCGCACATCACGGGCGGCGGCCTGCTCGAGAACATTCCGCGCGTGCTGCCCGCCGGCCTCGGCGTGACGCTGCAGCGCAGCACCTGGCAAGCGCCGGCCGTGTATGGCTGGCTCGAATCCGTCGGTGTCACCCCTCGCGAGATGCATCGCACGTTCAACTGCGGCATCGGCATGGTGGCGATCGTCTCGCCCGCCGATGTCGACACCGCCCTGGCGGAGCTCGCCGCGCTCGGCGAACGCGCCAGCGCGATCGGCTCCGTGGTGCCCGACGCCGAACAGCTGGTGACGATCGTTTGAACCGGCCCGCGCCGCGTGTCGCGGTCCTGATCTCGGGCGAAGGCAGCAATCTGCAGGCGCTGCTCGACGCCGCGGCCGCCGGCACGCTCGGCGCCGAGATCGCGGTCGTCGTGAGCAACCGCGCCGCGGCACGCGGCCTGGTCCGCGCACGGAACGCGGGTGTGCCGGCCCGGCACCTGGGCGGCAAGAACATGACCCGCGAAGCCTACGACGAAGCGCTGGCCGCGCTGCTCGCGGAATATTCCCCCGACCTGCTGGTGCTCGCGGGGTTCATGCGGATCTTCTCGCCCGGATTCGTCGCGCGTTACGCAGGCAGAATCCTCAACGTCCATCCGTCGCTGCTGCCGAGCTACCCCGGGCTCGACACGCATCGGCGCGTGCTCGAGGCCGGCGAGGCCTGGCACGGCGCCACCGTGCACTTCGTGACCGCCGAGCTCGACGCCGGTCCCCCGATCATCCAGTACCGCCTGCCGGTCGGGCACGGCGACACTGTCGAATCCCTTACAGCGCGCGTGCACGTCGGCGAGCACTTGATCCTGCCTCGCGCTGTCGAATGGTTCGCTGCCGGCCGGTTGCGGCTCGAAAATGGGTCCGTCATGCTTGACGGGAAGCGCCTGCCGCAGCCCCTGATCATGGAGGAAATAACGTGACCCGACGTGTACTGGCATCGCT
>DASZSB010000020.1:0-6477 GCA_035548835.1 Gammaproteobacteria bacterium | reverse complement strand
CGCCGACGCAGCCTACAGGGACGTACTTGCGGCGGTGCCGAAAGGGCGCTCTCGCGCCGCCGGCACGTTGGCACTCGGCCGATTGCGGGCTCGCGGCGATAGAAGGACGATGAGCCAAGCCGGCGCTACGGTCGGATCTGGCCCGTGCCGCGCACGACATATTTGTAGCTGGTGAGCTCGGTCGCGCCGACCGGCCCGCGCGCGTGGATCTTGCCCGTCGCGATGCCGATCTCCGCACCCATGCCGAACTCGCCCCCGTCCGCGAACTGTGTCGACGCATTGTGCAGCACGATCGCGCTGTCGAGCTCGGTCAGGAAGCGCTCGGCCGCCGCGGCGTCGTCCGTGACGATCGCGTCCGTGTGCGCCGAGCCGTAGCGGCGGATGTGCGCGAGCGCCTCGTCGAGACCGTCCACCACGCGGATCGCGACGATCGCGTCGAGAAACTCCTGGCCGAAGTCGCTGTCCGCCGCCGGCTTCACCCGAGGGTCGCTGCCTTGCGTCGGCACGTCACCGCGCACCTCGCAGCCCTTGTCGAGCAGGTCGCGCACGATCGGCGCGAGATGCGTGGCCGCGCAGGCGCGATCGATCAGCACGGTCTCCGTCGCACCGCAGATGCCCGTGCGGCGCAGCTTCGCGTTCACGACGATCCTGCGCGCCATCTCGAGATTGGCGCCCGCGTGCACGTAGGTGTGGCAGATGCCCTCGAGATGCGCCATGACCGGTACGCGCGCGTCCTGCTGCACGCGCGCGACGAGCCCCTTGCCGCCGCGCGGCACGATCACGTCGATGTACTGCGTCATGTCGCGCAGCATGATGCCGACGGCGTCGCGGTCCTGCGTGGGGACCATCTGCACCGCTTTCTCAGGCAGCCCGTGCCGCACGAGCGCGCGGCGCAGGCAGGCGTGGATCGCGGCGCTCGACCGCGCGCTCTCCGAGCCGCCGCGCAGGATGGCCGCGTTGCCGCTCTTGAGGCACAGCGCCGCGGCGTCTGCCGTCACGTTCGGGCGGCTCTCGTAGATGATGCCGATCACGCCGAGCGGGACGCGCACGCGCGAGATCTTGAGGCCGTTCGGGCGCTCCCACGCGGCGATGACCTGGCCCACGGGGTCCTCGAGCGCGGCCACGGTCTCGAGACCGGCCGCAGTCGCTTCGATTCGCTTCTCGTCGAGCGCCAGGCGATCGATCATCGCGCCGGACAGGTTGCGCGCCCTGGCGTCCGCCACGTCCTCGGCATTGGCTCGCAGCACGGTGGCGCGCGCGGCGCGCAGCTCGAGCGCAGCCGATTCGAGCGCGGCACGCTTCACGGCCGGCTTCGCCTGCGCGAGCTCGGCCGCCGCGGCGCGTGCGGCCCGACCGACCTCGTGCATCTGCTCGAGGAGGCTGCGGGGAACATTCTGCTCTGCGGTGCTCATGACTACCTGCCGGAACCGACAAGAACGAGATCGTCGCGGTGAATGATCTCATCGCGACCGCTGTAGCCCAAGACCTCGGCGATGCCGGCCGACTGGCGGCCCGCGATCAGCCGCGCTTCGTCGGCGGCGTACGCGACGAGCCCGCGCGCGAGCTCGCGGCCGTCTGTCGCGACCACGCTGACCGCGTCGCCGCGCTCGAACTGCCCTTCGACGGCCGTGACGCCGGCCGGCAGCAGGCTGCGACCACCGAGCAGCGCGCGCTCCGCGCCGGCATCGACGCGCACCACACCCTTCGGCTTCAGCGTGCCCGCGATCCACTGCTTGCGTGCGGCGCCGGGGGTGGCGCTCGGCAGGAACCACGTGGCCTTGCCGCCGCCGAGCAGCACGCTGATCGGCCGCGCGAGGCGCCCCGAGGCAATGCACATGCGGCAGCCGGCGCCCATCGCGATGCGCGCCGCCTCGATCTTCGTGCGCATGCCGCCGGAGCCGTGACTCGAGCCGGGCCCGCCGGCCATGTCGACGAGCTCGCGCGTGAACTCCGTGACTTCCTCGACGTAGCGCGCCGTGCTGTCGCGGCGCGGATCCGCCGTGTAGAGCCCGTCGACGTCCGACAGCAGCACGAGACAGTCGGCGCTGACCATCTGCGCGACACGCGCCGCCAGGCGGTCGTTGTCGCCGTACCGCAGCTCCTGCGTGGCGACCGTGTCGTTCTCGTTCACGACGGGCACGGCGCCGTAGCCGAGCAGCGTCGACAATGTGGCGCTCGCGTTCAGATACCGGCGGCGACTCTCGCTGTCGTCGATCGTGAGCAGCACCTGCGCCGCGGTGACGCCGAAGCTGCGCAGAATCTCGAAATAGGCGTGAGCAAGCACGATCTGGCCCGTCGCCGCAGCGGCCTGCTTCTCCTCGAGCCGGCGCGGGTCGATCTTGAGCTCGCGCCGGCCGAGCGCGACGGCGCCGGACGACACGATCACGACGTCCTTGCCCGCACGCCGCAGCTCGGCCACGTCGGCGCACACGCCTTCGAGCCAGACGCGATCGAGCGCGCCGGTCTGCTGATCGACGAATAGCGCCGAGCCGATCTTGACGACGACCTTGCGCGCGTTCGCGAGGTGCTCGGCGTGCGTGATGGGCGCTGCGGTGCTCATGGCGTTCTTCTGGTGACGCGCAGACGCCGGCTCCGGCTCAGCTCTGCTCGAGCGCGGAGGCGCTGCGCGACACCGCCATCGCGCCGCTGCGCACCACCGTGACGACGTTGGAAATGCCGGCCACGCGCTTCAGGAAGCGATCGATCTCCTGGCTGCCGCCGGCGACCTCGACCGTGTATTGATCGTGCGTGTCGGAGAGCACGCGCGCGTCGAATTGCTCGAGCACGATCGCGAGCTTGCCTGCGTCGCCATCGGCGACGCGCAGCTTGAACAACGCGAGCTCGCGCTCGATGTGATCGGAGCTCGTCATGTCCGTGATCTCGACGACGTCGATGAGCTTGCCGAGCTGCTTCGTGATCTGCTCGATGACCGAGTCGGAGCCCGTCGTCACCAGCGTGAGGCGCGATACGGTCGCATCCGCCGTGGGCGCCACGTTCAGGCTCTCGATGTTGTACCCACGCGAAGAGAACAGGTTCGCCACGCGGGCGAGCGCTCCTGCCTCGTTCTGCAGAAGGATGGAAATGATGTGTCGCATGACCGGTCCGGAGCGCCGACAAACGGAAGCCCACCATGTTGGCGCAGAACAACAGCTATTGCAATGCACTCCCTTTTCGTCAAAACTCCGAAGGCCGCTGTCTACTTCGACGCTCAACCACCCCGGCTACGGACACCATGGATACCTCGACGCAACAGATGATCACCCGGTCGCACCCGCTGGCCGGCGCAGCCATGACCGGCGCGGAGATCATCGTCCAGGTACTGGCCGACGAAGGCGTGGACACGATCTTCGGCTACAGCGGCGGCGCCATCCTGCCGACCTACGACGCCGTGTTCCGCTACAACGCGGACAACAGCCGCAACGGCACCGAGCCCATGCCGCTGATCGTGCCGGCCAACGAGCAGGGCGCGGGGTTCATGGCCGCGGGGTACGCCCGCGCCAGCGGCCGCGTCGGCGTCGTGATCGTGACGTCGGGCCCGGGTGCCACGAACTGTGTGACGCCGGTGCGCGACTGCATGGCCGACTCGATCCCGATCGTCGTGATCTGCGGCCAGGTCTCGACCGGCGCCATCGGCAGCGACGCGTTCCAGGAAGCCCCGGTCACCTCGATCATGGGCTCGGTCGCGAAGCACGTGTTCCTCGTGACGGACCCCACGCGCCTCGAGGCCACGATGCGCACGGCCTTCGAGATCGCGCGCTCGGGCCGTCCGGGCCCCGTCGTCGTCGACGTGCCGAAGGACGTGCAGAACTGGCAGGGCACGTTCCGTGGCGAGAGCCACCTGCCGATTCCGGGCTACCGCCAGCGGCTCGCGGAAGTGGAAGGCAACGCGCTGACGGATGCGCTCGCCCAGCAGTTCTTCGGCATGCTCGCCGAGAGCAAACGGCCGCTGATCTACGCCGGCGGCGGTGTCATCAACGGCAACGCCAGCGCCGCGCTGCGCGCGCTCGCGAGCACCTACAAGATCCCGGTGGCCAGCACGCTGATGGGCCTCGGCGGCTTCGACACCAAGCACCCGCTGTCGCTGCACATGCTCGGCATGCACGGCGCGGCCTGCACGAACTACGCGGTCGACGACTGCGACCTGCTGATCGCCGTCGGCGCCCGCTTCGACGATCGCGTGGCGGGCGCGCCCGCGAAATTCGCCGCGAAGGCGAAACGCGTGCTGCATTTCGACATCGATCCCTCGGAAATCCACAAGGTCAAGCGCGCGGACTGGCATCACGTGGGCCTGCTGCCGAATGCGCTCGACGCGCTCGTCGCGTACGGCCGCAAAACCGGCTTCAACGTGGGCTTCGACGAATGGCACACCGAGCTCGCGGAGCTGAAGGCGAAGTACGGCTTCAACTACGATCGCCAGAGCCCGCGCATCCAGCCGCAGTACGTCATGGAGACGATGAATCGCATCACCAAGGGCGAGGCCATCGTCACGAGCGGCGTCGGCCAGCATCAGATGTGGGCCGCGCAGTACTGCGACTTCCGCGAGCCGCGCCAGTGGCTCACGTCGGGCAGCATGGGCACGATGGGGTTCGGCCTGCCCGCTGCGATCGGCGCGCAGTTCGCGCGTCGCGACAAGCTCGTGATCGACGTCGACGGCGACGCGAGCATCCGCATGAATTTGGGCGAGCTCGAGACGGTCACCACCTACGGGCTGCCGATCAAGGTGCTGGTGCTGAACAACTTCGGCGACGGCATGGTCATGCAGTGGCAGCGCCTGTTCTTCAAGGGTCGCCTCGCCTCGAGCGACAAATCGCTGCGCAAGAAGGACTTCATCAAGACGGCGCAGGCCGACGGCTTCGGTTTCGCGAAGCGTCTCGAAGCCAAGGCCGACGTGCCGCGCGTGGTCGAGGAGTTCCTGAACTTCGACGGCCCGGCGTTCCTCGAGGCGGTCATCGATCCGGAAGCGGGTGTGTATCCGATGGTGGGCCCGGGCCTCTCGTATCACGAGATGATCACGGGCGACTTCATCCCGAACCGCTACGCGAATCTCGGCAAGCCGCCGCCGCCGAACAGCTCGGGCTTCTAGAGCTCGGCGGCCGCGGCCGCTTCGACCAGCACGTTGTAGACGGCGGCGATCAGCCGCTCGAGATCGTCGGGGCCGATCACGAGCGGCGGCATCAGGTACACGACGTCGCCGAACGGCCGCACCCATACGCCGTGCGCCACGAACCGCTGTCGCAGCGCTTCGAGACGCGGCGTGCGTGCGAGCTGCACGACTCCGATCGCGCCCTTCACGCGCACGTCGGCGACGCCACCCAGAGAGCGGCACGCCGCAAAGCCGTCTCGCAGCTGCGCCTCGATCGCGCGCGCCTGCGCCAGGCGCGGCTCGCTGCCGAAGAGATCGAGCGACGCATTGGCGGCCGCGCAGGCGAGTGCGTTCCCCGAGTAGGTGGGACCGTGCATCAGGGCATGACTCGCGTCGTCCGACAGGAACGCGGTGTACACATCGCTGCTCGCCACCGTCGCCGCGAGCGGTAGCGTGCCGCCCGTCAGCGCTTTCGACAGCGTGATGAGGTCGGGCATTACGCCCGCCTGCTCGCACGCGAACAACGTGCCTGTGCGGCCGAAGCCCGTGGCGATCTCGTCGAGAATCAGTAACAGGCCGTGACGACGCGCGACCGCCGCGACGTGCGCGAGCACCTCCGGCGAATGGAACTTCATGCCGCCCGCGGCCTGCACGAGCGGCTCGAGGATCACGGCCGTGAGCTCGCGGGCATGCGCGGCCAGCGCACTCTCGAACTCGGCCGCGAGATCAGGCGTCGTCGGCAGCGGCAGCACGAGCTGGCGCGGCAGCACGCCGCCGAACAGCTGATGCATGCCCTCTTCTGGATCGCAGACCGACATCGTCATGAAGGTGTCGCCGTGATAGCCGTGGCTGAAGCTCACGAATCTGGTGCGCCCAGGCTCGCCACGGTTGAAGCGGTACTGCAGCGCGATCTTCATCGCAACCTCGACGGCGACCGAGCCCGACTCCGAGAAGAACACGTGCTTAAGCTCGCCCGGCAGCAGCGCCGCGAGCCGCCGCGAGAGCTCCGCGGCCTGCTCGTGCACGAGCCCACCGAGCATCACGTGCGGCATCCTCTGCAGCTGCGCCGCGACGGCGGCGCGGATGTGCGGATGGTTGTAGCCGTGGCACGCCGTCCACCACGACGCCACGCCGTCGATCAGCTCGCGCCCGTCCGCGAGATACAGCCGCACGCCGTCGGTTCGCCTGACGACCTGAGGCGCGGGCGCCGTCTTCATCTGCCGATACGGCAGCCACAAGTGACTCGCGTCCATCCCCATCACTCGAATCCGGTGTTGCGTGTGCATGATTGCACAACTCGTTCCGTGAACCGCGAGCGGCTGCGCGCATCGCTCGCGCCATCGACGCGAAGGCCCCCTCGCGGGACACGCCGGAAATCGCATCCCTGCGGCTCG
>DASZSB010000019.1:0-9096 GCA_035548835.1 Gammaproteobacteria bacterium | reverse complement strand
GTTCGTGATGCGCTGCACGTTGCGCTGCAGCAGATCCACGCTCGAGCGCTTGACGTCGAGCTCGGCGGCGAGCTTCGCCGCGAGCGCCGTCTGCTGCTCGGCCTGCTCGCGGCTCTGCGCGAGCGCGGCATCGCGCTCGGTCAGCGCGCGCTCGATCGCACGCAGGCGCTCGTCGGCGGCCGCGCGCTCGGCAGCGAGCTCGGCACGCAGCGAGTCCAGCGCCGCGTCTTTGTCGCGAACGGCGGTTTCCAGAGTCGCGAGCAGCGCGCGATCGGCCGTGGCCGAGGCGAGCAGACGATCGTGCTCGCCCGCCCGCTTCGCAAGATCGGCCTTCAGCTGCTCGGCCAGCGCGAAATGCCCGGCGAGCTTGCGCTGCAGCTCCTCGTAAGCATCCTCGCGCTCCTTGCGCCGGCCCGTGAGCTCGAGATTCAGCCGCTCGAGCTCCACGAGCTTCTGGTCGAGCTCGCGCCGTGCACGCGCGGCATCCTCGATCGCGGCGTCCTTCGTCTTCAGTCCCTTCTCCAGCCGCGCGATCGTGCTCTTCTGCTCGGCGATCTCCTGCTTCAGCCCCGACCAGCTCTGCGCGCGGCCGTCGATGTACGTCTCGAGCTCCTGGATGCGCAGCGTCATCGTCGCCTGCGCCGCCATGAGCTGCTCGTTGCGGCTTGCAAGCGCCTGCACGGCCGCCTGCTCGCGGCTCACGTCGGCGTTCAGGCGTGCGATGTCCGCGCGCGCGGCGTCGAGATCGCGCTGCACGGCTTCCCGCGCTGCTGCCGTCGCCGCCAGCGCCGCGGCGTCCTGCTCGTGCGCGGCGACATGGCGTGCAACCTCGGCCGAGAGATGGGTGGCCTCGGCCGTCTTGTCGGCGAGCGAGCGCTCGAGCGACTTCAGCGCATCGGCGTTGCGCTCGAGCCGCGTGTGTAGCTCGGCGAGCGTGGAGTCGCGCGTCGCGATCTCCTGCTTCATCCCGGCAATCAGCGAGTCCTTGGCGCTGAAGCCCTGCTCCACCTGCTGCCAGCGATCGTGCAGGCGCGCGATCTCGGCCTCGAGATCGGCGAGCCAGCCGGACACCTGCGCTTCCTCGCCGGCGGGCGGGCGCAGGCTCTCGACGGTCACGTCGTGCGCGGCGCCGTTTTGCGCGGGCAGAGGGCTCGTGGGCTCGCCGACCGCGTCGAACAGCACGGGATATTCGCCCGTCGCCGCATCGTCAACCTGGTAGTCGTCGCCGTGAGCGTTCTTGTCGTTCTTCATGGCGGTCGCCCTCGGCGTCGAGCCCGCGAGGGGATGACGCCGGTTTGTTGTTATCGAAGGTGCGCCCGGTGCGCACTGCCCCACGAACGTAGCAGGGTTGGCCGTGACGCAGGTCGCCAGTGGACATAAATGCGCCGCACGCGGCGCGCGACAGAGCGGCGGCGCGGGACCGGCGGCCGTGACGGCCACGACTGCCATGTTACGTTTGTAACAATAAGCAGGAGGTCGCGGCGCCCACCGTCTCCCCCCGCCATCCGCCCGCGATCCGCGGCGCGGGCAGGCAATCCGGCGGTTTCCGGGCATCCGTCACCGGGCGAGACGTGCATCGCGCGCCGCAATGCGACCCACCGGAGCATCCGCAGGATGAATGTTTCTTAACCCGTGCGGCGGGACACTTTTGCTAGTCTGCGCGTGGATGACGCCCGGCAGACGGAGCCGCGCAGCGACTTCGCTGGCCGCAGCCCCCGGGCCCACCCTCCCGGGATTCTGAAATACCACGGTCATGCTCGGCCTCGTTCGCATCGCGCTGCGCCGTCCGTATACCTTCACGGTGCTGGCGCTGCTGATCCTGATCGCCGGCGTGGCGGCCGCGCTGCGCACGCCGACCGACATCTTCCCGAACATCAGGATTCCCGTGATTGCGGTCGTGTTCCAGTACACGGGCCTGCCGCCGGACCCCATGGCCGGCCGCGTCACGACGCCGTTCGAGCGCGCGCTCACGACCACCGTGAACGACATCGAGCACATCGAGGCGAACTCCTACACGGGCTTCGGGATCATCAAGATCTTTTTCCAGCCGACCGTGGACATCAACACGGCCAACGCGCAGGTCACGGCCATCGCGCAGACGCTGCTGCGGCAGATGCCGCAGGGCATGACGCCGCCGCTGATCCTGAACTACAGCGCGTCGACCGTCTCGATCATCCAGCTCGCGCTCTCGGGCCAGGGCATGACCGAGCAGGCGCTGTCCGACCTCGGCCAGAACTACGTGCGCACGCGGCTCGTGACGGTGCCCGGCGCCGCAATCCCGGGTCCCTACGGCGGCAAGCAGCGCCAGGTGCAGATCGATCTCGATCCGGTCGCGGCGCAGGCGCGCGGGCTGTCGGGGCAGGACATCGCGAACGCGATCGCCATGCAGAACTTGATCACGCCGGTCGGCACGCAGAAGATCGGCGGCTACGAGTACCCCATCAACCTGAACAACAGCCCGTCCGCGATGGAGGAGCTCGGCAACCTGCCGATCAAGCTCGCCGGCGGCGCCGTCGTCTACCTGCGGGACGTGGCGCACGTGCGCGACGGCAATCCGCCGCAGACGAACATCGTGCACGTCGATGGCGGCCGCTCCGTGCTGATCAGCGTGCTCAAGAACGGCTCGGCGTCCACGCTCGCGATCATCGAGGGCATCAAGCAGATGGTTCGCGACATGCGCGCGTCGCTGCCGGACAACCTCGAGGTCAAGGCCATCGGCGATCAGTCGCTGTTCGTCCGCGGCGCGATCCGCGGTGTCGCCGTCGAAGGCGTCATCGCGGCCGCGCTCACGAGCCTCATGATCCTGATGTTCCTCGGCAGCTGGCGCTCGACCGTGATCATCGCGGTATCGATCCCGCTCTCGGTGCTGGGCTCGATCGCGCTGCTGTCGCTGATCGGCGAGACGCTGAACATCATGACGCTCGGCGGGCTCGCACTCGCGGTCGGCATCCTGGTCGACGACGCGACCGTCACGATCGAGAACATCAACTGGCACCTCGAGCATGGCAAGAACGTCGAAACCGCGATCCTCGACGGCGCGGCGCAGATCGTGACACCGGCGTTCGTATCGCTGCTGTGCATCTGCATCGCGTTCGTGCCGATGTTCTTCCTGGAAGGCGTGGCGCGCTTCCTGTTCATCCCGATGGCCGAAGCGGTGATGTTCGCGATGGTGTGCTCGTTCATCCTGTCGCGCACGCTCGTGCCCACGATGGCGAAATACCTGCTGAAACCGCATGCGGCGCACGCCGGCGAGGCGCCGGCCGCGGCGTCGAACGTGTTCGTGCGGATGCAGCGCGCGTTCGACGCACGCTTCGAGCGCGCCCGCCGCGGTTACCGCGCGCTGCTCGGGCTCGCGCTGCGCCATCGCGCCGCATTCGTCGTCTCGTTCCTGGCGTTCGTGGTCTGCTCGTTTGCGCTGGTGCCGTTCCTGGGAACCGACTTCTTCCCGTCGGTCGACGCGGGCCAGATCATGATCCACGCGCGCGCACCGGTCGGCACGCGCATCGAGGAGACCGCACGCACGTTCGCGGCCGTGCAGGGCGCCGTCCGCGAAATCATTCCGCCGGCCGAGATCGCGTCCACCGTCGACAACATCGGCCTGCCTACGTCGGGCATCAATCTGTCCTACAACAACACGGGCTCGATCGGCGCACAGGACGGCGACATCCAGATCTCGCTGCGCGAAGGCCACCGGCCGACCGCAGAGTACGTCGAGCGCCTGCGCGCCGAGCTGCCGCGGCGCTTCCCCGGCACCACGTTCTCGTTCACGCCGGCCGACATCGTGAGCCAGATACTCAACTTCGGCGCGCCGGCGCCGATCGACCTGCAGATCCGCGGCAACAACCTGGCGGACAACTTCGCCTACGCCGAGAAGCTGCTCGCCGATCTGCGCCACGTGGCGGGCATCGCGGACGTGCGCATCCAGCAGTCGCGCAGCCTGTCGGCGTTCGACGTGAACGTGGACCGCACGCGTGCGCTGTACGCCGGCCTCACGGAGCGGGACGTGACCAACAGCCTCGTCGTGAATCTCGCGGGCTCGAGCCAGGTCGCCCCGACGTTCTGGCTGAATCCGGCGACGGGCGTGCAGTATCCGATCGTGATGCAGACGCCGCAGTACGACCTCGGCAATCTCTCCGCGCTGCAGGGCCTGCCCATCACGGCCGCGGGCGGCACGCCGCAGCTGCTCGGCGCCATCGCCGACGTGCACCGCACGGCAGGCAACGCCGTGTTCTCGCAGTACAACATCCAGCCCGTGGTGCAGATCTACGCGACCACACAGAACCGCGATCTCGGCGCCGTCGCCGCCGACGTCGACGCCGTGGTGCGCGCGCATGCCGGCGATCTGCCGCGCGGCTCGTCCGTGCAGATGCTCGGTCAGGTGCAGACCATGAAGAGCGCGTTCTCGGGCCTGATCCTGGGCCTGCTCGGCGCCATCGTGCTGATCTATCTGCTGATCGTCGTGAACTTCCAGTCGTGGAGCGACCCGTTCGTGATCGTCAGCGCGCTGCCGGCCGCGCTGGCCGGCATCGTCTGGATGCTGTTCGTGACCTATACGACCATATCCGTGCCCGCGCTCACGGGCGCGATCATGTGCATGGGCGTGGCGACGGCGAACAGCGTGCTCGTGATCAGCTTCGCGCGCGAACGGCTCGCAGCGCTCGGCGATGCGACGGCGGCCGCGCTCGAGGCGGGCTTCGTGCGCTTCCGCCCGGTGCTCATGACCGCGCTCGCCATGATCATCGGCATGACGCCGATGGCGCTCGGGCTCGGCGACGGCGGCGAGCAGAATGCGCCGCTCGGCCGCGCCGTGATCGGCGGCCTGGTGTTCGCGACGGCCGCCACCCTGATCTTCGTGCCGGTGATGTTCAGCATCGCGCACTCGCGAGGCAGGAACGCCGCCGCGACGCAGCCCGTCCAAGGAGAACCGCATGCCGCATGACGCCACCAACGCCGCTCCCGCCGCCACGCTGCGCGGGCTGCGCATCGCAGGGGGCATCGCCGCGATCGCGATCGCGGCCGTCGTGATCGCTGGCATCGCGAGCCGCAACGTGAACGCCAACCGCGTGCGCCAGTGGACCGACGAGCAGGCCACGCCCACGGTCGCCATCGTGAATCCGAGCGGCGAGGGGAAGCCAGTCGTGCTCGAGCTGCCGGGCCGGCTCGAGCCTCTGGCGCGCGCGCCGATCTACGCGCGCGTGTCGGGGTACCTCAAGAGCTGGAAGTCCGACATCGGCGCGCACGTCAAGGCCGGCGACCTGCTGGCAGAGATCGAGGCGCCGGACCTCGAGCAGCAGCTGGCCCAGGGCGAGGCCGATCTCGCAACGGCGGAGGCGAACGCTGCGCTCGCGGAGACCACGGCCACGCGCTGGAAGTCGATGCTCCTGACGAACGCCGTGTCGCGACAGCAGGTGGACGAAAAGGTCGCCGACGCCGCCGCCAAGCAAGCCACCGTGAAGTCCCAGCGCGCGAACGTCGAGCGCCTGCGCACGCTGCACGGGTTCGAGCGATTGGTCGCGCCGTTCGACGGCGTCGTGACGGCGCGCGAGACCGACGTGGGCTCGCTGATCAACGCAGGCGGCACCGGCAAGGAGCTGTTCGTCGTGTCGGACATGCACCGGCTGCGTGTCTACGTGAACGTGCCGCAGGTGTTCGCCGCAAACCTGCCGACCGGCACGGGGGCCGAGATCTCGGTACCGGAACGCGAGGGCAAGTCTTACCGCGCCGTCGTCGAAGCTGAGTCGGGCGCCGTCGACGTGGCGACCGGCACCACGCTGCTGCAGCTGACCGTCGACAACGCGGCCGGCGAGCTGCTGCCGGGCGGCTACGCGAACGTGCGCTTCGAGCTGCCGCACGACGGGCGCCTGCACGTGCCGGCGAGTGCGCTGATCTTCGACCACAACGGGCTCTACGTCGCGACCATCGACACGCAGAACCGCGTGGTGCTGAAGAACGTGAGCATCGCGCGCGACAACGGCAGCACCGTCGAGATCGCGAGTGGCATCGAGGCCACGGACCGCGTGATCGAGACGCCGCCCGACGGCATCGTCGCGGGCAGCCTCGTGCGCGTGGCCTCGGCGCCGAACCCGTAAACCGCCGCGAGCGGCCGGACATCCACTCCGTGCGCGAAACGCTTCGCACTCCGTACAAACCGAAGCGCCGCGTGTGCTGCCGTGACACTACCGTGACAAATCCGCACCAAGCGCAGGGCTAGGCTCAGCGCTGCCTCTTTTTCGCGGGGATCCTGCGTTGCTCGAGCATCTTGGCCTCGTCGGCGTCTCGTGGCGCCAGGACGGCAGCGAAGCGCTGGCCGAGTTCGCACTGAATGCGGACACGGCCGCGGAACGACTCAAGGATTTCGCGCAGCGCATGCAGCTCGCGGAGCTCGCGTACCTCTCCACCTGCAACCGCGTGGAGCTGATCTTCGCGCGCAGCGACCGCACGCCGGTGCAGGACCTGCGCCGCGACGCGTTCCAGCTGCTGACCGGCCGCGCGGCCGCGCAGGGCGAGGCCGAGCGCCGGCTGCGCGCCTGGCAGGGCGAAGGCGCGGCCGAGCACCTGTTCCTGACGGCCGCGGGCCTCGATTCCGCCTGTGTCGGCGAGACCGAGATCGTGGGTCAGGTCCGCTTCTGCCAGGAGCGCTCGCTCGAGCTCGGCCTCTGCGGCCCGAGTCTCGGGCTCGTATTCGAGGAGGCTCTGCGGATTGCGGGCCGCGTGCGCGGCGGCACGAAGCTGGCCGAGGGCCGCGTGTCGCTGGCCGAGATCGCGGTGCAGCATCTGCGCGAGCGCATCGCGCGCACGCCGGGGCGCATCGCGCTCGTCGGCGTCTCGCCGATGACCGAGCGTGCGGCCGTGTCGCTGGCGCAGGCCGGGCTGAAGTTCGTGGTCGTGAACCGCACGCCGGAGAAGGCCGCGGAGCTCGCGCGACAGCATGGCGCCGAGCACATGAGCCTCGACGCGTTCCGGCGCGAGCCGCCCGCGGTCGAAGCGCTGCTGACGGCCACGGGCGCCGGAGTGCCGATCCTGAATCAGGCGGCGCTCGAGCGCCTGGCCGCCCACACGCCGAGCGGCCAGCCGCCGCTGATCGTCGACATGGCCGTGCCCGGCGACGTGGATGCGGCGATCTGCCACAAGCTCGCGATCGAGCGCGTGGGCATGGACGAGATCGTGCGCCGCGCCGAGCAGAACCGCGCCGCGCGCCTGCTCGAGGCCGGCCCCGCGCGCGAGCAGGTGGACCAGGCGCTCGATCAGCTGCAGGACCGCTTCACCGAGCGCTACTACGGCCCGCTGTTCGGCGCGTTGCAGCAGCGCTATCGCCGCACGGCGCAGGAAGGCGTGAAGCGGCTGCTGAAGAAAGACTTGAAGGGCCTCGGCGAGACCGAGCGCGCCGCGATCGAGATCTGGGCCGAGGTGCTCGCGCGCCGCTTCGCGCACATCCCGTGCTTGGGTCTTCGCGGCCTGCTGCACGACGGCCCGGACGGCTCCATCGAAGCCTTCCTGGGCGGCCTCGAGCCCGAGTTCGCCGACGAGTTGCGCGCGGCCCTGAAGGGCGCGGCCCTGGACGCTCCGCCGAGCGAGCGCCCGCAGTGAACGCCAAACAGAAGCTCCGCCTCGGCACCCGCGGCTCCGACCTCGCACGCACGCAATCCGGCACCGTCGCCGCGAGTCTCAGCGAGGAGACGGGCTACGAGGTCGAGCTCACGATCATCAAGACGTCGGGCGACAACAACCAGACGGCCCTGTTCGGCTCGATCGGCCCGCAGGGCGTGTTCGTGCGCGAGATCGAGCAGGCACTGGTCGAGGGCCGCATCGACTTCGCCGTGCATTCGTTCAAGGACCTGCCGACGAAGTCGCCGGCGGAGCTCGTCGTGGCGGCCGTGCCGAGGCGCGTCGACCCGGCCGACCTGCTGCTCGTGCGCCGCTCCGCACCCGCGGGCGCGAAAGACCAATTCATTCCTCTCGCCAAGGGCGCCAGGGTCGGGACGGCTTCGGCCCGGCGGCGCGTGTGGCTCAAGCACTTTCGCCCCGACCTGAACATCGAGCCGCTGCGCGGCAACGTGCCCACCCGGTTGCGCAAACTGCTGGACGGCGGCTACGACGCCATCGTGCTCGCCGCGGCCGGCGTCGAACGCCTCACAGCCGGACATTCTCTCGGCGATCTCGGCGAGATCGAAATTCTTCGCCTGGATCCCGGGAAGTTCGTGCCCGCGCCGGCCCAAGGCGCGCTGGCCGTGCAGTGCCGCCGCGACGACACACGCGTGCTCGAAGCGCTCGAGACGATCGATCACGCCCCGAGTCACACCGCCGTGCTCGCCGAGCGCGACGCGCTCGCGCGCGCCGAAGGCGGCTGCGACATCGCGTTCGGCGCGTACTGCGTGAAGCGCGGCGGCGCTCACGAGCTGCTCGCGATGCACGAGCGCGCGGGCATCGTGCGCAGCGCGCGCGTGCGCGGCCGCGATCCGGAGAAGCTCGGCGCCACCGCGTGGGCCACGCTCGATGCCGGCGGGGACGAGTCGTGACGCCGAGCACGAGTGCGTCGCCGCGCCGCCGCGTGCTGCTGACGCGCAGCGAGGAAGACAACGCCGAGTGGGCGCCGCGGCTCGCCGACCGCAACGCCGTGCCAGTGGCCCTGCCCTGCATCCACTGCGAGCGCATCGATACGCCGGCGCTGCGCGCCGGCCTCGCCGCGGCCGGGGCCGACGCCGACTGGCTCGCGTTCACCTCGCGCCGCGGCGTCGAGGCGTTCGCGGCGCTGCATCCGCAGGCGCTGCCGCGTGCACACGTGGCCGTGGTGGGTGCCGCCACGGCGGCAGCGGCCCGCGAGCGGCTTGGCCGCGTGGACCTCGTGGGCGGCGACGGCACGGCCACGGGCCTCGGTGCCACGCTGGCGCGCGACGGCGACCTCAAGAACCGGCCGCGCGTGCTGCTCGCGCTGGCCGAAAACGCCGGCGACACGCTCGAGCGCGCGCTGACCGCCGCCGGCGCGCGCTGCACGCGCTTCAACGTCTACCGCACCGTCCCGGCGCCGCCGGCCGCGACGAAGCGCGCATTGTCGGCGCTCGGCGCGGATAATGTGATCTTCGCGAGCCCGACCGCCGT
>DASZSB010000018.1:0-30403 GCA_035548835.1 Gammaproteobacteria bacterium | reverse complement strand
AGCGCCGCGGCCGCGGCGGCATCGAGGTAGTCGCGCTGCCGCTCCACGTACTCGACGCTCTCGATCTCCGCGACGGGCTCGCCCGCCTTCACGCTGTCGCCCTCGGCCACGAGCAGCCGCGAGACGACTCCCCCGGCCGGTGCGCTGACGAGCATCTGCCGCGTGGGCGGCACCACGACCTCGGCCGGCACGGCGGCGAGCTCCACGACATCGACCGGCTGCGCCGCGCCGAGCGTGACGCCGAGCCTCGAGAGCTGCTCGTCGGTGACCGGAAACTGATCGCCCGCCGCGAACCCCACGCCGGCCGCCAGTGCCGCCCACGCGGCCACCGAGAACCGTACAACCGATGCGCTCATGGCGTTTCTCCCAATGCCTGATTGAAGGCGGCGATGGTTCTCTGCCGCTCGATGCGCAGCCGCTCGGCTTCACGACTGGCGTTGCGGTCGATCTCCTGGATGCGCAGCAGGTCGCGCAGCTCGATCTCGCCCTGCGTGAACGCCGACTGCGCCATGCGCCATTGCCGGGCAGCGAGCTCGCGCCGCTGCTCGGCGAGCGCGAGCGAGCCCTCGAGCACGAGCAGACCGTGCTCGGCCTCGTGCAGATCGAGGTCGAGCCGCCGCAGCAGGCTCGCGCGGGCCGACTCCGCTTCCGCGACGACCCGTCCCTGCTCCGCCGACTGCGTGACGGCGTGCGCGCGCCCGCCCACGGGCATCTTGACGCCGATCGTGAAGCTGTCGTTCAACACCGTGCTCAGCGCGTCGCGCTGGCGGCGCGGCCCGACGGTCACGAGCGGATTGCCGCGTGCGGCGAGATCGGTGACCTCGCGATTCGCACGCGCCCGCGCAATCGACGCGTTGGCCAGCACGAGCAGCGGATGCGTGTCGTCGAAGTCCTCGCGCGCGCTGCGCCGCTCCTCGAACACGGCCGGCCGGCGCGTGAGGCCCGTCAGGCTCTGGTAAGCGCGCTCGGCGTCGACCACGCCGGCCTGCGTCGCGATCGCCGCCTGCTGCCGCTCGAGCAGCGCCGACTGCGCGAGCAGCACGTCCGCGAGCGGCAGCTCGCCGCGCGCCTGGCGGCGCTCGACGCCGCGCAGCACCTCGGCGGCAATCTCGACGGCCTCCTTCGCGGCCGCATTGGCGTTCGCGGCGGCCTGGACGTCCCACAGCGCGCCCCGCAGCAGCCCCGCCACCTCGAGCCGCAGCGCGCTGCGCGCCGCGTCGCTCTCGGCCGATGCGCTGCGCGCCAGCGCCTGCACGGCCGCACGCTCGCCCGTGCGCCACAGCGGCAACTCGACGCCGCCCGCGTACTCGCGCTGCTCGCGGTTGTCGAGCGGACTGTCGGTCAGATAGGTGAAGTACAGCGAGGGCGCGGCGGCCAGCCATTGCCGCCCGCGCGTGGTCCAGGCCGCCGCCTCGTCGGCGCGGGCGATCAGCTCGCCGCTGCGCGGGTGCGCGGCCAGCGTCGCTTCGATCAGCGTCTGCCAGTCCAGGGTCGGATCGATCGTGAGCGGCTGGTGCTGGCGCGACTCCTGGGCGGCCGCCCCGCCGGCGACGAGCAGCAACGCCGCCAGCGCCGCGTACGCACCGCGAACGTTCCGGACCATCGGCCGCAAAGCTTTCAAGAGGCGCCCCCAGGTTGTCTGCGCGGCCCATCTTGCGTAAACGGATGTCAAAGAAAAGTCAGTAAAAACTCATATTTGCGTCACCGCTCGCGATCTGCGGCTTATACCTATCTTTCACATTTCTTCGACACGGCATTGAGCTGCTGGCGGGTAGCCTCGGTCAATGCTCAAATGCGGACGGACTCCGCGCGCGTGGAGCGCAGCATGCGAATACTGGTCATCGAAGATCACCGCGACATCGCCGAGAACATCGGCGACTACTTCACGCCCAAAGGTCACGAGATCGACTATGCCGCCGACGGCATCACCGGCCTGCACCTCGCCGTGACCCACGACTACGACGTGATCGTGCTCGACCTCATGTTGCCCGGGCTCGACGGCCTGAACGTGTGCCGCAAGCTGCGCGGGGAAGCGAAAAAGAGCACGCCCGTGCTGATGCTCACGGCACGCGATCAGCTCGACAACAAGGTGCAGGGTTTCCGCGCGGGCGCGGACGACTATCTCGTGAAGCCGTTCGCGCTGAAGGAGCTCGAGGTGCGGCTCGAGGCCCTGAGCCGCCGCGGCGGCAGCGGCGCGGGCACCGCGCGGACGATGAAGGTGGCCGATCTCGAATTCGATCCGGATACGCAGACGGTGAAGCGCGCGGGCCGACGGCTCGACCTGAACCCGAGCCTGCGCACGCTGCTCGGCGTGCTGATGGCCAATACCCATCGCGTGGTTCGGCGCACGGAGCTCGAGGCCGCGCTCTGGGGCGACGACCCGCCCGACGCCGACGTGCTGCGCGCGCACATTTACGCCTTGCGCACGGCCATCGACAGGCCGTTCGAGCGCAAGCTTCTGCACACCGTGCACGGCACGGGCTACAGGCTCACCGATGCCAGCGACGCCTAGACGCTTCCGCCTGGGCAGCCTGCGCGTCCGCGTCACGCTCGCGATGCTGGCGCTGGCCGCCATCGGCAGCAGCATCTTCGCCGCCAGCGTGTTCGTGGCGGCCGAGCGGCTCGAGCAGAGCGTGCTCGATCGCCACATCCGGGCCGAGTTCGACACGCTGGCCGTGCGCGCCGCCAAGGATCCGAACGTCACGACGGTGCGCAGCGCCCTGCTGCTCGGTTTCGCGGGCCGCGACAACGCGGACCTGCCCCCGGAGTTCGCGGACCTGCCCGCGGGCGTCCATCACGCGGTGTCCCTCGGCGACAAGGTCTACCAGGTGTACGTGGGCAACGCCGACGGCCGGCCGCTCTACGTCGGCTACGACATCACCGAGTGGGAGGCGCTCGAGGAACCGATCATCCGCAACCTGATCGGGGCGGTCGTCCTGGTGTGCGTGCTCGCGGTGGTGCTCGGCTTCTGGATCTCGCGCCAGGTCATCACGCCCGTCACCGCGCTTTCGGAACGGCTGAAGGCACTCGACCCGCGCCAGCGCAACGTGCGCATCGCGGCCGACTTCGGCGGCGAGGTCGCGGCGATCGCGGAGTCCTTCGACCGCTACATGGAGCGCCTCGACGGCTTCGTGGAGCGCGAGCAGCTCTTCACGGCGGCCGCCGCGCACGAGCTGCGGACACCGCTCGCCGTGATCCAGGGCGCCACGGAGGTCCTGGCGGAACAGCACGACCCGCCGCCCACGGTGCGCCGCGTCACGGCCCGGCTGCAGCGCGCGACGCGCGAGATGCGGGAGTTCATCGAGGCGTTGCTGTTCCTGTCGCGCGAGGACTCCGGCCGGGGCGACGAGCAGGCGCGCTGCGAGATCGGCGCCATCGTGACCCAGCTCGTGGACGACTACCGCGGCCTCGCGGCGGGACGCCACGATCTCGCGCTCGAGACGGCTCCGGGCGCCGACCTGTGGCTGGACACGCCCCCGGCGCTGCCGACGATCGTAATCAGCAACCTGTTGCGCAACGCGCTCGAGCACACCGAGAGGGGCACGATCCGCGTGACGCTCGAAGGCCGGACGCTGCGGATCGACGACAGCGGTCGCGGCATTCCCGACAGCACGCGCGACGCATTGTTCGCCCGCGGTTCCAGCACCAAGGCCGGCGGCGGCATGGGTCTGCACCTCGCAAAGCGCATCTGCGACCGGTTCGGCTGGCGGCTGACCATCGCCAGCGCCGCCGACAAGGGGACCACAGCCAGTGTCGTCTTCTGAAGACCGGAAGTTTCTGGTGTCCGCCTCGAAAGGGGCGCATACTTTGATTAGCGCCTGCATCCACCGGCGGAACGATCCATGATCCCCTCAGGCGAGCTTGCCACGACTCTGCTCGAGCTGGCGCCCGACGCCACGGTCGTCGTGGATGCCGAGGGGATGATCGTGTTCGCGAACGCGCGCGTCGAGCAGACGTTCGGCTACGCGCCCGACGAACTCACGGGCCAGAGCGTCGACACGCTGCTGCCGCCGCGCATGCGTGCCCTGCATGCGGGGCACCGTGCCCAGTTCAGCGCCGCGCCCAAGCCCCGACCGATGGGTCGCGACCTGTCCCTGCTCGGCCTGCACAAGCATGGCCGCGAGTTCCCCGTCGAGATCAGCCTGAGCCCGGTGCCGAGCGAGTCGGGCCCGCTCGTGGTCGCGGCGATCCGCGACGCCACGGTCCGCCGCGAAACCGAGCGCCAGCTCATCGAAGCCAATCGCGCCAAGAGCCGCCTGCTGGCCGCCGCGAGCCACGACCTGCGCCAGCCCGTGCAGACGCTGAACCTGCTGAACAGCACCGCGATGCGGCACGCCGGCGACAACGCCGCGCTGCGCGGCGTGCTCGAGCGCCAGCAGCTCGCGCTCGACACGATGGCGGCGCTGCTGACTTCGGTGCTCGACATCAGCAAGCTCGACAGCGGTGCGGTCAAGGCCGAGATCGCGGCCCACCCGATCGCCGCCGTCTTCGATCGCCTGCGTTCCGACTACGAGCCGCAGGCCACCGACAAGGGACTCGCCCTGCGCGTGGAGCCGACGACGGAGGGCGGCCTGACCGACCCCGAGCTGCTGCGCCGCCTGCTCGGCAATCTGATCGCGAACGCCATCCGCTACACCTTGCGCGGTCGCATCGACGTGGCCTGCAAACGCGCCGGCGACACTCTCGAGATCACCGTCCGCGACACCGGCGTCGGCATACCGCCGGATCAGACCGAGAGGATCTTCGAGGAGTTCTACCAGGTCGACCACGGCACGCGGCGTCCCGAGGGCTTGGGACTCGGCCTGTCGATCGTGCGCCGGCTCGCGACGCTGCTGAACGCGTCCGTGCGCGTGGCCTCCGAAGTCGACCGCGGCACCACCTTCACCGTGACGCTGCCGCGTGCCGAGGTGCCGCTGCCGGAGACCGCGGCAGCCCTACGCGACCAGCGACCGAGCAGCGGCCGCGTGCTGGTCGTGGACGACGAGACCGCCGTCGCGGAAGCGACGAGCCTGCTGCTCGAGCTCGAGGGCTTCGACGTGCGCGTCGCGAGCTGCGAGCACGAGGCGCTCGACCAGGCCGCCGCGGCGCCGCCGGACATCATCATCAGCGACTACCATCTGCGCGGGGGCGAAACGGGTGTCGGCGTGGTGGGCGCAATTCGCGCGCGCCGCGGCCACGACATCCCGGTCATTTTCGTAACCGGTGACACGGGCAAGATCCCGAAGGACCGCATCGAGAACGCGCGCTTCCTGAGCAAGCCCATCCGCGCCGACGAGCTGCTGGCGGCCATCCACGACCAGATCGGCGCCGGCTGACGCGAACGCCGCGGGTAGCTAGAACTACGTATGGCGGGCGCTCGTGCGAATCCACGATAGTTCCGCCATGGGCGAATCCAAACGTGTCATGAACAAGGGCGGCCGCACGCGCCATGTGAACATGGGCAATCCGCGGCTTCAGGAAGAGATCCACGATCCCTACCGCAGCAGCACGAAAGTGCGGACACCGCGCCGCTGCCCCGACTGTGGGGCCACGTACGTGCGTGGCCGCTGGCGGTGGCAGGGCCTGACTCCGCCCGCACCCGCGACCCTGGTCTGCCCGGCCTGTCGCCGGACGCACGATCACTATCCAGCCGGCGAGGTCATCATCGGCGGCTCGTTCGCCGCGGCGCACGCCGAGGAGATCGTGCACCTCGTGCGCAACGTGGCGGCGGCCGAGAACCGCGAGCATCCGCTGCACCGCGTCATGGACGTCCGCCGCAGCGGCGCGACGATCGAGGTCAAGACGACGGACGTGCATCTGCCCCGCCGGATCGGACACGCGCTCGAGGATGCCTGGCAGGGCGAGCTCAAGACGCATTACGACGAGCAGGGCTACTACGCCCGCGTGACCTGGGAGCGCAACGACTGACGGGCGGCTCGCGCCGCAGCGGCTACACGCCTCGGCCGCGCTCCGCGGCGGCCACGTTGTTCTTCACGCGCACGAAGCTGTCGGCCGTCACGGATACGGAATCGATCCCCGCGCCCACGAGGAACTCGACGAAGTCGGGCCGGTCGCTCGGCGCCTGACCGCACAGGCTGACCTTGCGGCCCGCCTTGTGGGCCGTCTCGATCACGCTTGCGATCAGCCTCGTCACGGCCTCGTTGCGCTCGTCGAACAGGGACTTCAGCTGCGCCGAATCCCGGTCCACGCCGAGCACGAGCTGCGTCAGGTCGTTGCTGCCGATCGAGAAGCCGTCGAAGCGCGCCGCGAACTGCTCCGCGAGCACCACGTTCGAGGGAATCTCGCACATCACGTAGACCTCGAGGCCGCGCTCGCCACGTTTCAGACCGTGCTCCGCCATCACGGCCAGCACGGCGTCGGCCTCGGCCGGCGTGCGGCAGAACGGAATCATGACGATCACGTTCGTGAACCCCATGACGTCGCGAACGCGCGCCAGCGCCTGACACTCGAGCGCGAAGCCCTCGCGGTAGTCCGTGTAGTACCGGCTCGCGCCGCGCCAGCCGAGCATCGGGTTCTCCTCGTGCGGCTCGAAGGCCGCGCCGCCGAGCAGCCGCGCGTACTCGTTGGTCTTGAAGTCGCTCGTGCGCACGATCACGGGCCGCGGATAGTGCGCGGCCGCGATGCGCGCGATGCCGGATGCGAGCTTGGTGACGAAGTACTCCTGCGGGCTCGGCCAGCCGCGCGTGAGCCGCCCGATCGCCGCTCGGTCACGGCGCGACGCCACGGCCTCGGGCCGGAGCAACGCGAGCGGATGCGCCTTGATGTCGTTGCTGATGATGAACTCGATGCGCGCGAGCCCGACGCCGTCGGCCGGCAGCCGCCACCAGCGAAGCGCGGCCGCGGGATTGCCGACGTTCAGCAGCACGTGCGTGCGCGTGGCCGGAATGGACGCGGTGTCGAGATTCTCCACGGTGAAGTCCGCGCGGCCGTCGTAGACCACGCCGGTATCGCCCTCCGCGCAGCACACCGTGATCGCCTGACCGTCGCGCAGCGCGGTGGTGGCCGAACCGGTGCCGACGATCGCGGGCAGGCCGAGCTCGCGGCTCACGATCGCCGCGTGCGAGGTTCGGCCACCGTGATCCGTGACGACGGCGGCGGCCTGCTTCATGATGGGCACCCAGTCGGGGTCCGTGATGGGCGTGACGAGCACGCTGCCCGGCACGAAGCGCGCGATGTCGGCCGCGCTGTGCAGCAGGCATACGGGCCCGGCCGCAATCGCCTCGCCGATCGCCGCACCCGTAAGCAGCTTGGCGCCGGCGTTGCGAAGTTTGTAGGTCATGAGCTGCGCGGACTCGCGCCGCGCCTGGACCGTCTCGGGACGCGCCTGCAGCACGTACAGCTTGCCCGTGCGCCCGTCCTTGGCCCACTCCATGTCCATCGGTTTGCCGTAATGGCGCTCGATGGCGACCGCCCAGCGCGCAAGCTCCAGCGCCTCGTCGTCGGTCAGCACGAACGTGCGCTGCTGCCGCGCACTCGTCGGCAGCAGGCTGGTGCCGGTGCCGACCGCGGCGTAGACCAGTTTCTGCTCCTTGCGGCCGAGCTTGCGCTCGATGATCGGCTTCAGCTGCGCGTTGTCGAGCAGCGGCTTGAACACGCGGTACTCGTCCGGATCCACGCTGCCCTGCACGACGGTCTCGCCGAGACCGAAGTTCGCACTGATCACGACCATGCGCGGGAAGCCCGTCTCCGTATCGACGGAGAACATGACGCCCGCACCGCCACGATCCGAGCGGACCATCGGCTGCACGCCCACCGACAGCGCGACGCGCCGTTGATCGATGCCGTTGGACTCGCGATACGCGATCGCGCGGTCGGTGTACAACGACGCGAAGCAGGCGCGGCAGGCGTCGAGCAGCGCATGTTCGCCGCGCACGTTCAGGAACGTTTCCTGTTGCCCGGCGAAACTCGCCTCCGGCAGGTCCTCGGCCGTGGCGCTCGAGCGCACCGCCACCGCCGGCGAGCCGAGCGCACGGTACGCGGCGAGGATGGCGTCGGCGACCGCCGCGGGCAGCGTGCCCGCCAGGAAGGCTTCGCGGATGCGTTTGCCCGCCTGGTCGAGAGGCACACGGACCGCGAGGTAGTCGTCGATGGCGCCGTCGATGACGGCGCGAAGGTCGTTGGCCGCGACGAAAGCCCAGTAGGCCGCCACGTCGGTGGCGAAGCCGCCCGCGACGCGGACGCCGGACTGCGCGAGGTGCGCCAGCAGCTCGCCGAGCGAGGCGTTCTTGCCGCCGACACGGGGCACGTCCGCGAGCGCTACGCTCGCGAGTGGCAGGACGTACTGGACGGGCGCGTCGGCCACGGGCGGACCGCGCCGCTACCTGCGTTGCGGGGCTGCGTCGCGCCCGTCGCGCTGCAACGAGCGCAGATACGCCACGAGCCGGTTGATGGCATCGCGGACCGCGTTCTGCGCGGTCACGTCGCCGCCCTCTTCCACCCAGAACTCGTAGCCCCAGACCGGCATCGTCCGCGTGCCGTGCGCGCGGATGTCCACGCCGCGGCCATCGATCGTGTCGCGAATCAGCATCGCGGGAAACTCGCCGTAACGCGCGCTGATCAGCGTGAGGTCGGGCACCACGGTGTTCAGGCTGCGGGAAACCGGGCCGTCGCCGTGCGCCTGCTCGCCGTGGCAGCTCGCGCAGAAGCGTCCGAACAGCTCCTCGCCGCTGTAGTCGTTCAGCGTCACGGCGTCGAAGGCGCCGGCGCGCGCGCCGGCGAACAAGGCGGCCGCACAGGCCGCGGCACGGACGATACGGAGAACATTCTGCGTACGGAGCGACATGCTACTCAGCACCTTCGGGCACTTCGAAACCGAGCGGTTTGATGATCACGAGATCGCAGGGCAGCCGGTCGAGCACGCGCTCGGCCGTGCTGCCGATGAAGAGCCGCTTGAGCCCGCTGCGCGCCACCGCACCCATCACGACGAAGTCGGCAGCGTGATCCTTGGCCGCCTGCTGAAGGCACTCGTGCGCCAGCCCCTCGTACAGATACGCCTGCTCGGCGACGACGGGGTGGGAGTCCAGGAACTCCCGCATGGCCTTGCGATGCTCTTCGGCGAGCACCTCGCGCACGTCCGGCGGCAGCTCCACGCCCATCGGCGCCGCGAACGCGTGCACGACGTGCAGATGACCGCGCACGACCGCTGCGAGCTCGGCTCCGAAGTGGAAGATCCGGTCGTCGAGCGCCGCAGGCTTGTCGTGCTCGTTCACCGGATCGACGGCGGCCAGCACGTTCGGCTCGACCGCGAGCTTGCGATCCTTGACGAGCAGCAGCGGCGCCGGGCACTTGCGGATCAGGTGCCAGTCGGTCTGCGTCAGCAACGTGCGCTGCAGCACGTTGTGGTGGTGGGTATCCTTGGCCACGAGCCAATAGTCGTGCGCGGCCGCCTTCTTGATGATGGCCTCGTCGAACGGGTGGTCCCACACGACGTCCACCGTCACGGCCATGCCGCGCGCGCGCAGCGTGTTCGCGAACTCCTCGAGCGTGCGCCGGTGCCGCGCCACCAGCTGCTCGCGGGCGCCCGGCTCGGGCACCCAGACGCGGTCCACGCGCCCCGAGTCGATCGCAGGATCGTAGTCGCACGCGAACAGCTCGAGGCGCGACCCGCCCTGCCGCGCGAGCCAGCCGGCTCTCTCGAGCACCGGCTGGCCCGGCCCGGCGGCCGGATCGACGACCACCAGAATGGTCTTCTCCCGCATCGTGTCTCCTTCGAATGCAGCCAGACTCTTCGATGGTCGGGGCACCGCCTAGTGTGGCTTGTACCTACCGGCTGCATAGTGCTTATACGTATTGGTACTACACCATCGCCCCGACACAATCACAACTCTCACGGAGGGAACTATGACCGTCAGCCTGATCTGCAATCACAACGTCGCCACGATCGCTCCGACCGAAGGCATCGCGGCCGCCGCCGCGCGTATGCGCGAAGAGCACGTCGGCACTCTGATCGTCGCGGAACGGCGCGGCAGCGCCATGGTACCGGTCGGAATCCTGACGGACCGCGACATCGTGGTCGGCGTGGTCGCCAAGGGCGTGCCGGCCGATGCCGTCACGGTCGGCGACGCCATGACGCGCGACCTGCTGAGCGTGCGCGAGGACGACGGCGTGGAGTTCGCCTTGCGCGAGATGCGCCGCAAGGGCGTGCGGCGGGCGCCGGTGGTCGGCAAGCGCGGCGCGCTCGTCGGCATCGTCTCGCTGGATGACGTGGTCCAGCACCTCGCCACGCAGCTCGGGCGGCTCGCCGATGCGATTCGCCTCGAGCAGGACGCCGAGACGAAGGCGCGCCCGTGAGGCCGCAGGCCATGTATTACTCCGCCACGACGACGAAATCGGTCGCCGATGCGGCGCGCGACCTCGAGGCCAGCGTCAAGAAGCATGGCTTCGGGGTGCTGCACGTGCACGATCTGAAGGACACGCTCACGCGCAAGGGCTACCCGCTCGCGGCCGAGTGCCGGATCTACGAGGTCTGCAACCCGCAACAGGCATCCAAGGTGCTGCAGCGCGACATGCGTCTGAACGCCGCGTTGCCGTGCCGGGTCTCGGTGTTCGAGGACGGCGGCGCGACCCGGATCAGCACGATACGGCCCTCGGCCATGCTCGGCATGCTGTCGCAGGACCCGGATCTCGCGCGAGTGGCCGCCGAAGTCGAAGCGACGCTCGGGCGCATCATCGACGAGACCGCAGGCACGAGCTCCACCGCGGCGCGGCAGTCGCTGCTCGCGCGGCGCGCGACGCTCGCGGCCGAGGTCGCGGCCGGCGTGGCGAAGCGCACGGCCGATCGCGCGGGACTGCTCGAGGACGTTGCGGACAGCGCCGACCTCGCCACAGCCGACGCCGTGCTCGACGTCGATCGGGCCGAGGTCGACCGCGACATGGAGGAGATCGCCGCGATCGACGCCGCACTGCAGCGCATCGAGACGAATACGTATGGCGTCTGCGTGGCCTGCGGTGCGCCGATCGAGCCGGCGCGCCTCGCGACGACGCCGGCCGCCGCGCGCTGCGTCGCCTGTCAGCGTGCAGCCGAGCGCCGCGAGCCGCCGCCCGCGCGCCTCTGACGGCCCGGGGCCGGCTCGTCACGCCCGCCCGTTGCGACCTATCATGGCCGGTGGTCACCCACCGGAGTCGAATACGATGATCGGTCACAGCCGTTTCGCCGCACGCGCGCACTCCACCTGCTGGCGCCTCGCAACGCTCGGCTGCGCGCTGGCCGGCACGTGCTTCGGGACGACTGCGCACGCACAGGAGGCCGCCGCGTGCGCGGCGCTGCGCGCAGTGACTCTGGCCGGCATGGCGCTCGAGATCACGTCCGCCGCCCGCGTGCCCGCGGGCGTCGCGACCCCGGCGGGCGGTGGTGCCCCCGGCTACACGGGACTGCTGCCGGCGCACTGCCGCGTCGAAGGCGTGATCGAGAGGCGCCACGGCGTCGGCGGCGTGGAGTACGGCATCCGCTTCGCGCTCGCACTGCCCGACAGCTGGACGGGAAGGTTCCTGTTCCAAGGCGGTGGCGGCCTGAACGGCAGCGTCAATCCGCCGCTCGGCGCCGCCGCGGCAGGCAGCACGCCGGCGCTGGCGCGCGGATTCGCGGTGGTCAGCACCGACACCGGCCACCAGGGAGCCGTGTTCGACCGCAGCTTCTTCGCCGACCAGGAGGCCACGCTGAATTTCCTGTACGTCGCCAACGGCAAGGTCGCGCAGGTGGCCAAGCGGCTCATCGACGCGTACTACCGCAAGCCCGCCGAGCGCTCGTACTTCGTCGGCTGCTCCACGGGCGGCCGCGAGGCGATGATCATGTCGCAGCGCTATCCCACGTATTTCGACGGCATCGTCGCAGGCGCGCCCGCGATGCGCACCGGGTACTCGAACCTCGGCATGCGCTCCGTGGCCGTCGCGCTCGGTGCCGTCGCCCAACGCGATGCGAACGGCGCCGTGATTCCCGGCAGTGCGCTCTCGGCCACGGACAAGAAGCTGATCGTCGATTCGGCGCTCGCGGTCTGCGACGCGCAGGATGGCCTCGCGGACGGCATGCTGTTCGATCCGCTCGCGTGCCGGTTCGACCCCGCGACCCTCGCCTGCCGCGGCGCGAAGAACGACCGCTGCCTGACGCCCGCGCAGGTCAACGCCGTCAAGGGCGCGATGGCCGGCCCCAGGACCGTGACCGGCCGGCCCGTCTACCCCGGCTACCTGTACGACACCGGCATCGGCGCGAGCGGCGCCGGCACGATCCCCGGCGTGCTGAACGGCGCGGCGGGCCCCGTGGGGCCCCGCGTGCCGCCCGCAACGCAGGACATCGACGCGGAGGCGGCCGCCGTCGCCGGCGAGCCCTCGACGCTCGGCGACACGAACCAGTGGACGAACTTGAGCACGTTCACGGGACATGGCGGCAAGCTGTTGTTCTACCACGGAGTCAGCGACCCGTGGTTCTCGGCGCTCGACACCGTCGAGTACTACCGCAAGCTCGGCACGGCCAACGGCGGTGAGCAGGCCGTGCGCGACTGGAGCCGGCTCTTCCTCGTGCCCGGCATGGGCCACTGCCGCGGCGGCGAGGCCACGCTCGACGAGTTCGACCTGCTGACGGCAGTCGTCGAGTGGGTGGAGCACGGCCACGCGCCCGAGGCCGTCACGGCGACCGGCGCCGCCTTCCCGGGTCGCAGCCGACCGCTCTGCGCGTTCCCGCAGCACGCCCACTACAAAGGCGCCGGCAACCCCGAGGACGCCGCCAACTTCGAGTGTCGGTAGGTGGACGTTCCGGCCACGGCCCGCGCGGGCCCGGTCCGGGAACGCCGCAAGCACGTCCCGGAAGGCGCCGCGACGGCGCGCTTCCGGGACAAGACCTATAGCGTGTAGCCCTCGGTCGAGAACGGCAGCGTGCGGATGCGCTGGCCGGTCGCCGTGTAGATCGCGTTCGCGATCGCGGGGGCCGCGGGCGGGAACGCCGGCTCGCCGCACCCGGTCGGCGGGTACTCCGACTGGATGAAGTGAACGTCGACCTCCGGCGCCTTGTCGATGCGCACGATCGGGTACTTGTCGAAGTTCGTCTGCTCGACGCGACCCTTCTCGAACGTGATCTTGAGGCCCATCGCCGTGCTGAGCGCATCGACGACCGAGCCCTGGCACTGGTTCTCGGCGCCGCTCATGTTGACCACGGGACCGATGTCGGCCACGACCCACACCTTGTGCACCGTGACCTTCTTCTTCGCGTCGACGCTGACCTCGGCCACCTCGGCGAAGTGCCCGGCGTGGCTGAAGTGGAACGCGAGACCGAGCGCCGTGCCCTTCGGCAGCTCACGCCCCCAACCCGCGCGCTGCGCGACCGTCTTGATGACGTTCGCCGCGCGACCCGTGTGCAGGGCACGCAGGTTGTCGGGCACCGTGAAGCGCGGCTCGCCCATGACTTCGAGCACGAACTCGAGGTGGTCCCGCTTCGCGGCCACCGAGCACTCGTGCAGGAAGCTCTGCACCGCGAACGCGATCGCGTTGCTGCCCGGCGCACGCCACGGCCCCGTCGGAATCTTCGACGCGATCAGCGACTGCAGCATGCGCTGATTTGCGAGCACGTTGGCCGGGAATTCCGTCGGCGCGATGTTCGCCGCGGTCATCGGCGTCTTGCCATCTCGGCTGACCGTGATCAGGTGTCCCTGCCAGGCGGACAGCTTGCCGGCCTTGTCGACCGACGCCTTGAACGAGTGGAAGCCGCCCGGCCGGTAGTAGTCGAACGTCATGTCGTCTTCGCGCATCCACTGCACTTTGACGGGAATGCCGCCAGCCTGCTTCGAGATGGCGGCGGCCTCGAGCACCGCGTCGTTCGCGAGCCGCCGGCCGAAGCCGCCGCCGCCGCGCAGCTGGTGCAGCGTGACCTTGTCTTTCGGCAGACCGAGCAGCGCGGCCACACCGTCGACGGCCGCCTGCGGCGTCTGCGACGGGGTCCAGATCTCGATACTGTCGCCCTTGAACCAGGCCGTCGTGTTCTGCGGCTCGAGATCGGCGTGCGACACGTAGTGGTACGTGTACATGGCCTCGACCGTCTTGCCGGCCGCGAACGCGCCGTCGACATCGCCGGCCTGACCCAGCACCTGCGCGGCCGCGGGTTTCGTCGCGAAGGCGGCAGCCTGCTTGCGGTAGTCGGTCCAGCTGTCCTTCGAGGCGTCGGTCTCGTCCCACTCGATCTTCAGCTGCTTCTTGGCCTGCATCGCGGCCCACGTGGTCGTCGCGAGAATCGCGACGCCGGACGCCACGGCCGGGCCGGCCGGGCTGAACGCGATGTGATCACCCTTCTGCTCGACGATGAAGGCGTCCTTCACGCCGCGCAGCTTCTTGATCTCCTCGATGTTCGCGGACTTGACCTTCGCGCCGATGGCCGGCGCCTTCGTGAACGTGGCGAAGAGCATGCCGTCGACGCGATGATCGATACCGAACAGGGGCTGCCCGGTCACGATCTTCGGGTTGTCGACGCCCGTGATGCGCTTGCCGAGCAGGCGGTAGCTTCCGCGCGGCTTCAGCGGCACGCTGGCGGCATCCGGCACCGGCAGTGTCGCCGCGAGTTCCGCGAGCTCGCCGTACGTGGCGCTGCGGTTGCTCTTCGCGTGGTGCACGACGCTGTTCTCGGTCGTGAGCTCGGACGCCGGCACGTTCCACTGCTTGGCGGCCGCAGCCACGAGCATCGCCCGGGCCGTGGCACCGGCCTTGCGCAGCGGGTCCCAGTTGGTCGGCGTCGACGTCGACCCGCCCGCGACCTGCGGACCGTACAACTTGGCGTCGATCACGGCTTGCCGCACTTCGACCTTCTGCCAATCCGCATCGAGCTCCTCGGCCACGATCATCGGCAACGACGTCTTCACGCCCTGGCCGACTTCCGGGTTCTTGGCGTACAGCACCACCGTGTTGTCCGGCCGGATCTGCACGTACGGGTTCAGCGAGGCGGCCTCGGCGGGCGACTTCGTCTGCGCGAGCGCCTGCCGCGCGCCGGGCCCCATCGACATCGCGAGCACGAGCCCGCCGCCGGCAAGCCCGGTGATCTTGATGAACGAGCGGCGCGACATGGCCAGCGCCGCTTCCGCGCGCTCGGCCTCGATCTTCTGCAGGTACTCCGGCAGGTACGGATTCGGTTCGAACGGCGAGCTCATGACGCACCTCCGGTCTTCGCGATCTTGGCCGCGGCGTTGTGAATGGCTTTGCGGATGCGGGTATAGGTGCCGCAACGACACAGGTTGGCCGCCATGTCCGTGCTGATCTGCTCGTCCGTCGGGTTCGGCGTGCGCGCGAGCAATGCCGTGGCGCGCATGATCTGGCCGGCCTGACAGTAGCCGCACTGCGGCACGTCCTCCTCGATCCAGGCCTGCTGCACGGCCGTCAGTGTGGCGCCCGGCGCCGACAGTCCTTCGATGGTCGTGATGCGTTGGCCCACGGCGCTCTCGACTGGCACCTGGCACGACTGGATCGGCACGCCGTTCAAGTGCACCGTGCACGCGCTGCACTGGCCGACGCCGCAGCCGTACTTGGTGCCGACCAGACCCAGCGAATCACGCAGGACCCAGAGCAGGGGCGTTTTCGGATCGACGTCGTCGCCGACGTGCATCGTCTGCCCGTTGATGTTGAGACTTAGCATGCAGCCTCCTGGAGGTGGAACGCCGGCCGCGGAAACGGACCGCTCGCGTGGGTGCGAGTGTCTGGGAATTTCCTTGCCGAAGCAACCACGTAGGCGCTCGTCCGGACGCCCCGCGAAAGGCGCCGTCATAATTCTTCTCAACGACCTCGGCGGCGGTTTGCGGCTGCTACAATCGCGACAGGTTCCCGACGCGTCGCCATGCGGCGGCGCGCGCCACGGCGTTTACCAGAATCACGATCCCAAGGAGGATCCCGCGAATGACCTCGACGAAGCTCGTCTCCGCCCTGTTCGGCATCGCCTGCAGCGCCCTGGCCGGCGCCGCGCTCGCAGCCCCCGCGACGTACAACATCGACCCCGCCCATACGTACCCCACGTTCGAAGCCGACCACATGGGCATCTCGTTCTGGCGCGGCAAGATCAACAGCTCGTCCGGCAAGGTCACGCTCGACAAGGCGGCCGGCACGGGCACTGTCGACGTCACGATGGACATGAAGAGCATCGACTTCGGTCACCAGGGGCTGAACGACCACGCACAGACCCCGGACCTGTTCGACACCGCCAAGTTTCCGACGGCGACCTTCACCGGCAAGCTCGTGAAGTTCAGGGACGGCGCGCCGACCGCCGTCGAGGGCACGCTGACCCTGCACGGCGTCACGAAACCCGTGACGCTGACGATCGACAAGTTCGTCTGCAAGGAGCACCCGATGATGAAGCGGGAAGTCTGCGGCGCGGACGCGACCGCACAGATCAACCGCGAGGACTTCGGCATCTCGTTCGGCAAGCAGATGGGCTTCAACATGGGCGTGACGCTGCGCATCTCGGTCGAGGCGCTGGCCGCCGGCTGAGGCGAGCCGCGGCGTTCGGGAGGCGCCCGGGGGCGGCCGCCTTCCGGGCACGTGGCGCGACCAATCCGGTCGACGAACTCCTGGCTCGCCCGGCGCCCTCCGTGGCGCCGGGCACCCCCGGCAGCCGCCTGACGGCGGCGCTTCCGGGACGGGCCGCACGGCGCCAGAAGACCGGCGACCCCTCTCCCCCCTAAATCACCCGATCGAGCACGTGCCGAGGTAAACCTCGGGCCGGGACGTGAATCCCGGAATCCGGGTCGGCGAATATTCCATGCGCGTGTGCACGGCCATGAGCCGTCCCTCGCCCGCCGCGCGCGCGAACACGGTCGTCAGATACAGCGGGCCCGCGTCGCTCATCTGCATGATGTGCAGATAGCCTTGCGCGTAGCGGACCGAGATGAAAGACGCGCCGTAAGCGGTCGTCGCTTCGGCGGTACCCTCGTCGACGTTGATGTTCGTGAACGAGGTCTTGAGCTCCGACGGCTTGACCGTCAGCGACGGCGTGTTCTTGTCCCAGTTGCCCGTGGCAAACGTCGAGAAGCTGCAGTCGAGCTTCTTGGCAGCAGCGAGACGCCGATCGAGACCGGACTGCGCCGCCGCGTCGGGTGACTGCAGTGCGGCCGCTACCACAAAACCTACCAGTGCGATCGCGACAATTCTTTGCATGGGCGGAAGTATTAGCACGTCGGCTGGCGTTTGGCCACGCGCACCGTAAATTGACCGGCGGTCGCCACGGCCGCGATAATCCCGCGGCACTGAGGAGAACGCCTTGCGCCTAGCATTACTCTTCCTCGCGATCGTGCTGGTCACGATCGGCGGAGCCAGTGGCCAGAACGTCAGCGACCCCGAGCTCGTGAAGCAGCTGCAGAAGCTGTTTCCGTCGGCGGCCACGTTCTCCACGAAGGCCGGCTCGCCGCAGGTCTACAAGGCATTCGGCCCCGCCCAGTCCGGCCGGACCGGAGAGCTCCTCGGCTTCGCGTACTGGACCACGGAGATCGAGCCGCTCGAGCGCGGCTTCGACGGGCCGATCAAGATGCTGGTCGGCATGAACACCACCGGCATCCTGACCGGCGTCATCGTGACCGAGAACCGCGAGCCGTACGGGTACTTCTCCGTCGACACGCCCGAGTTCGCCGCCCAGTTCAAGAACAAGAACATCCGCGACGCGTTCAAGGTGGGCGTGGACGTCGATGCGATCTCGCGCGCGACGATTTCCGTCACGAGCGCGAGCCGCGCGATCCGCAACAGCTCGCGCAAGGTCGCACGCGCGTATCTGGCGCCGCCGGGCACCTCCGCTCCCGCCGCTCCCTCCGGCCAGTGAGCACTCCGACGCGCCGGTGGACCGCGTTGCTCGCCGGCACGGTCCGGCTGCTCGTGCTCTGCCTCCTGCTGGCGGGCGTCGCTCATGCCCAGCCGGCAGACGACGCCGGCGGCTGGAACTTCGAGGAGGAAGCCGAGGTGCAGCCGACACTGGTCGATCTCGCGAGGGAGCAGGCGCCCGACATTCTGCTGTTCGCCGCCTTCGCGACGCTCGCCATGGTCGGCTTCCTGCGCAAGAGCGTGCCTCTGAAGTACGTCACGCTCGTCGCGTCGGTGCTGTACATGGGCGTGTACAAGAGCCAGCTGATCTCTGTGGTCAACATCTTCGGCACGCTGACGGGCAACCTGCCGCTGTTCGCGCACAGCATGGCCTGGTACGCGTTCGCCACGTTCACCGTGGTCACGACGATCCTCTGGGGTCGGGTGTATTGCGGCCGCATCTGCGCGTTCGGCGCGCTCACGCAGCTGATCGATGCCATCGTGCCGAAGCGCTTCCAGCTCGAGCTGCCGCAGTGGCTCGAGCACCGCGCGAGCTATATCAAGTACGGCATTCTGTTCGGCGCGGTCGGCTACTACCTCGTCACGCGCGAGATCGCGTTCTATCGCTACATCGAGCCGTTCTGGCTGTTCACGTTCGATGCCACGCCGCTGCTGTGGATCATGCTCGGCACGCTGCTGGTCGCGAGCGTATTCGTCCGCAACCTGTACTGCCGGTTCCTCTGTCCGCTCGGCGCGGCCCTCGGCCTCCTGTCGAGCCTGACCGTGTTCAGGATCAAGCGCTGGTCGGAATGCAGCCAGTGTCGCCTCTGTGAAAAGACCTGCGAGTGGGGAGCGATCCGCAAGCGGCAGATCATCAAGTCGGAGTGCGTGCGCTGCGATGACTGCGAGATCCTGTATGCGGACCGCAAACGCTGCCCGCACTGGTTGCTCGAGCTCAAGCGCAAAGTGCGGGCGAGCGGCCTCTCCGCCGGTCGCTGAGCGCGAACGCTATTGCGGGGCCTGCACGCGCTGCGTGCCGAACCCGTCGCGCGACTGCAGGAACACCTCTCCCGTCTTGTCGTTGCAGCCGCCGGCCGGCATCGTCGCACCGCACTTGATCAAGCGGGCACCGGTTGCCATCGCGCCGAAGTTCTTGCCGTTGCGCAAAGGATTCAGAGTCACGTTGATGAACGTCCCCAACGGGAAATTCTCGACCGTGACCCCCTGCTGCGCGATCGTGGCCGCCGGACCGAGCTCGATACCCCACACGATGGGCTTGCCGTCGGCACCGAGCTGCGTCTTCCCGTCCTGACCAACGAGCTCGAAGATCAGCTGCGCGTGGTTCGCGCCAGGGATGAAGCGGGTCAGCTTGCCCGTGAGGGTTTCCTGCTTGCTCTGGTCGTACATCGCGAACGAGTGATGCGCGTACGCCGCTGTCGTCACCCCAGCGCCGAGCGCAAACGCCAAGGCAGTGGTGACGCGTCGAATACCGTTGCCGATCGAGCTGCTCATGAACGTCCGTCGCCTCCTGGAATATGGCGCGGGGCGAGTGGCGGCGCCCCGCAAACCCCTGCCGCGCCCGCCGCGCGAGGGGGCCCCTGCTTCCGGCGTCCGCCCCGAGCGGCATCCGCGATTAAATAGCAGCATCGCGTTCCTGACCAGTGGCTGCAACCGCCCCACCGCCGAGCCGCCGCTCCACCTCGGCGCGGGTGAGCCCCTCGATGCCGACCCGCTTGTGCGGCGCGCCGTGGCCCGCCGCGATCGTCACGGCGCTCTTGCGCACGTCGAGGGCCGTCGCGAGCAGGGCGATCACGGCCGCGTTGGCCCGGCCGTCCTGCGGCGGCGCGGTGACCTTGAGCCGCAGCTCCCCGTCGCGCCAGCCGAGGATCTCGTCGCGACTGGCGCGCGGCAAGACCTTCACGCTGATCGTCGCAGTCACCGGCTTGTTGCCCATTCCACTCGCTCCCCGGGTCGCGTCCGCACGTGACCCGCGCGGCAGGCAACCCTCGGGCCGTCCGGCTCCGCATCGCCGTTTGAACCTTTGCACCTGCCGGAGGCACTAGCCTACAGCCTCGCGAACAGGCTGTTTCAAGTTATCATGAGGATCCATGGGACGACGCCGACAAGTCAGCGACCGTCAGATCAGCGCCGCCGCGCGTGAGGTCTTCCTCGAAAGTGGACCGAAGGCGCCCGTCGCCATGGTCGCGAAGAAGCTCGGTGTTTCGACCGCCACGCTGTTTCAGAGGACCGGCTCGAAACAGCAGCTCATGCTGATGGCCCTGCAGCCGGAAGGCCCCCCGATCAACGAGCTCGAACGCGGTGTGCAGCCCGGCATTCCCGTCCGCGAGCAACTGAGCCAGGTGTTGATCGAGCTGAACGAGTATCTGGGCACCATCATCGGCGGCTCCATCACGCTGCGCGCCGCCGGGATCGAGGCCGAGCTGCCGGAGCCCACGCCGCAGCGGTTGCGTCTGCTGTTGACCCAGTGGCTCGCGCAAGGCACGAGCGCCGGACTGCTGGCCGTCGTCGACCCACGCACGACGGCGGACGTGCTGATCGGCACGCTCGAGTCGCGCCACATCCACGCGTACATGCAGCAGGAGCAACTCTCGTCGAAGCAGCATCGCGAGTACATCCAGGCGATGCTCGACGTCGTGCTGCCGATACGCTGAGCGCACGGTCTCCCCACCCCCTGCCCGCTCTCGGCACGCACGCCGATCCGTCTAGAATTGGCAGAGCACCCCGCGCGCTGCCACGCCGGACGCTGTTTTCGTTCACCGTTACAACCCGTTGGAGTCTGGAATGACTGATCACAGAGACGAGACCATCGAAGAGCTGTTCGACCGCGGCCTCAAGGTTCGCCGCGAGGTTCTGGGACCGGAATACGTAGACAATTCATTGAGGTCCGCGAACGACTTCATGCAGGCGTTCCAGAACATCACCACGGAGTGGTGCTGGGGCTATGCCTGGACGCGCGCCGGGCTCGACCGCAAGACGCGCAGCCTGATCAACCTGGCGATGCTGACGGCGCTGAACCGCGCGCCCGAGATCAAGCTGCACGTCCGCGGCGCGCTGAACAACGGCGTGACGGTCGACGAGATCAAGGAAGTGCTGCTGCACGCGACCGTGTACTGCGGTATTCCTGCGGGCCTCGACGCGTTCAAGGCCGCGAACGAAGTGTTGAAGGAGATGGGCGCCTTCGATCGCAAGTAGCAGCAGCAGGGACCGGCCGCGGCCGCGCGGCCGGTCCGCCGGTTGTCGGACCTAGCCGTCGTCACGATATTCCGGCTCCGCAATCGCTTCCATATCAATCAGATAGCCTGCATTTGGTATGTTGCGTATGAGCCGTGGATCCGCCGGATCGCGCTCGACCTTGTGCCGCAGCCGATGCACGAGTTGCTTCAGCAGCTGCCGGTTGCCGCCGGCCCGGTTGCCCCACACGTGCACGAGCAGCCGGTCCGTGGGCACGGTGCGGCCGGCGTGGGCCAGCAGCAGCTGCAGGAATCGCGCCTCGAGCGGCGTGAGACGCACGGGGCCGGCGGGCAGACCAAGCAGCGCCAGCTGCGCGAGATCCACCGACAGCGAGCCCACCGCCACGGCGTCTTCGACCGCACCGCCGGCGCGGCGCAGCAGGGCCCGAATCCTGGCCACGAGGATCTTCGGGCTGAACGGCTTGCTCAGGTAGTCGTCCGCACCGAGGCTCAGCGCACGCACCACATCCTCCTCCTCGCTGCGCGCCGTCAGCATGAGTATCGGAATCTTGCTGCGCTCACGCAGCTTCTGTGCGAGCTCGAAGCCGTTCAGCTTCGGCATGTTGATGTCGAGCACCGCGAGATCCGGCCGTTCCCGCTGGAACGACTCGAGACCCGCGGCGCCGTCCGCCGCCTTCACGACCAGAAAGCCCGCCTGCTGCAGGGCGAATCCAGTCACCGCCAGCAGATCGGCATCGTCATCGACGAGCAGGATCTTCACTCCGCCAACTCCTTCGGCAAGCGCACTTCGGCCCGCGTACGGCCCTGCGCGGTGCGCACGAGCCGCACCACTCCGCCATGGCGCGTGACGATCGAGCGCACGATGAACAGCCCGAGTCCGAGCCCGCTCTCGTCGGGATCCTTCTCACCACCGGCGCGGCGGAACTGCTCGAACAGCGATGCATCGCCGACGTTCGGCGGCCCGGCCCCCTCGTCCTCGACCCAGAACTCGAGCCCATCTGCCGCGAGGGCACGGCCGCCGACCCGGATCGTGCTGCCGGTCGGCCCGAACTTGCTGGCGTTGGCCAGCAGATTCACGAGCACCTGCGTGAGCCGCTGCCGATCGCCGCTGACGACAGGCAGATCGTCCGGCAACCGCGCTTCGATGCGCTGGCCGCGCTGCTCGATCAGCGGCTCGATCAGCTCGCGCGCGGCCACGACGATCTCGTCGAGCGCGACGTCCTGGTGGCGGATGCCGAGCTGCCCGGATTCGATGCGAACGCTCTCGAGCAGATTGTCGATGAGCCACGTGAGGCGTTGCGTGCCGCGCTGCAGCGACGCCACGAGCTCGCGCTGCGCGTCCGGAGTCAACGTGCCGAGACCGTCGCGCAGCAGCTCGATCGACGCGAGCTGAGCCGCGAGCGGCGTACGGAACTCATGCGAGATGTTCGCGAGCACGGTGTCGCGCGTGCGCCGCACGGCCTCGAGCTCGGTCTCGTCGCGCAGCACCTGCACCTGCAATCCGTCGGCGTCCGCGGGCGCCGCGCTCGCGATGACCACGCGCCGCACGCCCTCGCCCGCCACCGGAACCACCTGCTCGGCGGCGCGCCCGGCCCCCGCGCGACGCGCCTCCAGGATCGGGCATGCGTAATCGCACGGCCGCCGCCCCTGTGCATCCGGCTTCGGTTTCAGCACGTCACCGCAGAACGTGCCGAGCGCGTCCTGTGACGAGATCTTCAGCAGCCGCTCCGCCTGCGGATTCAGGAAACGGATCCGGCGCTCCTCGTCGACCGCGTAGACGCCTTCGATGATGCCGTCGACGACGGCCTGCGCCTGTCGCTCGCGACGCCGCAACTCGGCCGTGAGATCGACGAGGTTGCGGCGCATGGTCTCCATCGTGCTGCCGAGCAACGTGAGCTCCTTGCCGCCGCCGATCGGGAACGACGCGGTGAGATCGCCGCCACCCAGGCGTTGCGCGGCGTTCGTCAGGCGCTCGACTGCGCTGATCCAATAGCGGCCGATCAGCACGCTGCTGGCGGTTGCCAGCAGCACGATCATGATCGCGACGAGCAACATGCGGCCCTCGAGCCTGTCGACGGACTCGGTCAGGCTGGCGGCGGCGAGCTCGACGCGCAGGAACGCAACCGTCTCGCCCGCGGCCGTCGCGACGGGCATGACGGCGGCATAGGTTGCGTGCGCGCGCACGTAATCGGCGACGGGCCCCGTTCGCTCGAGCGCTTCGGCGGTCAAGGTGGCCAGCGGGCCTCCGCCGGGCCGCAGACCGGAGTCGGCGATCGTGACCGGCGCCGCAGCGCGCTCGCTGAGCCGCGCGGCCAACCCGTCGTCCATCCGCCGCAGCGCGATGACGCGCACGCCGTTGTGCTCGATCACGGGCGCCTGCGCTCCGAGCACGGCCGTGCCCCGGGCCGCGGCAGCCGCGAGGAAGCGCTCGCCCTGCTCGTTCGCAGCCGCCAGCACGTGCTCCCAGTCGATGTCGCTCGAGGTGCGTGCGAGCCATTCGCCGCCCTCCAGCACACCGCAGGCTTCGAGCGCCGTGCTGCTGCAATACCGCACCAGATAGGGTTGCAGCGCTTCGCGACTGCCACTTGTAATGAGGCGCTGCAACGTCGGGCGCTCGCTGAGCACGCGCGTGGCGATCAGCAAGTCCTCACCGCTCTGGCGCAGACCCTCACGCGCCGCCACGACTCCGAGCGTGACGCGCGTGAGCGCGTCCGCTTCGGCGAGACCGTGCAGCGCTCGCACCCCGAACACGTACATCGAACCGACCGCGAGAGTCACGAGCACTCCCGTCGCGAGCGCGAGCCGGCCCGCGAGACCCGGACTGTAGGGCTTCAGCATGCGGCACGCGCCCTCGTCTCACCCGCCACCGGCCGACAGCCAAGACGGCCGACCGGGCGTTCACCGGGAACCTGTTCGAGCGCAATCGACATGCAATGACCGGATCCACTCCAGGGGCGTCCGCTGCATCGTACTGAATGGAGCGCCGGGTTGTCGGTTCCAGCCCGGTCGCGCAGCGGTCACATTCCGGTTCCAGCACCGCGATACGAGCCGAGATTCCTCGTGTAACCCTATGATACGGTTCGCTTCCCGACACCCGTTCTCCGGCCCGCCCGCGCGCTGTCGAGGGTTAGAACAACGAGCAATGTCGATACGTCGTCAGAACGCATAGCGAACCGTCAGACCGTACGTACGCGGATCGCCGAGCACCGCACCGTAGTACCCGGCCCCATTGCCGCCGGGCGCTGCCAGCAGCTGCTCGAAGTAGTTCCTGTTCGTCAGGTTGCGGACCCAGAAGTAGGCCGTCCACTTGTTGTCCGAGCGGAAGCCGACGCGCGCATTGGCCAGCGAGTAGCCGTCGATGTTCAGGTACAGCGACGGCGTCGCGCTCGACGAAAACCCGTCGCGGTACGAGATGTCGAAGCCGCCGAACAGCTCACCGGGGCTGCCGAGGAAGTTGTGGTGTCCGGAGAACTCCGCGCCGAACGAGGCGGCCCACTTCGAGATCCCCGGTAGCGGTCCGCCGGAAGCGTCCACGGCCGCCGGGCCACCCGTACCTTCGAGCGGCGCCGGCGCGTCCGGGAACGACACGTAGATCGCATCCGTGTACGCCAGCGCACCGCGTACCGACACGTGCGACCCGAGGGAGACGGTGCCGTCGAACTCCGCACCGCGCGAACGCGCCTTCCTCGCGTTGGCGAGGTAGCCGCGCGGCACACCGAACTGTGCATTGTTGACCTGCACCTGCAGATCGTCGATCTCCGTGTCGAACACGGCGACGTTGGCCGATGCGCCCGGCCGGAACGAGACCTTCACGCCGGCCTCGACGTTGGTGACATACTCCGGCTTGACCTCCGCCGCGGCAAGGATCGTGTTGCCGGCCGCGTCGGTGGGCAGGCCACCGTTGTTGATGCCGACCGATTTGTAGCTCGTCGCGTACGTCAGGTACGCGTTGACCTTGCTGTTCGCGCGATACGCCAGCGTGAGCTGACCGGAAGTATTGTCGTCGGCCACGTCGGCCTTGAACGCCTGCGGCGCGTAGACCGAGCGCTGCAGAGCGATCAGCGCGGCGTTCGCCGTCTGCAGACCGCCGTACACGTCGCGCTCGTAGTCCTCCTTCTTGCGGTCGTAGTTGAAGCGGACGCCGGGCTGGAAGTGCAGCCGATCCGTGATCGACCAGTCGAGCTGGCCGAAAACGGCCGCACTCTCGGTGTCGAGCGTCGTGTACGTCGCACTCGTCAACCCGTCGAGCAGGCCGGGCGTCGAAGCGTTGGCGCTCGGGACGAGCGCGAAGCGATAGGCGGCCGAGCCCGCCTGCTCGAGCTGCACCGGATCGCCCTGGATCACCTGGCTGAAGGCGTAGAACCCGAAGACGCCGTTCAGACGCTCCGAGAAATCGCCGGTCCAGCGTACCTCCTGACTCCACTGATGCTGCCTGGACGTCGCCTGCGACAGCGTCGCGACGGGCAACCCCAGGTAGTCGCGGTCGCTCGACGGCGCCCAGTGCCAGTAACGCCACGCAGTGGTCGACGTGACCGTGCCCGGTCCCGCCTTGAAGTCGATGTCGACGGACGCGCCGCCGATGTCGTTGTCGGACCGCCACGCCGTGTCCGTATCGATCAGGCGGTCGAACGGATTGCGACTCACGGGCTGGTAGTGCAGGTCCGCGATGATCTGCTCGAACTGCCGATTCTCCGCACGCAGCGTCGGCACGACGCCCGCGAACACCTGGGCGTAGCCGTTCGGACGCTGCCGTGTCCAGTCGATCGCGACGCGGATGTCCGTCGTGCCGGACACGTCGAACTGCAGCTGCCCCCGCACACCGACGTTGTTGATGTCGTTGACCTGCTCGTTCGCGCGCACGTTGTACAGCGTTCCGTCGCGCTGCGTGCCCGAGAACGACAGGCGCCCGGAGGAGCGCTCGCCGAGCGGCCCGTTCAGCGAGCCCTTGGCCTGCACGAACCCGTCGTTCCCGTACCCGAGCTCGAAGGAAGCCTCGTTCGTGCGGCTGGGCTTGCGCGTCGTGACCAGCACCGCGCCGGCGGTCGTGTTCTTGCCGAACAGCGTGCCCTGGGGGCCGCGCAGCACCTCGACGCGGTCGACATCGATGAAGTCGAGCGCCGTCGACGCGGGCCGTGCGTACAGCACCCCGTCGATGTAGAAGCCGACGCCGGGCTCGATGCCGTCGTTCGTGAGGCCAAACGGCGAGCCGAGACCACGGATGTTCACGCCGGTGTTGCGAGGATTGGACGAATACAGCTGCAGCGTCGGCACGAGCTCCTTCACGCGGTTCGCGTTGAACGCTCCCAAGTCATCCAGTTGCGCGCCGCCGATCACGGACAGCGCGATGGGCACGTCCTGCGCCTGCTCCTCGCGACGGCGGGCGGTGACCGTCACCTCTTCGACTCCGGCCGTCGCAGCCACTTGCTGCGCACTGGCGGGCCGGGCCGATGCCAGACCGATCGCCGTCGTGCCGAGCGCCGCCATGCCCGCGGTACCCGCGACCGAAGAGAGCGCCACGTTGATTGCTTTGCGTAGAGAAACCATGACCCGACTCCGTCCTTGAAGCGGCGGGCTCGCTGCCAGCGCGCTGGTGAAAATCCAGAGCCGCGCATCGTAAGGACGCGGGGTGACAAAGTCGGTCTCTTGCCAGTTATGCTTTGGTTCGTTCGGGGTAACGAAGCGGTGACGGCCGACCCGGGACTGCGTCACCTGCCGCACCCTCGACCGTCCAGATCTTCGGGCGGCCGTGATCCGCCGCTCTGGGCGCTCCCGGCGCGCGACTTGCGGAACCCGCGCGCCCCGCTATCCTGCTGGCTTGCAGCCGCCCACGGATGCCGCCGGACCTCGCGCGGCCGGACTTGGGGGCCTTTGGGAGCCGACAATGTCCGAGTACGTCAAGCACGGCAGTATCCACATCGCCAGACCGCTCTACGACCTGGTGCGCGACGAGATCGCGCCCGGCACGGGGGTCGCGCCGGAAACCGCCTGGTCGCTGCTCGACTCGATCGTGCAGACGCTCGGCCCGCGTAACCGCGCCTTGCTCGCCAAGCGCGACTCGCTGCAGGCCCAGATCGACGCCTGGCTTTCGGCCCGCCGCGGCACGCCGCTCGAGCCGAAGGCCATGGCCGCTTTCCTGCACGACATCGGCTACCTCGTGCCCGCCGGTCCGCCGTTCAAGGTCACCACGGCGAACGTCGATCCCGAGATCGCGACGCTGGCGGGCCCGCAGCTCGTCGTCCCCGTCGACAACGCGCGTTACGCGTTGAACGCGGCGAACGCGCGCTGGGGCAGCCTGTACGATGCGCTGTACGGCACGAACGTGATCCCCGAGGATCACGGCGCCGAAAAAGGCCGGGGCTACAACCCGGTCCGTGGCGAGCGGGTGATCGCGCGCGCGAATCAATTCCTCGACGAGACCGCACCGCTCGCGAACGCACGGTGGCAGGACGTCACCGGATTCGATCCGGATCGCGTTCTCGGCGTCACACTGACCGGCGGGCAACGTACGGGCCTCGAGAATCCGAATCAGTTCGCCGGGGTCCGGCGCACCGGCAACGTCGTGACGAGCGTGCTGCTCCGCAACCACGGCCTGCACGTCGACCTCGTGATCGATCCAGCGCACCCGATCGGCAGGCAGCATCCCGCAGGCGTGAAGGACGTCGTCCTCGAGAGCGCTCTGACGACGATCATGGATTGCGAGGATTCGGTCGCCGCGGTGGACGCCGCCGACAAGGCGGTCGTGTACCGCAACTGGTGCGGCATCATGCGCGGAACGTTGCAGGCGTCGTTCGCCAAAGGCGGATCGACGGTGCAGCGCAGCCTGAATTCCGACCGCGAGTACACGGCGCCGGACGGCAAGCCGCTCGTGCTGCCCGGCCGCAGCCTGCTGCTCGTCCGGCACGTCGGGTCCCACATGCTGACGGATGCGGTCACCGACGCGGCGGGCCAGATGATCCCGGAGACGTTCCTCGACTGCGTGCTGACCACGCTTGCGGCGCTGCACGATCTGCGCTCGACCGGCAAGCAGCGCAACAGTCGCGCCGGCAGCATGTACATCGTGAAGCCGAAGCACCACGGCCCGGCCGAGGTCGCGCTTTCAGTGGAGCTGTTCGCAACGGTCGAGAAGGCGTTCGGCCTGCCTGCGAATACGCTGAAGATCGGCATCATGGACGAAGAGCGCCGCACGACCGTGAACCTGAAGGAATGCATTCGCGCGAGCCGCGAGCGCGTGATCTTCATCAACACGGGTTTCCTCGACCGTACGGGCGACGAGCTGCACACGCACATGGAAGCCGGCCCGATGATGCCGAAGCCCGAGATCAAGGGCGCGCGCTGGCTCGCGGCGTACGAGGACTGGAACGTGCGCGTGGGCCTCGAGGTCGGGCTGCCGGGACACGGCCAGATCGGCAAAGGCATGTGGGCCATGCCCGACGAGATGAAGGCCATGCTCGAGACGAAGCAGGCGCACCCGAAGGCCGGGGCCAGCTGTGCCTGGGTGCCGTCACCGACGGCGGCCACGCTGCACGCGATCCACTATCACCAGGTCGACGTCGCGGAGCGGCAGCGTGAGATCGCGGGCCAGGGCGGCGCGACCGAAGCGCTGCTCGACGGCATCCTGACCCCGCCGCTGCTGACACGCACGCTGACGCCGCAGGAAATCCAGCGCGAGCTCGACAACAACGCCCAGGGAATCCTGGGCTACGTGGTGCGCTGGGTCGAGCACGGCGTCGGCTGCTCAAAGGTGCCGGACATCAACGACGTGGGGCTCATGGAGGACCGCGCCACGCTGCGGATCTCGTCGCAGCACATCGCGAACTGGCTGCGGCACGACATCGTCAGCCGCGACCAGGTCATCGCGACGCTGAAGCGGATGGCGGAAGTCGTCGACCGGCAGAATGCCGGCGACCGAAACTACCGCAACATGGCGCCGAATTTCGATGCGAGCATCGCGTTTCAGGCCGCGCTCGATCTGATCTTCAACGGCCGCAGGGAACCGAACGGCTACACGGAGCACACGCTCGCGCGGCGGCGCCGCGAGTTCAAGGCCGCGCACGGCGGCTGAACGGCCGCGGCAAAAGACGAGCGCGGCGGCGCGCCGCGGGTCAGTTGACCTTTGAACCCCGGCGGCCCGGCGTTGCGGCCTGCTCCTCGGCGACGATCGCGCGCACCTTCGCGGCCGTCGAATCGTCGTGGGGCACGAACATCAGCAGCCGCAGATTCGAGCTGCCTTCCGGCACGAACGACGAGTGCTCGAACGCCATGCCGCCGAGCCAGGGATGCTTGCCGACCGCCTCCATGCGTCCGACGACTTCGGCACGCCCCCACAGGCGGCGGAACGTCGGGCATTCCGCATTCAGCCCGGAGATCAGTTCCTCGAAGGCGGGATCGTCGGGCGTCTGGCTGTAGTCCACGCGGAACTTGGCCAGGATGCGGTGCGCCATCGCTTCGTAGGCATCGGGGTCCTGCTGGTAGCGCTCGTCCTCGACGAGCAGGATGCGCAGCAGGTTGCGCCGCTCCGGCGGCAGATCGCCGTAATCGCGGAAGATCCTGCGCGTCAGGTCGTTCCACGCGATGACGTCCCAGCGCGCGGTCATGACGAGGGCCGGCAGTCCAATCGCGTCCAGCATGCGCCGGACGGTGGGACTGACCTCGATCGTACGACTCGACACCGGCGGTGCCGGCCTGTGCTGCACGAGCGCAAACAGGTACTCGCGCTCGTCGGGAGACATCCTCAACGTGCTGCAGATGCGCTCGAGCACGTCGGCCGACACCTGGATGTCGCGGCCCTGCTCGAGCCAGGTGTACCAGGTCACGCTGACCCCGGCCAGCGCCGCCACATCCTCGCGGCGCAGCCCCGGCGTGCGCCGGCGATTCGTGTCCGGCAATCCCACCTCTGCCGGCGTCAGCCGGGCACGGCACCCCTTCAGGAAATCGATGAGCTGACGTCTCTGCGTCTCGGGAACACCGACCTTATTCACGTTGTTCTCTACCCCCAATGCGAAGTTCCCAAGAATGTCAGATAGGCCGCCGGGCCGTCGAGATGCAAATCAGTTCGGCGCGGGACGCGGCACTGCTCGCACCGGCAGCGGCGGGTGCGCGCCGACGCGGTACAGGGCTGAAAAACCCGTGCTTCCGCGCTCTGTAGCGGGTCTGCAACACGCTGATACCGGGTCAACTGCGCCTATGTTAATTTTTGTTGTGTTGCCTTTTGTACTATCGTGGCACGCCGAATTGTAAAGGGTTTCGGCTTCCGCTAGCGTGCCGCCTCCGTCGCAATCTCCCAGGGTGAAGACTCCATGTTAAGAGCCACGGCGAATCAGTTGTTGCCTACGACCATCACGGGATCGCTGCCGCGGCCGAGCTGGTACACGGAGAACATGGGCCTGAAGAGCTTCCTGCAGGCCATGGTGGAGACGCGTTTCCGCGAGCAGTACGAGGACGCGCTC
>DASZSB010000017.1:0-10560 GCA_035548835.1 Gammaproteobacteria bacterium | reverse complement strand
TGAGCGCCGGGCGGCGCGCCGCGTTACACCTTGACCCACGCCCCGTTGCGCCGCGACGACGCGACGCAGGCCTCGACGAACGCGACGCCGCGCACACCGTCGTGCACCGTGGGGTACAGCACGTTCGCGTCGATGGGCGTTCCCGCTTTCCTCGCGTTGATCGCGGCCGCCGCCTCGGCGTAGAGGTTCGCGAACGCTTCGAGATACCCCTCCGGGTGACCCGCCGGGATGCGGGTCATGCGCGCCGCGGCCGCGCCGGCGCCGGCGCCCGACCGCGTGAGGCGCCGGCTCGGCTCACCGAGCTTCGCCACCACGAGCTGGTTCGGATCTTCCTGCGCCCACTCGATGCCGCCCTTCGTGCCGTACACGCGCAGCTTCAATCCGTTCTCCTGACCGACGGCCACCTGGCTGCACCAGAGCATGCCCTTCGCACCGCCCGCGAAACGCAGCAGCACGTGCGCGTTGTCGTCGAGCTTGCGGCCCGGCACGAACACGTGCACATCGGCCGCGAGCGACTCGAGCGTAAGACCCGTCACGAACTCGGCCAGATTGTACGCGTGCGTGCCGATGTCGCCCGTGGCACCGCCCGCCCCGCTGCGGCCAGGATCGGTGCGCCACCCAGCCTGCTTCTGCCCCGTGAGCTCGACCGGCTCCGCGAGCCAGTCCTGCGCGTACTCCACCTGCACGAGCCGGATCGTGCCGAGCTCGCCGGCGCGCACGAGCTCGCGCGCGTGCCGCACGAGCGGATAGCCCGTGTAGTTGTGCGTGAGCACGAACAATGCGTCGCTTGCAGCGACGAGCTTCGCGAGCTTCTTCGCATCGGCGAGCGTCGCGGTCAGCGGCTTGTCGCAGATCACGTGGATGCCGCGCTTCAGGAACTCGCGCGCGACGGGGTAGTGCATGTGGTTCGGCGTGACGATCGCCACGGCCTCGATGCCGTCCTTCAGGCGTGCTTCGCGGATTGCCATTTCCCGGAAGTCCGCATAAGTGCGTTTGGGATCGAGGCCGAGCGCCGCGCCGGACTGCCGCGAGCGCTCCGGCGTCGAGGACAGGGCCCCGGCCACGAGCTCGAACCTGTCGTCGAGCCGCGCCGCGATGCGGTGCACGGCCCCGATGAACGCGTCGATGCCGCCGCCCACCATGCCGAGCCGGATCCGCGGCGCGCGCTGCTCGAATTTGCCCTCGATCGTCACGTCCACACCTCCGCCGTCAGATGCCGAGCATGCGCCGGTTCGCGGCCTCGTCCGTGCCCGCGCCCGCGAAGTCGTCGAACGCCTTCTGCGTGACCTTGATGATGTGCTCGCGCACGAACGCAGCACCTTCGCGCGCACCGTCCTCGGGGTTCTTCAATGCACACTCCCACTCGACCACGGCCCAGCCGCGATAATCGTACGCCGCGAATTTCGAGAAGATTCCGGTGAAATCGACCTGCCCGTCGCCGGTCGAGCGGAACCGGCCCGCGCGGTTCACCCAGCTCTGATAGCCGCCGTACACGCCCTGGCGGCCCGTGGGATTGAACTCGGCGTCCTTGACGTGAAACATGCGGATGCGCTCGTGATAGATGTCGATGTGCTCGAGGTAATCGAGACACTGCAGCACGTAGTGCGACGGGTCGAACAGCATGCAGGCGCGCGCGTGCCTGCCGGTGCGCTCGTAGAACATCTCGTACGTGACCCCGTCGTGCAGATCCTCGCCGGGGTGGATCTCGAAGCAGCAGTCCACGCCGCAGTCCTCCGCGTGATCGAGGATCGGCCGCCAGCGGCGCGCGAGCTCGTCGAACGCGGTCTCGATCAAGCCCGGCGGGCGCTGCGGCCAGGGATAGAAATACGGCCACGCGAGCGCGCCCGAGAACGTGGCCATGGCGTTCAAGCCGAGATGCTTCGACGCCGTGAGGCACTTCCTGACCTGATCGACCGCCCACTCGGTGCGCGCCTTGGGGTTGCCGCGGACCTGCGGCGCCGCGAAGCCGTCGAACGCCTCGTCGTAGGCCGGGTGCACGGCCACGAGCTGCCCCTGCAGGTGCGTCGAGAGCTCGGTGATCGCGAGGCCGTTCTGGCGTGCGACGCCGGCGATCTCGTCGCAGTACGTCTTCGATGCTGCGGCCTTGTCGAGATCGAACAGACGCGCATCCCAGCTCGGCACCTGCACGCCCACGTAGCCGCACTCCGCGGCCCAGCGCGTGATGGCGTTCCAGGAGTTGAACGGCGGCTTGTCGCCCGCGAACTGCGCGAGGAAGATGCCGGGGCCCTTGATCGTTCTCATTGATTCGCTCCTCGTCAGACGTAGCGATTGACGATGTTCTCGAGCAGCTCCTGCTTGCCCGAGCGCGGCTCGGGATTGTCGCCCGCGAGGACGCGCCGCTCGATGTCGGCCAGCGAGCACTCGCCCGCGAGCAGCTTCCTGCCCTCGGCCGTGTCCCACGCGGCGTAACGCTCACGAAGCGGCGCCTCGAGCGCGCCGTCCTCGAGCATCTTTGCCGCCGCCAGCAGCGCGCGCGCGCACGTGTCCATGCCGCCGATGTGACCGATCAGCAGATCGACGGGATCGAGCGACTGGCGGCGCAGCTTCGCGTCGAAGTTCGTGCCGCCGGTCGTGAACCCGCCGCCGCGCAGGATCTGGTAGTAGGAGAGCGCGGTATCGAGCACGTTGTTCGGAAACTGATCGGTGTCCCAGCCCGACTGGTAGTCGTTGCGGTTCATGTCGATCGAGCCGAAGATGCCGAGCGCGTTCGCGAGCGCGATCTCGTGATCGAACGAGTGGCCGGCGAGCACAGCGTGGCCGTGCTCGATATTGACCTTGATCTCGCGCTCGAGCCCGTAGCGCGCGAGAAAGCCGTACACGGCCGCGACGTCGAAGTCGTACTGGTGCTTCGTCGGCTCCTGCGGTTTCGGCTCGATCAGGATCGTGCCCTTGAAGCCGATCCTGTGCTTGTAGTCGACGACCAGGCTCATGAAGCGTCCGAGCTGATCGAGCTCGCGCTTCATGTCCGTGTTCAGCAGCGTCTCGTAGCCTTCGCGCCCGCCCCACAGCACGTAGTTCTCGCCATGCAGGCGGTGCGTCGCGTCGATGCAGGTCTTGACCGTCGCCGCCGCGAACGCGAACACGTCGGGGTCCGGGTTCGTCGCCGCACCCGCCATGTAGCGGCGGTGCGAGAACAGGTTCGCCGTGCCCCAGAGCAGCTTGACGCCCGTGTCCGCCTGCTTGCGCGCCAGGTAGTCGACGGCCGCCTGCAGATTGCGCGTGTTCTCGGCGAACGTCGCCCCTTCGGGCCGCACGTCGGCGTCGTGGAAGCAGTAGTACGGCACGCCGAGCAGCCCGAACATCTCGAAGGCGACGTCGGCCTTGCTCCGGGCGTGCTCCGGCGTCTCGCCGAACCACGGCCGCTCGAACGTCTGCCCGCCGAACGGATCGCCGCCGTTCCAGACGAACGTGTGCCAGTAGCACACCGCGAAGCGCAGGTGCTCCTCGAGACGTTTGCCGAGCACGACGCGGTCCGGGTCGTAGTAGCGGAATGCCAGGGGATTCGTGCTCTCGACGCCCTCGTAGCGGATCGGGCCGACATCGCCGAAGAAACCAGTCGTCATCGCGGGTACTCCGCGCGCTGTGCGCACGCGCTGAAAAACCGCCGCAGTATGCGTCAACTCGCGCCGCGGATCGCGGGATAGAGAGCGCGGTAACGCTCGCGTGCCGCAGCATATGCGGCTACCTGCTCTGCGTCAGGCTCGACGGTCTCGCCGATCGGCGGCGGGGCACACACCCGCCCGGGATCCGCGCCCGTGGCCGCGATCATCCCGAGGCGCGCCGCGCCGAAAGCCGCGCCGAAGTCACCGGCCACCGGCACGTCCAGGGGCAGATTCAGCGCCGTGGCCAGCACCTGCAGCCAGTAACGGGACCGGGTGCCGCCGCCGACGGCCGCGAGCCGCGTGATCGTCGTGCCGGCGGCGCGCAGCGCGTCGCGACTGTCGCAGAGCGCGAACGCGACACCCTCGACCACGGCCTGGGCCAGCGCCCGGCGGTCGGTCTCGTGACCCATACCCGCGAACGCGCCGCGGATCGTGGCGTCGTTGTGCGGCGTGCGTTCGCCGCCGAGATACGGCAGGAACGTCACGCGGCCCGGGGATGCGAGCCGCGTGCCCAGCGACGCGGTCAAGTCGGCCGGCGTCGTGCCCGTCAGCGCGGCCAGCCAGCTCAGCGAATCCGTGGCCGACAGGATCACGCCCATCTGGTGCCACGTGCCCGGCACGGCGTGGCAGAACGCGTGCACCGCGCTCGCGGCGTTCGGCGAGTAGGCTCCATTGGCCGCGAACAGCACGCCGGAAGTGCCGAGCGACACGAACGCGGCGCCATCGCGAACGACGCCGAGTCCGCACGCGGACGCCGCGTTGTCGCCCGCCCCGCCCGCCACGACGACGCGGCCGTGCATGCCCCAGCGTGCCGCGAGCTCGCCGCGCAACACGCCGCTGACGGCCGTGCCCTCGAGGAGCGACGGCACCTGCCGCACGTCGAGCCCGGTGGCGGCCAGCAGCTCGCCCGACCAGCGCCGCGCACCGGTGTCGAGCCAGCTCGTGCCGGAAGCGTCGGACATGTCGGAGGCGTGCTCGCCCGTGAGCCACAGGCGCAGGAAATCCTTCGGCAGCAGCACGCGGCGCACGCGCTCGAACACGCGGGGCTCGTGCCGCCGGACCCACGCCACCTTCGGCGCCGTGAAGCCGGGGAACACGATGTTGCCGGTGAGCGCGCGAAACCGCGGGTCCCGATCGAGCTCGGCCGCTTCGGCGTGGGCACGCGTGTCGTTCCAGAGCAGGCACGGCCGCAGCGGCTCGTCGCGCTCGTCGAGCAGCGTGGCACCGTGCATCTGGCCCGACAGGCCGATGCCGCGCACGGCTGCGAGCGCGCCCGCGTGCGTCGCGTGCAATGCGTCGAGCGCCTGCGCGGCGGCGGCGATCCAGTCGTGCGGATTCTGCTCCGACCAGCCCGGCTGCGGCCGCGCGACGTCGAGCGGCGCCGTGGCCGCGCCGAGCACCGCCTCGGCGGCGTCGATCAGCGTGGCCTTGACGCCGGAGGTGCCGAGATCGATGCCGAGGAACATCGGCGCTTCAAGGCTCCGGCAGAGCGAACGCGTACACCGCGCTGCCGCCGCCGATCACGACGTACTGCCGGCCGTCGAGCTCGTAGGTGATCGGCGAATTCGCCACCCTGCCGATGCCGGTATGCCAGAGCGTCGTGCCGTCGCTCGTACGCAGCGCGAGCGCGCTGTTGCCCGCGTCGCCCGTGAACGTTAGGCCCGACGCCGTCGTCAGCACGCCGGCACTGGCCGCACGGCCATGCAGATCGTGGCGCCAGCGGACCTGACCGGTCGCGAAATCGAGCGCGCGCAGCTCCCCGCGGCTCGCCACGGTGTAGTCGGCGCCCGCCCAGCCGTATCGGCCGTACTCGGGCTTGAAGAAGTACAGCCCGTACGCATCGGCCGCGCTGACCACGAACAGGCCGCTCTCGGCGGCGAAGCTCGGCGACCGGTAGTTCGTGGCGCCGCCCTCGTCGGGCGCGACGAGACGGCCGTCGCGCGCCGGCTCCTTCGCGGGATTCGGGATCGGCCGGCCGTCGGCGCCCACGCCCAGTGCCCAATTCGTCGTCGCGAACGGCGTGGTCAGCACGCTCTGGCCCGTCGCCCGGTCGAGCACCACGTAGTAGCCGTTGCGCGAAGCCTGCAGCAGCAGCTTGCGCGCCTTGCCGCCGACGTTCGCGTCGACGAGCACGGGCACTTCGGAGGCGTCCCAGTCGTGCGTGTCGTGGGGCGACACCTGGAACCCCCACTTCAGCTCGCCCGTGTCGGGATTCAGCGCGACGATGCTGCACGTCCAGCGGTTGTCGCCGGGACGCGCGCCGCCGTTGAGCACCGGCGTCGGGTTGCCCGTGCCGACGTACAGCGTGTTCAGGTCCGGATCGAAGGTGCCGGTCGTCCACATCTGCCCGCCCGTGGCGCCGCCGCTGATCGAGCCCGGCGTTCCCGCCGGCGGCGTGCTGTAGAACGTCCACTGCGGGCGGCCCGTCGCCGGATCGAACGCGCGCAGCACGCCAGGCAGGTTGTCGAAATCGCCGGACACCCCGACGATCACGTGATTGCGGATCACGAGCGGTGCGTTCGTCGACCAGTAGCCGCGCGAGGAATCCACGATCTCCACGTTCCACTGCACTGCGCCGGTGAACCGGTCGAGCGCGAGCAGGTGCGTGTCGGGTGTGGTCAGGAACACCGAATTGCCGTACACCGCCGCGCCGCGATGCCCGATGTGGAAGGCGTTGTTGGGCGGGTGCTGGTAGTGCCAGATCTCGCGGCCCGAGCGCGCATCGATGGCCCACAGGTTGTCCGGTGTCGTCACGTACAGGATGCCGTCGACCAGGATCGGCGTCGCCTTGATCGCGTCCTCGGCATCGGTCTGAAACGCCCAGGCGAGGGTGAGCGTCCGCACGTTGTCCGGCGTGATCTGCGTGAGCCGGCTGTGTCGCTGCCCCGAGTAGTCGCCGTGGAACGTGGGCCAGGTGTCGCTGGAGGGCGCGAGCAGACGCGCGGGATCGAAGCCGCCGGTCTGCGCGAGCGCGACGCCGCCGCCCGAAGTGGCGAGCGCGAACACCCAGGTGCACAGCACGCCGCGTGGGCCGACCGCCGCCATGCCGTTCATCGCGCGGTGTCCTGGCGAAGTGTCTGCAGATACGCCAGCACGTCGTGCATCGTGGCGTCGGTGTAGCGCCCGAGCTGCTCGAAGTGAGCCTGCAACGGATCGCGGATCTCGAGGCGGACGCGATCGACGGGCCACGAGCGATACTCGCCGGCGGCCGTCGTCAGCGCGATCGTGAACTCGTCGCGGTACGCGAGCGTGCCGGTCACGGTCGCGCCGTCGCGCGTGGTGACGGTGGCCGTGGCCGTAGGCCGCGGGCCGCGCGGGTACAGCATGTTGCGCAGCAGATCGAGCCCCTCGTAGCGGGACGCGACACCGGCGAGATCGCCGTCCGCCGAGTGACAGCTCGCGCAGGCCGTCGCGAAGTACCGCCGGCCCGCGCGCGCATTGCCCGTCACGAGGTCTTCGGGCTCGACGGAGCGCCGGTCGCCGGTTTCCGCTTCCGCCTTCGTCTTCTGCTCGTGAATGAAGGCGGCGATGGCCGCGAGATCCGCGTCGGAGAGCGCCGGAAACGCCGGCATGCCGGCGGTCGCGCGACCCGTGCGCACCAGCGCGCCGATGCGATCGCCGTGCTCGTCCGCGGCCACCACGGCCGAGCGCGTGAGATCCGGACCGCTGGAGCCGCCGGTGGCCTCCGGCCCGTGACAGAACCCGCAGGCCGCGGCGAAGCGCGTGCGCCCGGCCGCGACGAGATCGGGCGCATACGTCTGCGTGGACGCGCTGCGCGGAAGCGGCTGCGCCGCGGGGCTCGTTGCGCTCACGTTCTGGGCCAGACCGACGGGTACCGAAGAGAACATGAGTGCCGCCGCGGCGAACGGCGCGCGGCGAAACGGCGGGGACCTGCGCATCGCGCGAGAGTTAACATGGCGTTTCGAACAGCGTCAACCGGTGCACCGATGCGAACGATGCTGCGATCGTGGCTGCTCTCCACCGCGCTGGCCTTCGCGTTCACCGCGCACGCCGCAGGATCGATTCCCGTGCTGATCCTCGACGGCGAGAGCGGCGGGCCATATCACGACTGGCCGAGAGTGACGGCCGTGCTCGGGAAGATTCTCGGCGAGGTCGGCCTGTTCACGGTCGACGTCGCAACGGCGCCGCCGGCCGGCGGCGACTTCGCGACGTTCGCCCCGGACTTCGCCGCGTACGCCACCGTCGTGCTGAACTACGACGCGCCCGACGGGCGCTGGCCCGCGGCGTTGAAGGCCTCGCTCGAACGCTACGTCGAAAACGGCGGCGGACTCGTCAGCGTGCACGCGGCCGACAACGCTTTCCCAAGCTGGCGCGCCTACAACGAGATGCTCGGCGTGGGCGGCTGGCGCGCGCGCGACGAGCGGGCAGGCCCGTACTGGTACTACCAGGGCGGCGCGCTCGTCGCCGATACGACGCCCGGCCCGGCCGGCAGCCACGGCAAGCGCGTGCCGTTCGCAGTCGTCGTGCGCGAGCCGTCACATCCGATCATGCGCGGCCTGCCCGAAGTCTGGATGCATGGCGACGACGAGCTCTACGCCCGCCTGCGCGGCCCCGGCGAGCACATGACCGTGCTCGCCACCGCCTACTCCGATCCCGCGAACGCCGGCAGCGGCCGCGACGAGCCGCAGCTCATGGTGCTCGACTACGGCAAGGGCCGCGTGTTCCACACCACTTTCGGTCACGACGTCCGCGCGCTGTCCTCGATCGACTTCGTGGTCACGCTGCAGCGCGGCACGGAGTGGGCCGCGACCGGCAACGTGACCCAGGCCGTGCCGGCCTCGTTCCCGACGGCCCGCGCGCCGGGCTACCGCGCCGACCTCGCCGCGCCTGGCCGTTAGCCCCGGACCGCGGCGCAACGCACGCACTCACCCCGCGTACGCGTACGTCGGTGCGCCCTGCACGCCGGGATCGACCTCGAACAGACCGCCGGCGAGAGGCCCGCCGTCGCGACCGATGGCCGCCGTCGTCACGAACATCCGCGCGAGCCCGGGTCCCGCGAAGCAACAGCTCGTGACCTGCGCCACCGGCATTGCGATGACGCGGTCGAGCCGGCCGTCCGGCAGAAACCGGCTCAAGCGCGCGCCGCCCCAGTGCGCCACCCAGACGCCTCCCTCGACATCCGTGGCCATGCCGTCCGGCCAGCCCCAGTCCTCGGGGAAGACGACGAATTCCTCGCGCCTGCCGAGCGTGCCGTCCGCCGCGAGCGGGAAGCGGTAGATCACGCGGCGCGTCGTGTCGGTGTGATACAGCACGTCGTGAGCGGGGCTGAACGTGGGGCCGTTGCTGACCACGTAGCCCGCATCGTGCCGGCTCCACTGCCCTCCGGCATCGAGCCGGTAGAGGCAACCGGTCGGCGCCCGCTCGCGATCGTCCATCGTCCCCGCCCAGATGCGGCCCGCGCGGTCGACCGCCGCATCGTTCATGCGACTGTCGGGCAGATGCCGCTCCGGAGCGCAGATGGGCTCCACGCGCAGCGGGTCGAGGTACAGACGCGCGAAGCCGCTCTTGAAGCCCGCGATGAAGCCCGGCTGGTCACGCCGCTCCACGACCCAACCGAGCATCTCCGGCATCGGCCAGCTCGTGTGCGCCTCGTCGGCGAGCGCGAGCCGGTGCAGCGCCTTGCCTTTGATGTCCACCCAGTAGACGGCATTCTCGCGCGCGACCCACAAAGGCCCCTCACCGAGCACCGCACGGTGTGCGCAGACGCACCGCGCCGCACGGCTCGCGTCGTGCCGGCTCTGCCGCATGGCTCCTCCTGCAATCGCGATCGATCCCGCGCGGCCGATTGTAGGCCACGCTCGCGCCGCCACGCTCGGCGCGCTTTGCGCGCACCGGGCGCGAGGTTCATGATGGCGCGCCAGATCCAATCCCTTCCCCAGCGGTCGATGCCCCGGGCCAAACCACGCGCACGCAAGACGACCGGGCGTTCCAAGGAGCGCCTGCACGGCAGCATCGCGCGCGAGCTCGGCGTCGCGATCGTGTCCGGCCGCATCGCGCCCGGCGAAACGCTGGACAACGAGATCGACTCGAGCGAGCAGATGGCCGTCTCGCGCACGGCGTATCGCGAGGCCGTGCGCATCCTGGCCGCCAAGGGCCGCGTCGCGAGCCGGCCGAAGCGCGGCACCCAGGTGTGTCCGCGCAGCGCGTGGCACCTGCTCGACCCCGAGGTGCTGTCGTGGTTCTTCGAGAGCCAGCCGAGCCAGGACTTCGTAGTGGGGCTCTTCGAGTTGCGCCTGATCATCGAGCCCGCGGCCGCGGCGCTCGCGGCCGAACGGCGCACCGCGGACGATCTCGCGCAGATGCGCAGCGCGCTGCAGAGCATGGAGCGCCATGGTCTCGCGAACGCCGAGGGTCAGAGTGCGGACCGCGAGTTCCACGACGCGATCCTGGCCGCCACGCGCAATCCGGCGCTGTTTGCGCTGTCGAGCAGCATCGGCGCCGCCGTGCGCTGGACGACGATCTTCAAGCAGCGCAAGCGCCGGCTGCCGCGCGATCCGATGCCCGAGCACTGGCGGGTCTTCGACGCGATCGCGGCCGGCGGCTCGGAGGCGGCGCGCACGGCGATGCGGGACCTCGTGGCGCTCGCGCTCGAGGATACGAAGCTGTCGATGAAATGAGCAGCCGTTGAACGGCAGGGCCGCAGCCTTTATTGTCTGAGTAATGATCACCGGTGAATTTTTCGTCGCGTCCCGCGCGGCCACGGGACGCGACACGTATCGCGCGTTCGAGGCCGCCACGGGCACGCCGCTCGAGCCCGCATTCCACGCGGCGGACGCCGCCGACGTCGAGCGCGCGTGCGCGGCGGCCGCGCGCGCGTTCGACGGGGTCCGCAGCGCGAGTCTCGAGCGGCGCGCAGGCCTGCTCGAAACCATCGCCGACCACATCGCGGCCATCGGTGACGAGCTGATCCTGCGCG
>DASZSB010000016.1:0-11995 GCA_035548835.1 Gammaproteobacteria bacterium | reverse complement strand
TTCAGCAGCCCGAAAGGGCCGGCGCCGCGATTGCGCAGCACGACGGCGGAGATCGGCCCGCAGAGCTCCGCGTCGTAGGCGCGCAGCGCCTCGGGCGTCACGCCGTGTTTGAGCAGCGCGGCGCCGAGCACGCGGGCATCGACGATGGCCTGGGTGGCGCCGTTCGAGCCCGTCGGGTACATCACGTGCGCGGCGTCGCCGAGCAGCGCCGCGCGGCCGTCGACCCACGTCGGCACGGGATCGCGGTCGATCATCGGGTACTCGAAGACTTCGCCGGCGCCGCGCAGCATCTTCGGCACGTCGAGCCAGTCGTAGGTCCAGTCCGCGAAGTGGTGGATGAAGGAGTCGACCTCGACGCGCTTGTTCCAGTCGCCGTCGCGCAGTCCCGGCGAGTTGTCCACGGTGATCTCGGCGATCCAGTTGATCGTCGCGAGCCCGGTTGCGCGATCGGGCTGCGAGATCGGATAGAACACCACGCGGTGCCGGTGCGAGCCCAGGCCCACGAACGAAGCGCCGGTGCGGATCGGCACGCCCGGCGTGGTGCCGCGCCACATGATGGCCCCACCCCACTGGATCGGCGGCTGCTGCGGGTGCATCTGCGCGCGGATGGCCGAATGCAGGCCGTCGGCGCCGATCAGGAGCGACCCCGTGAGCTCCGACCTCGAGCCGTCCCGCGCCTGCACGAGCGCCGTGACGCCTTCGGCGGCGTTGCGATAACCCGTCACGCGCAGGCCGGTGTGCACGGCATTCGCGCCGAGCCGCTCGATCGCGAGGCGGTACAGCAGCATCTGAAACTGGCCGCGATGCACGGCATACTGCGGCCACTTGTAGCCCGCGAGCAGGCCCCGAGGCTCGGAGTACACGTTCTTGCCGTTGCGGCCGACGAGCGCCCACTCCTTGGCCTGCACGCCGATGCCGTCCAGCAGGGCGGGCCCGATGCCGAGCTCGTAGAGCTCGCGCACGGCGTTCGGCTGCAGGTTGATGCCGACGCCGAGCGGCTTCAGCTCCGCCACCGCCTCGAGCACGACGCACGGCACGCCGATCTGCTGCAGCGTGAGCGCGACGGCGAGGCCGCCGATGCCGCCGCCGGCGACGATGACAGGGTGTTGCAGCATGGGACGCGCCAGGTCTCCTACTTCGCGTCGCGCGCGAGCTCGTACAGCAGGTCGAGCGCGGCGCGCGGCGACAGCGCGTCGGCATCGAGCGTCGCGAGCCGGTCGAGCACGCGCTGCTGCGCGGGCGTGAGTGTGGGGGGCGGGGGCTCGAACGTGAGCTCCGACTGCGGGCTCGCGGGCAGCAGCGTCTGCTGGTGCTTCTCGAGCCGGCGCAGATACTCGCGCGCGCGGTCGACCACGTCGCGGGGCACGCCCGCGAGCTCGGCCACGTGCAACCCGTAGCTCTGGCTAGCGGGCCCGGGCTTCACGCTGTGCAGGAAGATCAGCTCGCGGCCGTGCTCGGTCGCGTCGAGGTGCACGTTGCGGCAGGCCGGCAGCTCGTCGGGCAGGCTCGTGAGCTCGAAGTAGTGCGTGGCGAACAGCGTCAGCGCGCCGATCTTCTGCGCGATGTGCCGCGCCGCGGCCCAGGCCAGCGACAAGCCGTCGAACGTGCTCGTGCCGCGGCCCACCTCGTCCATGAGCACGAGGCTCGCGCGCGTCGCGCTGTTCAGGATGTTCGCCGTCTCCGTCATCTCCACCATGAACGTGGAGCGGCCGCCCGTGAGGTCGTCGGCCGCGCCGATGCGCGTGAAGATGCGGTCGAGCGAGCCCACGGTCGCGGCCTCCGCCGGCACCGCGCTGCCGATGTGCGCGAGGATCGCGATCAGCGCGGTCTGGCGCATGTACGTGGACTTACCGCCCATGTTCGGGCCCGTGATGATCAGCATGCGCTGATGCTCGTCGAGCGTGAGGTCGTTCGGCACGAACGGCGCGCTGCTCGATTGCTGCACGCCGAGATGCCGGCCCGCGCGGTACTCGAGCTTCGGCTCCTCCACGAGCGCCGGGAGTACCAGGTCGAACGCCTTCGCGCGCTCGGCCAGGTTCGCGAGCGTGTCGATCTCCGCCACGGCTTCGGACGTCGCCTGCAGCGCCGCGAGATCGCGGCCGAGCGTCGCGAGCAGCTCGTCGTACAGCTGCTTCTCGCGTGCCAGCGAGCGCTCGCGCGCGGACAGCACCTTGTCCTCGAATTCCTTGAGCTCGGGCGTGATGTAGCGCTCCGCGCCCTTCAGCGTCTGGCGGCGGATGTAGTCGGCCGGCGCGGCAGCGGCCTGGCCGCGCGTGAGCTCGATGTAGAAACCGTGCACGCGGTTGTAGCCGACCTTCAGGTTCGCGATGCCGGTGCGCGCACGCTCGCGCGTCTCCATGTCGATGAGGAACTGATCGGCGTTGGTGCTGATGCGGCGCAGCTCGTCGAGATCGGCGTCGTAGCCCTCGGCGATCACGCCGCCGTCGCGCAGCAGCACGGGCGGCGTCTCGACGATCGCGCGCGCGAGCAGGTCGCGTTCGGCCGCGTGCTCGCCGCAGCGCGCCGCCAACGCCTGCAGCCGCTCCGCGGCCAGCGGCGCCGCGAGGCGTTTGAGCTCCGGCAGCCTGCCGAGACTGTCGCGCAGGTGCGCGAGGTCGCGGGGCCGCGCGGTGCGCAGCGCGACGCGCGTGAGGATCCGCTCGAGATCGCCGATGTCCTTCAGCACGGCCTGCAATCCCGCGACGGGTCCGTGCGTGCGCAGCACGTCGAGTGCCTGCTGGCGGCGTTTGAGCTCGCCGCGGTCGCGGATCGGCCGGTTCAGCCAGCGGCGCAGCAGCCGGCTGCCCATGGCCGTGGCGCAGCGGTCCATGAGGCCGGCGAGCGTGTATTCGTCGCGGCCACCCAGGCTCGCCTCGATCTCGAGGTTGCGGCGCGTCTGCGCGTCCAGGATCACGGCCTGCTCGCGGCGCTCGCGCTGCAGCGTGCGCAGGTGCGGCAGTGCTGCGCGCTGCGTGTCCTTCGCGTACTGCAGCAGGCAGCCCGCGGCGCCGACGGCGGCCGGCACGTCCTCGGCGTCGAAGCCCGCGAGATCGCGCGTGCCGAGCTGCTCGCACAAGAGGCGCTTGCCGGTGCCGGCGTCGAAGTGCCAGGGCGGCCGGCGACGCACGCCGCTTATGCTCGCGAACCAGGTGGGCACGTCGGCGTCCTCCGGCACCAGCAGCTCGGCGGGCTTCAGCCGCTCGAGCTCGGCGTGCAGCGCTTCGGCGTCGGCGAGCTCCGTCAGGCTGAAGCGCCCGCCCGCGAGGTCGAGCCAGGCGAGCCCGATCGTGGCGCCGAACGTCACGGCCGCTAGCAGCCGCGTCTCCTTGTCGGCGAGCAGGGCCGCGTCCGTCAGCGTGCCGGGCGTGATCACGCGCACGACCTCGCGCGCGACGGGGCCCTTGCTCGTGGCGGGATCTCCGATCTGCTCGCAGATGGCGACGGACTCGCCGAGCCGCACGAGCCGGGCGAGGTAGGTTTCGGCCGCCTGCACCGGCACGCCGGCCATCGGAATGGGCTCCCCGCCCGACTGACCGCGCCGCGTTAGCGCGATGTCGATCAGCTTCGCCGTGCGCCGTGCGTCGTCGTAGAACAGCTCGTAGAAGTCGCCCATGCGGTAGAACAGCAGCGTGTCCGGAAACTTCGCCTTGATGGCGAGGTACTGCTGCATGACGGGGGTGTGCTGCGGGCTGCTCATTCCTGGATCCGGCGCTCTTCGGCGGCGTTGCCGCCCATTGTAGTCGTGGGATCCGCGGTCATGCGACGTGCGGGTCCGCGACCCGCGCGGCATCGGGCCCTCGACGCCGGAGCGGCTCAGGCGCGCCGTGTCGGCCCGTCAGTTCACGGTCAACGTGAGCGTGGTCGAATGGGTGAGCGTACCGCCCGTCGCCGTGACCGTTACGGTGTAGGCGCCCGCCGGTGTTCCGCCACTCTGGGTGCCGCCGCCGTCGTTCGACGAGGAGCCCGAGTGATGCCCGCTACACGCCTGCAGCAGCAGGAGCCCCGCGCCCAGCAGCGCCCACAGACGGCTGCGGTGGGCACGCCAGGAGCGGCGCCGGAACACGATGGCGGGCGCAACGATGCCCACCAGGACGAGACCGCCCGGCGCCCCCGGGGACGGCGATTGCGGGCGAGCGTTCATGGCGGTTCTCTGCGTCGTCGAGATCGTCAGAGTCGAGCTCGCCGCCGCGTTGCCCAAGGTCACGGAGGCCGGCGAAAACGCGCAGGTCGCGCCCGCGGGCAGACCGGAGCACGAAAGGGACACCGACTCCGCGAAGCCACCGCTGGGCGTCAGCGTGATCGTCGACTGGGCCGAGTTTCCGGGTGCGACGGTCAGCGAGGCAGGCGACGCGGCGACCTGGAAATCCGGCGGCGGCGGGGGCGGACTGTTGCTCGCGAAGGAGACCGTGGCCTCCGCTTGCGCCTTACTCGTCTCGATATTGCCGACCAGGTCGCGGCCCACGCTGTAGAACGAGTACTGGTGGCCCGTCGTGCCGGTGAAATCACCCTGTGTCGCCTTCGTAGCCGTGAGCCACGGGGAGTAGCTGCCGCCGTTGTCCGACACGTAGATCGAGTAATCGGCGATTCCCGAGCCGGCGTCCGTTCCGGTCCATTGCACCGTGACGGTGTTGCCGGTCACCGTGGCCGGCAGTGCCGCCACGTGGGTGGCCGGCGGAGCGATGTCGAGCGTGTTGCACCACGTGTTGGTGCTGATCGGTGCGTTGGCGTCGAACACGATCGACGCCTGGTTGCAGACCTGCACCCCGTCACTGAGCGCGACGGCGGGGTCCACGTAGTACACGAGGTGCCCCTGTCCCTCGGGCGGCGTGACGTCCGGCGGCAGGAAGCCCACCGCGGGGTCGGTGGTTGGCTCACCCGTCGCAGGGTCGAGGGAAGTGAAGCGCCAGGTCACTACGCCGGTAGACGTGTCGAGCGCGGCATCCACTTTGACCTCGACCTGCGTGCCCGGACGCAGGTCGAGGCCGGTAGTGAACGTCTTCAGGCCCGGCGGCGGTGTGATCGTGTACGAGCCGATGCTGATGGGCCCCAGGGAGAACGTGGTCAGGTCGAGCGCATGCGTGTCGAGCTGATCCGTGACCACGACGCTCTGTGCCGGCAGCGACGCGGCCGCCAGGTTCTCGAACTCGATTTCATAACTGAACGCGGAACTTTCCTTGCGGAAGTGTGCAGCGTCGACGCCCGCCGGGCCCCATTTCGCGTTCGGATCGACGCTGGTCTTGATGGGGACACGTGCGCAGTTCGGGTCCGTGTGGAAGGGGATCTGGAACAACGGGCAGGTGCCCGGATTCGGCACGCACATCGTGCCGTCGGCCGATACGTAGTGATTGGCGAGCGCCCTGCAGTCCGCAGGCGTGAACTTTTCATTGGCGGGGTCGGGAACCTTCCGGTGATCATCGACGCAGGACGATGACCCCTCTGCCATGACCGCGCCCGTGTTGCATTTCGGAGGGCTCGTGGGTGGCGACGAGCCGGCGATCTTCACCATGCCGAGCGCGTGTGGGCCTGTCATCGCGGAAGCCTTGGCTACACCGTACTCGGCCGCGTCGATCGTGAATTGGCCGAGGCTGTAGACCAGGCGCGAGCTGCCGACTTCCGCGGCGAACTCGGCCCTGCCGTTCGCCACGGCATTCAGGAATTGATTCTGCTCGTACTGGGCCAACGCGGGACGCGTCGTGTCGGGAATCGCCACGCCGAGGTTGGACTGTGCGTAGCCTTGGGTTCCGCTCACGAGGGTGTCGAGCACACCGGTCGCGAGGTCCGGATTCAGGTACGGATCGCTGGTCGTGGCGGCGAACAGGAAACTGTCGCCCTCGCCGAGCGTGCTCGGCACGTCCAGCGTGAACCTCAAGACGCCCGTGAATCCGGGCGGGACGATCGGCAACAGCAGCGGGACGTTGACCGCCCCGTTCGCGGGCCCGGGCAGCACGTACACGGGTGCCTGAGACCAATCGACCGGTGTCTGCCCGGCCTGTGCGGGCGGCGCGGCCACGGCCGTCAGCAAGGTCAACGAGGTCAGGGCCGGTATCGACAGCGTCAGGGGCACGGCCATGGCCTCGGCGTTGCCCCGGTTTCCGTAGACGACCATGAAGCGTGCGGTCGATCCCGGACGCACGACCAGCGGACCGACGATGTCGGACCACACCTCGGGGGCGCCGCCGGCATCGACGGTGAAGCCGCTCGCCAGGATCGCGGACGTCTGGTCCGGGTTCGTCACCACGACGTCCCACGCGCCGGCGGGCGCGCCGCCCAGGTTGAACGAGGCGGCCAGCGCGGCGTTCCCCGCCTGCACCGTCACCAGGCCGCCGGCTATGTCGGTCTGCCCCGCACGCCGCAGCGCGACCGTGGCGCCCGATTCGATGCCGGCGCCCGCAATGACGGCGGAGATCACGCCGACGTTGGCGGCATGGGCGGGCTGTATCGCCGCGACGGAGAAGGCCGCGGGGCGCTCGTACGCGCCGATATCGCAGTGAGCCCCGAGCGGCCGGAAGAAGCCGCGCTGGTCGATGGCGGCGCAGGCCGTGCCGCCGCTTCCCGGCGTGCCCGGATCGCCGCCGTCGATGGCGGCGCTGCCCGCCACGAGCGCGTGCGTCTTGGTCGTGCCGCCGTTGTCGGCCAGCGGGGCCAGACCGGGCGACTGGCCGAGCAGATCGCCGCCGGTAGCGCCCGTGAGGAAGCAACCGCTCGTATTGCCAACGAGGTTGTGCCCGTTCGAAGTGACCGAGCCGCGGCAGTCGGGCGAGCCCGTGTCCGACTGGTTGGCCCCGACGATGGAGTTTTGCAGCTTGACGGGGACTCCGTTGGCCCAGATGCCGCCGACGAAATTCGTGTCGTGGTTGAACGCCACCGTGATGTTGTTGGCGGTGAGCGACCCGCGCACGCCGTCGCCGACGGAAATACCGCCCGCGTTGGCCGCCGTGTTGCCGCTGACGGTCACGTCGGTCAGCGTCAGATCGCCGATGGTGTTGATGGCGCCGCCGGTGGTCCCGGCCGTGTTGTCGTCGAACGCGCTGGATGCGACCGCGAGCGTCCCCACGTTCACGATCGCCCCGCCGGCTCCTCCGGACGCATTGAAGCTGAAAGTGCTGTTGGTGATCGTCGCCGCCGCGCCCATGCGATTGCTGAAGGCGCCGCCCTGGTTGGAACTGAGAGAGTTCCCCTGCAGCACGCACCGGTCCATGGTCAGTGTCCCGGCATTCAGGAGCCCGGCACCGTCACCGGAGCCGCGGTTGTCCTTGATCGCGCAGTTGCCGAGCTTGAGCGTGCCGTGATTCGTGATGCCGCCGCCGCCCACGGTGCTGTAGCCGTTCTGAACCGTCAGGCCGCCGATGTCCGCGGTTGCGCTCGCGCTGATCACCATGCCCCGCCAGTCGCCGGTCTGACTCGTTCCGCCGGCATCGATGACCGTCGAGCTCGCACCCGCGCCTTGAAGCGTGATGTTGCCGACGACGCACAGCGCGGAAACGGTGTCCGTCCGGGGGTAAATGGTGCCGTCGATGTCCCGATAGCCGTAGGAGCAGGCCGTCGGCGTGCTCAGCACGTAGGTTCCCGCGGGAACCACGATCGTCTGTGCGCCGGAGAGCGCGCCCGCCTCCTGCAGGGCGGCCCGCAACGTGCACGTGCCGTTGCCGGCTGCGGTCTCGCACGTGCCGTTTCCCGGCGCGGCATCGGCGGCATCCACCGTGCTGTTCACGGTGAAGGTGGCGGCGCCGGCGGGTAACACGAAACAGCAGAGAACCCCGAGCAGGAACGCGCGTTGCATTTTTCTTCTTCTCCGATGACCCGGGAGCCGCATGAGAGCTCACGGGGTCGCACGGCGCGGCGTGCAGAGTATGTGGCGGGCCGGCACCGCAAATCCAGCGGCCGCAAGCTCCTTGCCGCCGGCGTTCCCGACCGCACACTTATGTACAGTCGAGATCTGGGAGCGGCCGCGGATTGACTCGTGCGCTGCGTGGGTGCGGCGCGAGCCGAGAACAGGTGGTGTCGAAACGGGTGCCCGCCGTATCCGCCACGAAGCGGGTCGGCTCTTCCGCCGACCGCTCGCGCTCCCGGCCTGCGGGATCTCCCAATGGCGCCCGGGGCGACATTTGAGCAAACTTCAGACTCGGGCACGGAGACACGGACCCCCGCGTCTGACTAAAGTGCGGGGTCAAGCACAGGACGTCCAAGCTAACGTGGAGCAGCCGGAAATCACTGCCTCCGCGCCGGTCGGCGCGCGGCGATTCAAGGCCGGCAGATGGCTGCTCGGCGGTGGCGCCCTGATCGCGGTGCTGGGTGCCTTCTACTATGTGAACCACAGCGGCTCGGGCGCCGCGCAGCGCGGGCCGCGCTCCACGGCCGTGCCGGTGCGTGTCGGCATCGCCGAGCAGCGCGACGTCTCCATCGTCGAGCACACGATCGGCACGGTGCTCGCGAACACGGCCGTGCAGGTCACGGCGCGCGTGCAGGGCGTGATCGACCGCGCGTACTTCCAGGAAGGCCAGTTCGTGAAGGCTGGCGATCCGCTGTTCGACATCGACCCGCGGCCGTATGCGGCCGCGCTGGCACAGGCCAAAGCGCAGCTCGCGAAGGATCAGGCGCAGCTGCAGAACGCTCAGAACAACGAGAAGCGTCTGCGCGCGATCTACGAGCAGAAGCTCACGTCCGTCGAGGCGCTCGATGCCGCCGTGGCCGCCACCGGCAGCGCCACCGCGAGCGTGGCGGCCGATCAGGCCGCGATCGATCTCGCGCAGCTGAACATGGACTACACGCGCGTGCGCGCGCCGATCGACGGCAAGACGGGCCCGATCCTGGTGCAGCCCGGCAATCTCGTCACGAACAACTCCACGGCGGCGCTCGTCACGATCAATCAGGTGCAGCCCATCAAGGTCTCGTTCTCGCTGCCGCAGTCCGACCTGCCGCGGATCCAGGCGCGTGCGAGCGACGGCAGCCTGGTCGCGAGCGTCGATCAGCGTTCCGAAGGCGGCACCGAGCACACGGCGCCGGTCGATTTCGTCAGCAACCGCGTCGAGGGCACGACGGGCACGATCGAGCTGCGCGCCACGTTCCGCAATGCCGACTACTCGCTCGTGCCGGGGCAGCTCGTGGACGTGACCGTCGCGCTCGGCGAGATTCCGGGCGCCACCGTGGTGCCGCGCGAGGCGGTGAACAGCGGCCCCGGCGGCCTGTACACCTATGTGGTCACCGCCGAGAGCCGCGCCGAGCAGCGCAGCGTCAAGGTGCTGTTCGACGACGGCATGTTCGATGCGATCGAAGGCGACGTGCACGCCGGCGATCAGGTGGTCGTCGACGGCCAGCTGCGGATCGTGCCGGGCGTGGTCGTGTTCGTCGACACGCCGCAGCGCAGGAAGCTGCCTCCCGGGGCCGCCGGGTCGTGAACGTCTCGCGCCGCTTCATCGACTACCCCGTCATGACGACGCTCGTCATGGCGGCGCTCGTGATCTTCGGCATCGTCGGCTACTTCACGCTGCCCGTGAACGAACTGCCGAACGTCGATTTCCCGACCATCAACGTGCAGGCCAGCCTGCCGGGCGCCGATCCCGAGACGATGGCCTCGGCCGTCGCGGCGCCGCTCGAGAACGTGTTCACGACGGTGCCCGGCATCGACTCGATGACGTCGACGAGCAGCCAGGGCACGACGAACATCACGCTGCAGTTCCGCCTCGACCGCAACATCGACGGCGCCGCGCAGGACGTGCAGGCCGCGATCTCCTCCGCGATGCGCCAGCTGCCGAAGACGATGATCGACCCGCCGACGTTCAACAAGGAGAACCCGGCCGAGTCGCCGATCCTGTTCCTCGCGCTGTCGTCGAAGACGCTGCCGATGACGCTGGTCGACCGCTACGCCGAGACGCTGCTCGCGCGCCAGCTCTCGACGTTGAACGGCGTGGCCCAGGTCAACGTGTTCGGTGCCGCAAAATACGCGGTGCGCATCCAGGCGGACCCGGCCGCGCTCGCGACCCGCGGCATCGGCATCGACCAGCTCGCGCAGGCCGTGCAGCGGGCCAACGCGAACCAGGCCACGGGCGCGCTGAACGGCCTGCAGGACGCCGCGATCATCCACACCGACGGTCAGCTGCAGAGCGCCGCGGAGTTCCGCCGCCAGATCATCACGTATCGCAACGGTGCGCCGGTCCGGCTGGGCGACGTCGCGCAGGTGATCGACAGCGTGCGCAACCTGCGCGACGGCAACTGGTACCGCGGCGAGCCCACGATCAACGTGGCGATCATGCGCCAGCCGGGCGCGAACACGATCGAGGTCATCAACGAGATCAAGAGCGTGCTGCCTCGCTTCCAGGCGTCGCTGCCCGCCGGCATCGACATGTCGATCCGCTACGACCGCAGCGTGACGATCCAGGCCTCGATCGACGAAGTGCAGCGCTCGCTGCTGATCGCGGGCACGCTCGTCGTCGGCGTGATCTTCCTGTTCCTGCGCCGCGCCTCCGCCACGATCATCCCGTCGCTCGCGCTGCCGATCGCCATCATCGGCACGTTCGCCGGCATGTCCGCGCTCGGCTACAGCCTGGACAACCTGTCGCTGATGGCGCTCACGCTGTCCGTCGGGTTCGTCGTCGACGACGCCATCGTCGTGCTCGAGAACATCGTGCGGCACATGGAGCTCGGCAAGAAGCCGTACCAGGCCGCGATCGACGGCGCCTCCGAGATCGGATTCACGATCCTGTCGATGACGGTGTCGCTGGCCGCGGTGTTCATCCCGATCATCTTCATGAGCGGCATCGTCGGGCGGCTGCTGCACGAGTTCGCGGTCACGATCGTGATCGCGGTGCTCGTGTCGGGCGTCGTCTCGGTCACGCTCACGCCGATGCTCTGCGCGCGCTTCCTGCGCGACGAGCACGGCCAGAAGCAGAACGCGTTCCACCGCGCCAGCGAGCGCTCGTTCCTGTGGCTGCAGGGGCTCTACGACCGGACGCTGCGCTGGAGCCTTGCGCACAAGCCCGTGGTCATCGGCATGTTCGCCGCCAGCATCGCCGCGACGATCGCCATGTTCATGATCATGCCGCAGGACTTCCTGCCGGCCGACGACACGGGTGTCGTGCAGATCTCGATCCAGGCCGCGAACGGCACGTCGTTCGAGCGCATGGTCGAGTACGGCAAGCAGGTGGCGGACATCGTGAACGCCGACCCGAATGCGCGCGGCGCGATGTTCCAGGTCGGCTCGAGCGGCGCGGGATCGAACGGCGCGCAGGTGCGCGCCATGCTGAAGCCGCTCGGCGAGCGCAAGCTGTCGGCGGAGCAGGTCGCGCGCGAGCTGCGGCGCAAGGTCGCGAACATCACGGGCATCAACGTGTTCGTGACGAATCCGCCCGCGCTGCGCATCGGCGGCCGCAACTCACGATCCGGCTACCAGTACACGCTGCAGGGCATCGATCTCGATCAGCTGCAGCGCGTCGCGACGGAGCTCGAGGACGAGCTGAAGGCCACGCCGGGTTTCGTGGGCGTGAACAGCGACTTCGACCGCGCCGCGCCGTCGCTCGAGGTCGAGATCGACCGCGATCGCGCGGCCGCGCTCGGCGTCTCGGTGCTCGACATCGAATCGGCCATGGGCTACGCGTTCGGCGGCCAGCAGATCTCGCAGATCTACGCGTCGAACGACCAGTACCCGGTGATCCTCGAGCTGCTGCCGGAGCTGCAGCGCAGCGCCTCGTCGCTGAAGACGCTGTACCTGACCTCGAGCTCGGGCACGCTGGTGCCGCTGTCGGCTGTCACGAAGGCCAGCACCGGCACGATCCCGCTGTCCGTCAATCACTCGGGCTCGGTGCCGGCCGTGACGGTGTCGTTCGATCTCGCGGAGGGCTATGCGCTCAGCGATGCGGTGCGCGGCATCGAGCAGGCGAGCCTGAAGATCGGCGTACCGCCGACGATCCAGGGCAGCTTCCAGGGAACCGCGGGCGCGTTCCAGGCCGCGACGAAGAACAGGGGTTTGCTGCTCGGCATCGCGATCCTGGTCGTCTACATC
>DASZSB010000015.1:0-4984 GCA_035548835.1 Gammaproteobacteria bacterium | reverse complement strand
TTCACGACGTGCCCCGCCGAGAACCAGGCGTGGGAGCTGCGCGCCAAAGACGTCAATCTCGACGTGAACGGCGGCGTCGGCACGGCGCACGGCGTGAAGCTCGCATTCAAGGGCGTGCCGATCCTGTACGCACCGTACTTCACATTCCCGCTGAACGACGAGCGCAAGAGCGGGTTCCTGACCCCGTCGGTCGCCGAGCGCAACCTCACGGGCCTCGACATCTCGGTCCCGTACTACCTGAACCTCGCGCCGAACTACGACTTGACGCTCGACCCGCGCTACATGAGCAAGCGCGGCATGCAGGTTCGCAGCGACTTTCGCTATCTGCTGCCGAACAGCAACGGAACGCTCGACTTCGAGTACCTGCCGACGGACGACAAGACGCTGACCACGCGCCGCTACCTGCGGCTGAACCACGTGACGGAGTTCGGCAAGCGCGATCAATGGCACGTCCTCGCGGGCATCGAGGAAGTGTCGGACGATGCGTACTTCCAGGATCTCGGCACCAGCCTGAGCGTCACGAGCCAGACGCACCTCGACCGCTACCTCGACATCAATTACTACGCGCCGAACTGGTCGATGCTGACGCGCTTCCAGAACTACCAGACGATCGATCCCGTGCTGACGGACGAACAGCGTCCCTACGAGCGCGTGCCGCAGATGGTGTTCTCGGGTCGCTGGCTCGGCCGCGTGCTCGCGTTCGACTCCGACACCGAGCTCGTGAACTTTCAGCGCAACGTGGGCGTCACGGGCTGGCGCCTCGACACCACGCAGGAGATCAGCCTGAGGTTCGCGCACGCGGGCATGTATCTGACGCCCGCGGTGGCCTTCCGCGGAACCACCTACTCGCTCGACAACCCGGCGCCCGGCGAAGACCCGACGCCCTCGCGTGCGCTGCCCGTCGCGAGCCTCGACATGGGCATGAAGTTCGAGCGCGAGACCACCCGGGGCCGCAAATCCTGGCTCCAGACGCTCGAGCCGCGTCTGTTGTACGTGCAGGTGCCGTACCGGGACCAGACCACCCTGCCCGTCTTCGACACGATCCTGCCGGACTTCAACCTGATCCAGCTGTTCCGGAAGTACCAGTACGTGGGCCCGGACCGGATCGCGGACACCGACCAGTTCAGCTTCGGCGTCACCACCCGGCTGATCGACCCCGACAGCGGCCGGGAGCGGCTGACCGCAACTTTGGGGCAGACCCGCTATCTAAGAGCCCAGCAAGTGGAACTCCCCGGCGCGCTGCCGAATACCGGCAACGCCTCGGACTACGTGGCCGAGGTGTCGATCGGCGTTCGCGATGCCTGGGCGCTCGACGTGGGATACCAGTGGAACAGCGACACGGACGCGACGGCCCGGGTCGAAACCCGGTTCGAATATCGACCCAAGGACGACCGTCTGTTCGGCATCGGCTACCGGTACCGGCAGGGACTCCTCGAGCAGGGCGACCTGTCGGTCGTGTGGCCGGTGGCGCAGAAGTGGCGGCTCATCGGCCGGTACAGCTACTCCTTCTTCGAGAAGGAACCGCTCGAGCACTTCGTCGGCTGGGAATACGACGCGTGCTGCTGGCGCTTTCGCCTGGTCAACCGCACGTACGTGAACCGGACCGGCGAATCCGTCAACGCGCTCACGGTGCAGCTCGAGCTGAAGGGGCTGTCGAAGAGCGCCGTCACGCCGGATGAGCTGCTCGACCGTGGTATTCTTGGTTACAGAAAGATCGCCCGAGCCTATTGAGAAGAGCGAATCATGATCATGCATCGCAACCTTGCCCTCGCCCTGTGCGCCGCCGCGCTGTTCGTCGCGGCGGGCCTGCCGGCCCACGCGCAGGAGCGCGGCCTGGGTTCCGGCGGCGAGCTGCTCGACGGCGTCGCCGCAGTCGTCAACGACGGTGTGGTGCTGAAGAGCGAGCTCAACGAACGACTCGCGCTCGTGCTGCAGAACCTGCGCAAGCAGCAGGAGGAGCAGCCGGCCGACAAGCGCCGCGCGCTGCCCCCCACCGCAGTCATCGAGCAGCAGGTGCTGGAACAGCTCGTGCTGCGCGAGATCCAGCTGCAGCGCGCGAAGCGCGTCGGCATCAACGTCAGCGACGACATGCTGAACGAGGCGCTGACCCGCGTCGCGACCAACCTGGGCTACACGCTCGAGGAGCTCCCCACGGTGCTCGCCGCGCAGAACGTCGATTACACCGCCTACCGTGAGGACAGCCGCCAGGACCTGATCATCGAGCAGCTGCAGCAGCGCGACGTCGTGAACCGCATCAGCATCACGCCGCGCGAGCTCGACCAGTGCCTCGCCGCCAGCTCGGTCAACGCCGCAAACGACTTCGACTACAACATCTCGCACATCCTGATCAGCATTCCGGCCAACGCCACGGCCCAGGACATCGAGAAGGCCAGACAGCGCATCGACGAGATCCACTCGCGCCTCGACAGCGGCGAGGACTTCGCGCGCCTCGCGGTCGCCACCTCGCACGCGCAGACCGCGCTCGACGGCGGCAGCCTGGGCTGGCGCAAGGGCTCGCAGCTGCCGACGCTGTTCAGGGACATCGTGGTCCGAATGAAGCCCGGCGAGTACTCCCAGCCGATCCAGGCGGGCAGCGGCTTCCAGATCGTGAAGCTCAACGAGATGCGGGGCGCCGAGCGCACGATGGTCGATCAGCTCCACGTGCGGCACATCCTGGTCCGGCCAAACGAGATCCTCGACGACGCGGCCGCACGGCAGAAGCTGCTCGGCGTGCGCGCACAGATCCAGGGCGGCGCGGAATTCGCGACCGTGGCGCGGGCAGTGTCCGAGGACCCCCAGTCGGCCAGCCAGGGCGGCGATCTCGGCTGGCTCTCACCGGGCGACACGGCACCGGAATTCGAGCAGGCGCTGGCGAATCTGCCGCTGCATCAGCTGAGCGACCCCGTGCACTCGCGCTTCGGCTGGCACCTGATCGAGGTCATCGACCGGCGCTCGCACGACGTGACCGACGAGAAGAAGCGCGAGGATTGCGCGCGCCAGATCCGCGCGAGCAAGTCCGAGGAAGAGCGCGAGCTGTGGCTGCGCCGCTTGCGCGACCAGACCTACGTCGACCTTCGTCATTGATGTGCCCCGGGTCCATTTCGGGGCCCGCCTGACACCGTGAGCAGCACACTGCCGCTGGTCGTCGTGAGCTCGGGCGAGCCGGCCGGCATCGGCCCGGACATCGCGCTCGCGCTTGCTTCCCGCCCCTTTGCGGCACGCCTCGCCGTGCTCGCCGATCCCGCGCTGCTCGCCACGCGCGCGCACGCGCTCGGGACGGACGTGAGACTGCACGAATGCGCGAGCCCGGCGGCCGTGGGTCCGCACGTGACCGGCCGGCTGCAGGTGCTGCCGGTGCAGCTGCACGCTCCCGTGCGCGCCGGCGAGCTCGACACCGCCAACGCGGCCTACGTGCTGCAGATGCTGCGCCGCGGCGGCGAGCTCTGCATGGCGGGCACGGCCCAGGCGCTGGTGACCGCGCCCGTGCAGAAGAGCGTCATCACTCGCTCCGGCGTGAAGTTCTCCGGCCACACGGAGTTCCTGGCCGAGCTCACCGGCGCGGCGCTGCCGGTGATGCTGCTGGCGGGCAAATCCCTGCGCGTGGCGCTCGCGACCACGCACCTGCCGCTGCGCGACGTGGCCGACGCGCTGGACGCGGCGACGCTCACGAACCTCATCCGCATCACGCACGCCGATCTCAAGCGTCGCTTCAGGATCCCGAGCCCGCGGATTCTGGTGCTCGGCCTGAACCCGCACGCGGGCGAGAGCGGCACGCTCGGCACCGAGGAGATCACGGTCATCGAGCCCACCGTCCGCGCGCTCGCGGCGGAGGGGCTGAACGTCCTGGGACCGGTCTCCGCCGACACGGCCTTCACGCAGGAATCGCTCGCGCGCTGCGACGTCGTGGTCGCGATGTATCACGACCAGGGGTTGCCGGTGCTGAAGGCACTCTCGTTCGGCGAGATCGTGAACGTCACGCTGGGACTGCCGATCGTGCGCACGTCGGTCGATCACGGCACGGCGCTGCCGCTGGCCGGCACGGGCCACGCGCGTCCCGCCAGCCTCTTCGCCGCGGTCGAGCTCGCGCTCGAGCTGGTCTGAGCGGCACGGTGCACGCCAAGAAGCGGCTCGGTCAGCACTTCCTGCACGACCCGGCCGTGATTCGTCGACTGATCGACGCGATCCGGCCGCAACCGACGGACGTCATGGTCGAGATCGGCGGCGGGCCCGGCGCGCTGACGGCGCCGCTCCTGGAGAAGCTCGAGCGGCTGCACGTGGTCGAGGTCGATCGCGATCTCGCCGCTGAGCTGCCGTCGCGCGTGGCGCACCCGCAGAAGCTCGTCGTGCACGAAGCCGACGCGCTGCGGTTCGACTTCGGCGCCCTGGCGCAGGGGCCTCGGTCGCTGCGCGTCGTCGGCAACCTGCCGTACAACATCTCCACGCCGCTGCTGTTCCACCTGCTCGGCTTCGGCTCACTGATCCGGGATCTGCACGTGATGCTGCAGCGCGAGGTCGTCGAGCGCATGACGGCGGCGCCGGGCGGCAAGGACTACGGACGCCTCACGGTCATGCTGGCGGTGTGGGCGACATGCGAGGCACTGTTCGACGTGGGCCCGGGGGCGTTTACCCCACCGCCGAAGGTGTGGTCGACGGTCGTGCGCCTGACGCCGCACGCGGCGCCACCGTTCGCCGTGGCCGATCACGAGCGCTTCGCGCGACTCGTGGCGCATCTCTTCTCGATGCGCCGCAAGACGCTCGGCCGCTCGCTGAAGGGCCAGCTCACGGCGGCGCAGATCACGGCCGCCGGCATCGACCCCGCCGCCCGCCCCGAGACGCTCGCCCCGGCGCAATTCGCTCTTCTCTCCTCCCTCCTCTAGCCCCGATCGCCGGCGAGCTCTTGCGAACCGCATGCCCGCGATTGGTTGCGGTGCCAACCGTGACGGCGGCGTGTGAGGGGCCTCGCGGGACCGTCTGCGCACAGGGA
>DASZSB010000014.1:0-1966 GCA_035548835.1 Gammaproteobacteria bacterium | reverse complement strand
GTGCGGCCGACGGAGGCGCCGTACTCGTTCGCGAGCCCGGCCACGACGACGAACGGCCTCACGTTCATCGGCTGCGCGGATCAGACGTGCTCCACGGGCGCGGTCGCGAACGGGCGGCAGACGGTGACGTACACCTACACGATTACGCAGGGGACCGACTTCGCGCCGAACACGCCGCTCGTCGTGAACGGCGTCGAAGGCGTGCCGACGCCGGCGCAGACGCTGACGCTCACGCGTCCGAGCGGCACCGTACCGCCGTGGCACGCTTCGTTCGCGCCGGGCGCGGGACCCTCTTTCGTGACTCTGAACCCGGCTTCGACGACGACCGCCGGCGTCACGCAGATGGACGCGCAGTTCGCCTTGCTTACAGCAGGCACGTACACGGGCACGATCGAAGTCCAGCCTGGCACGAGCCCGCGGCGCGTGAAGCGGAGCGTCACGTACACCGTGCAGAGCGCGCTCAGCATCACCGGCACCCTGGATTTCGTGATCGACGAGAACACACAGAGCGGCGCGCTGCAGCAAACGCTCACTGCCACGGCAGCCGCCGGTGTGGGCACGCTGGGCTGGACCGCGGACTACTCGGCATCGTGGCTGCAGTTGTCGAACGCGACGGGCGACACGGCGTCGGCCAATCAGGTCGTCCTCTCGTTGGTGACGGCCGAGCTCGAGCGGTTGCCGAAAGGCGTGTACGGCGCCGACATCACGTTCAAGCCGAGCGTGCCCGCAGCTTTCAGCGATCGCGTGGTGCACGTGACGCTCGACATGCGCCTGCCGCACGTGGGGTTTGTGATGCCGCGTGCGGTGGCGGAAGGGTCGACCGGCGAAGCGTTCATTCGCGGCTCGGGCTTTGCCACGCTGCCCGGCACGGTGCGCTTCGGGATCACGCCGGCGGCGGGTTCGCCCGTGCGCGACAGCGATACGCTGATGCGTGCGAACTACCCGTCGACGCTGGCCCGCGGCAACTACAACGTCGATCTGGCGCTGCCGGCGAACGCATTGCAGCTGAATCGTGCGCACGCGCGGCTCACGGTCGCCGATCCGACGGCGTTGCAAGCAGCGCAGGCCGACATCGATCTGCCGATCGGTCCCAAATACGCCGTCGTGTTCGACGACGCGCGGCTCGCGCTGTACGTCGCGAACGTCGTTGCCGACTCGCCGGCGCAGGCGTCGACGATCGAGAGGCTCGTGTGGAACGGTACCTCCTGGGGCCACGATTCTCTTCCGGTGGATTTCCTGCGCGATCTCGTGCTCCGCCCCGGCGGCGACGAGCTGCTGGCGTTGACGCAGGACAAGATCACGCGCGTGAATCCCGATGCCTTCTCCATCGCCGGCACCGTGACACCGCTGTCGCAGGGGCCGGCCTACCGGTCGATCGGTATCGGCAATGACGGTCGCGCGCTGATATCGCAGTCCGATGCCGGTGGCTCGAACACGAACCTGATTTACTACGACCTCGACAACGGATTTTCGGCGCCGGATCAGATCCCGTTCGTGACCGGCAACATCCGCGCGAGCGGCGACGGCAGCGTGATCTACCTGCTCGGCGATCTGAACACGCGCCGCTACGACGTGAAGACGCGCACCTACACCGACAACGGCGCCCTGGGTGCCGCGACGGGCAAAGTCCTGTCGGTGTCGGGCGTGGGCACGCGGTTCATCACCGATGCGGCCGCCGTGTATCGGTCGGACTTCACGAAGCTAGGCTCGCTCGCGGTGGCAGGAGACACCCTCAAAGCCGCCGTGATCACCCCGGATGGTACGCGTGCGTATGTGTACGGCGCGAGCGGGACACTGTATGGCTTCCTGCTCGACTCGTTCGTCGGCGCGGATTTCGCGCCGGCCGGCACGCCGATCGCGTTGCCGCATCTCGTCAATGCGCCGGTCATGACGACGAGCGCCGACGGCCATGTCGTGTTCATCGCCGGCGACGATCGCGTGATCGTCCGGCCCGTGCCCTGAGGCA
>DASZSB010000013.1:0-7952 GCA_035548835.1 Gammaproteobacteria bacterium | reverse complement strand
GTCCTGTCCCGCGGAGCGGCGCAGCTTCGCGAGCACTCCGCGGCGGTGCAGGTGGCGCGCCATCGCGGCCGCGCGCTCGGAGGAGGGCCGGCGGAATCCGGAGCCCGGCACGTCGTTGTAGGGAATGAAGTTCATGACGGCGTACTTGCCGCGCAGCAGCCGCACGATGTTCTCGAGCTCGTCGTCGCCGTCGTTGACGCCTTCGAGCAGCGTCCACTGGTATTGCGTCGGATATTTCGTCGACCGCGAGTATTCGTCCGCCAGGGTCACGAGCTCATCCGGCGCGATCCGCGGGGCGCGCGGCAGCAGCTGTGCGCGCAGCTCGGCCTTCGTCGTGTGCAGCGACAGCGCGAGAGCGGGTTTCACGGCGCCGCGCGGCAAGCGCTCGAACACGCGGCGGTCGCCGACCGTCGAGAACACGAGGTTCTTCGTCGCAAGATCGCCTTCCGTGCCGAGCAGGTCGATGGCTTCGAGCACGTTGTCGAGATTGTGCGCGGGCTCGCCCATGCCCATGAACACGACGCGCCGGATCGGCCGATGCGCACGGGCCCGCGCGACCTGCGCGACGATTTCCGCGCTGCGCAGCTGCCGCAGCAGGCCGTCGCGGCCCGTCATGCAGAACCGGCAGCCGACGGCGCAGCCCACCTGCGTCGACACGCACACGCCGTCGCCGGGCAGCAGCACGCTCTCGATGGTTTGCCCGTCGGCGAGCGCCAGCAGCGCGCGTTCGGAGCCGTCGGCACTCGGGTGCGCGGCGCGCACGCTCACGAGCGCATCGAACTGCGCCTGCAGGTCGGGGAGGCGGCTGCGCAGCGTGGCCGGGAACCACGAGTCCTCGCGCCGCGCGAACGCATCGAGGCGCAGGCCGCGAGCCCACGCCCGCAGTGCCAGCGTTTCGTGGCGAGGACGTGCGCCTGCGGCGCGCAGCTGTTCGCGAAGGTACTGCAGCGGCGATCCCTTGCCGAAACGGCGTCAGCGTTGCGGCCGCTGGATCAATTCGATCCGGTTGCCGGCCGGGTCCGCCACGAAGCCGATCACGGTCCCGGTGTTGCCGAAGGGCTGCGGCGCGCGATCGGCGGTGCCACCGGCGGCCTTCGCGGCGGCAACCGTCGCGGCCGCGTCGGTGACGGTGAAGATCAGGTGCGCGACCGGATCCTGGCTCGGCTCGCCCTGCATGATCACGACCTGCGGCGCGCCGTTGGCCTTCGCGGCCTCGGTCGTGTCGCCGAAGTTCAGGAAGATCTCGACGCCGTTCGGGAACGTGAGGCGGTTGACCTCTTTGAGGCCGAACGCGGCCTCGTAGAACCTGGCGAGCGCGACCGCGTCCTTGCCGGCCACGCGGGCCGAGTTCAACGTGACGCCGGCGTGCGCGGCGCCGGCCGTGAGCGCCAGGCAGGCGCCGAGGGCCAGGATCGTGTTCTTCATGGTGTCTCCCCGAAGTGGCTGAAACGCCGATCATAGCCGCCGCCTTCGGGGCCGGCGAGCGCACGGCGCGTTGCGGCTACAATGCGGCGCATGCGACGTACGGCAGTCCTGGCGCTCGGGCTGGCCGCGCTGGCGGGCGTGGCGCTCGCCGCATTCGTCGCCACGCCGCGTGCGAATCCGACGGTCACGTTGTCGATCGTCGGCACCACGGACCTGCACGGCAACGTGTTCGGCCGCGACGGACGCGGCGGGCTCGCGCTCCTCGGCGGCTACCTCCACAACCTGCGGGCCGCGCGCGCCGCGGACGGCGGCGCCGTCGTGCTGATCGATTCCGGCGACACTTATCAGGCCGGCATCGAGTCGGACCTGAGCGAGGGCGCGATCGTGGTCGACGCGTACAACGCGCTCGGAGTCACGGCCGCCGCGATCGGCAACCACGAGTTCGATTTCGGACCGGTCGACGACGCCGGCGCGCATCAGCGGCTCGACACGGATCCGCGTGGCGCGTTGCAGGCGCGCGCGGCGCAGGCACGGTTCGCGTACCTCGCCGCCAACCTCATCGACGATTCCACCGGCGAGCCCGTGCACTGGCCGAACGTGCGGCCGTCCGTGCTGCTCGATGTCGCCGGCGTGAAGGTCGGGTTGATCGGCATCATGACGATCGACGCGTTGCGCGCGACGCTCGCAGCGAACGTGCACGGGCTGCACGTCGCCCCGCTCGCGCCCGTCGTCGAGGCCGAGGCGAGGAAGCTGCGCGCGGCCGGCGCCGCGGTCGTGATCGTCGGTGCGCACGCCGGCGGGGCGTGCGCCGAGTTCCGCGACCCGAAGGATCTGTCCTCGTGCGACGACGAGTCGGAGATCTTCCGCCTCGCCCGGGCCCTGCCGGCGGGGCTCGTGGACGTGATCGCAGCCGGGCACACGCATCAGGGGCTCGCGCACGAAGTGGCGGGTATCGCGATCGTCCAGGCCTATTCGCACGGCCGCGCGTTCGGCCGTGCAGACGTCGTCGTCGACCGCCGCGCGCAGCGTGTGCTCGGGCACGCGCTGTTCGCGCCGCGCGACGTCTGTGCGCGGCAGGATCCTGCTACGCTCCTCTGCGGCGGCGCCGACCTGCCGGCCGCGAGCTACGAAGGCCGCGTGGTCGCGCCGAGCGCGGCGATCGAGGCCGCGATGGCGCCCGCGCTCGCGCGGGTACGGAGTCTGCAGAGCCAGCCGCTCGGCGTCGTTCTCGACGCGCCGATCTCCCGCGCGGGGGACCTCGAGTCGGCGCTCGGCAATCTGTTCGCCGATGCGCTGCGCGAGGAGAGCGGCGCGGACGTCGCCATCAACAACAACCTGCGCGGCGGCCTGCGGGCCGATCTGCCCGCCGGGCCGCTGACCTTCGGCAGCCTGTACGACGTGTTTCCGTTCGACAACCGGTTGCTGACCGTGAGCGTCAGCGGCGCGCAGCTGAAACTGGCGCTCGCCAACGAGGTGCGGCGCAACCGGCGCGGTGCCCTCGGCATCTCCGGCGTGCACGTGCTCGTCCGCTGCACGGAGCGGGGGCTCGACGTGGAACTGCGCCGCCCGTCGGGTCGTCTTGTCGGCGCAGACGAGCGGTTGAGCGTCGCCGTGCTCGAGTCGCTGGTGCAACGCGGCACGTTCGCGCCGGCGATCGACGGCGCGAACGTCGACGTGCCGCAGGACGCGCCCGTGATGCGTGAGATGGTGGAGCGCTGGCTCCGCGGGCGGGGCGGCCGCCTGAGCGCCGACGAGTTCCTCGCGCGGCCGCGCTGGGAGTACGCGGACCCTGGGCCGCTTGCGTGCAGCACGCAATGATCCGGAACTGTGAACCCTGCCGCTGTCCATGCGGCCGCGCGTAGCTAGGCTCGACGTTCGCAGCACGCTCCCGGAGTTACGCGATGACCGCAGGTCGACGGCCTCCAAGCTGGGTCCCTTGCCGCCATCTGCGTCCGTGGACGACCGTTCTCGCCGTCGTGCTGCTCGCGCGGCCCACGCTCGCGGCGGACTCCATGCCGCCGTCGCCTCTCGTCTTCGGCGGCGACGCCGCCTACCCGCCGTTCGAATCGCTCGAGCACGGCACGCCGCGCGGTTTCGACATCGATCTCGAGGATGCGATCGCGGCCGCGGGCGGCGCGCGCGCGGAGCACCGCCTCGGCAACTGGCCCGACGCGATTCGCGCGCTTCAGTCCGGCGCCGTCGACGTGCTGGCGCTGTTCGAGTCGCCGGAGCGCGCGCAGACCATGGCGTTCACGCCGCCGTTCTACTTCGTGAACCACGGCATCTACGCGCGCCGCGATTTCGGTAACGTCACGGACATCGGCGAGCTGCGCGGCCGCAAAGTGGCCGTCGAGGAGCTCTCCTACGCGCATCAGCGCATCGAGGCGCAATCGCTGCCATTCGAGCTCGTGCTGACCTCGAACACCCTGACCGCGCTCGAGGCGGTGCGCGATCACCGCGCGGACTTCGCGATCCTCGCCGCGCCCACGTCGAACAGGCTGATCCGCGACCGCAAGCTGCCGCTGCGGGACGTGGGGCCGCCGGTCTGGCCGCGCGGCTACGTCTTTGCCGTGCGCAAGGACCGCGCCGAGCTCGCGGCCTGGCTCACGCAGCAGTTCTTCACGGTGTTGCGCGACGGTACCTACCAGGACGTCTACGCCCGCTGGCAGACCGAGCTCGGCCCCGCCGAGCAGAGCACGGCGTCGCACTGGCTGGCGTTCGCGGCCGTGCCGCTCGGCGTCTTGCTGGCGCTGGGCCTCGCCTGGGCGTGGAAGCTGCGGCGCGCGCTGGTCGCCGGCACGCGCCGGCTCGTCGAGGAGGCGCGGCGGCGCACCGCGGCCGAGTCGCAGGCACGATGGGTGGCGGATCACGACGTCTACACCGACATGCCGCGGCTGCATCACTTCTCGGCCGAGGTGGGTGGCCTGCTCGCGCGCCTCGCGCCCTCCACGGGGCCGGAGAAACAGATCGTCGCCCTGAAGCTCGTCGACATCGATCGCACCATACGCACGCTCGGCCACGAGGCGGGTATCGCGGCCATGCGCGCATTCGGCCAGATGCTGCGCTCGATGGATTTCGACGCCTGCTGCCAGACGGGCCGCGACGTCTATCTCGTGTTCGGTGACCGGCAGCAGATCCAGCAGAAGCTGTTCGGCGTGGTGTCGCCGAGCGATACGGTGATCCTCGACGGCGCGCAGATTCCGCGCATGTACGCCGGTATCGCCACGTGGCCGAAGCACGGCTCCACGTTGCCCGAGCTGCTGCGCCGCGCGGAGACCGCGCTCGCCGTCGCGAGTCAACGCCACGAAACGTGGGTCGAGTACCAACGCTCGATGGAGCCGGACGAGACCGACCTGAAGCTGCTCGAGCTGTTCCGCGGGACGAGCGCCGCGGGCATCTACCCCGCGTTCCAGCCGCAGGTGGACATCCGGTCCGGCGCGGTGGTGGGCGCCGAGGCGCTCGCGCGCTGGGACCCGCCCGGAATCGGCCCGGTGGGGCCGGACCGGTTCATCCCGCTGCTCGAGGACGCGGGACTGGTGCGGCACGTGACCGCGCGCATGTTGCGCGAGGCCGTGCGCGTGTCGGCCGAGCTGCGGCGGCTCGGCGCACCGTGCCCGATCGGCGTGAACGTGACCGCATCGGACCTGCTGAGCCACAAGACGCCGAAGGCGATCTTCAAGGTGCTTCGCGCCCACGACGGTCTGCCAGGGGACCTGAAGCTCGAGTTGACCGAGACCGGCGTGGCGGAACGTCCGGATACGATCCGCTGGATGATTGCGCGACTGCGCGAGGCGGGCGTGTACACGTCGATCGACGATTTCGGAACCGGTTACTCGTCGCTGGCCTACCTCAGCGACTTTCCGATCCAGGAGCTGAAGATCGACCGCAGCTTCGTCGCCGGCATGCTGACGCGCGCGCAGGATCGCAGCATCGTGCGCTCGACGATCGCCATGGCGCACGAGCTCGGGCTGCTCGTCGTTGCGGAGGGCGTCGAGACGCGTCACCAGCTCGACATGCTGCGCGCCGATGGCTGCGATCGGGCGCAGGGCTATCTGATCGCGCGGCCGCTTCCGGAGCGGGAGTTCGTCGAGTTCGTCCGCGTGGGCGCGCACATCGATCTGCCGGCGACGTTGGCTCGCGGTGCCTGACGGGTCGGCGCGCGCGATCGCCGGCGTGCGTGATCGCCGCGCCGACTGCCCGGCGCGCTCAGGGATTCACTTTTTCGAGCGGATTGCCGAGCGCGGTGTGCAGACGGATCTGCGCGAGATCGTAGCCCACAAGTGCGTCGATGCGCGCGAGCTCCGCGGCCGCGAGCGCCTGCATGGCCGTCTGCGCTTCGAGCGGCAACCCCTGCTGATCGTAGATGCGCTCGCGCTGCAGCTCGTAGGCTTCGGCCGCATGGCGCACGGCGGCATCCGTCAGGGGTAGCTGGCCGCGCTGGCTCTGCACGCCGGCGTATGCGGTGCGGACCTCGGCGACGATAGCATCGTGGAGCTTGTCGCGCTCCAGTCCGATCTGTCGCAACTCCGCCTCCCGGGCGTTGACCTTCGTGCGGTGGCCGAGCCCCACCGCGTCGAACTGCCAGTAGAGCTGCAACGCCAGGTCGTCACGATGCGCGGTGTTCGCGATGCCCGATCCCGGCGCGCCGCCGAATTCCCCACTGCTGTAGGCGAGGCCGACGCGCGGAATGAAGAGGCCATAGCGCTGGGCCTTGAGGTCGTTCTCGGCGGCCGCGAACAGCGCGTCGAGCTGGTCACGCTCCGGGCGGCCCTGCAGTGCCTGGTCGATGAGCCGGTCGAGATCCTGGCCGTCGGCGTACAGCTCGAGAGACGGGACCGCTTCCTCGACGGGCGTCAGGCGGGCGCCGCGGTCGAGATGCAGCAGGCTGGCCACGGCGGCGGCCGCCGCCTCCGCGTTCGCGCGGGCCGCGAGTTGCTGCTGCTGCCACAGGAGGGGCTGCACGGCCGCCATCTCCGCGTCCGCCTGCAGGCCTTCGCCGGTCTGCGCGTAGTTGGCCGTGAGCGCGGCGAGATCGTTCGCGCGCTCGAGCGCCGCGTCGGCGACGCGCACGGTTGCCTGCGCCTGCAGCAGCGCCAGGTACGCGGTGGCCACCTCGAGCAGCACGCGATGGCGGTTGACCGTCGCGGACGCGCGCACGGCGTCGAGGTTCTGTCGTGCGGCGAGCGGTCGGTAGATCGCGGCTGCGATGTCGACGGCGAGCGTCGCGCCAGCCCCCGTGAAGCGCGACGCGCGATCGACGTCGTCGACGACGCCGCTCGTCTCCTGGAGAGTGCCATGGTGGCGGTCGCTGTCCGTACCCACGGTCAGCGTCGGCACGGCGAGCAGCCGCGACTCGGCCAGCGTCGCGGAAGCCGCGGCCACGCGCTGATAGTAGATCGCGACGTCGAGGTTGCGCTCGTCGGCGAGCCGCAGGGCCGTGCCGAGATCGATGCGCAGACTCTCGTCGGCGGCCGCGACGGCGCATTGCGCCGCCGCGAGCACGAGCAGCAGACAGCGAGCGATCCGGTGTTGCGCTTCGGTCATCGTCCGCGGCGCGCTCACGGGTTGTCGACGCGCACCCGGGCCCCGTCGGTCAACGCTGCACCGGACGGCGCCACGGCGACGCGATCGGTGGCGTCGAGGCCGCCCGTGATCTCGGTCCACTGCGCGTCGCCGAGACCGAGCGTCACGCTCTTCCGGCGTACGGTGTCCCCGGCCGCGACGACGAGCACGTAGGCGCCGCCGTCTCCGAGCCCCACGGCGGCGGCGGGCAGCGCGAGCGCCTGCGCGTGCCGCTCGAGCGAGATGCGCGTCTGACCGTAGAGTCCGGGCCGGATCGCGCCGTCGGCGTTCGGCAGATCGATCTCGACCTGCATCGTGCGAGTGCCGGGATCGAGAACGCCGGTCATTCGCGCGACGGTGCCCGTGAATGCGCGCCCGGGCAGCGCGTCGAAGGTCACGGTGGCGGCGTCGCCGGGGTTGGCCCACACCGAGTCGCGCTCGGCGACGAACGTCTTCACGCGGATCACGTCGAGCTTTGCGACGCGCAGCAACGGCTCGGCTTTGCCCTTCGGCGAGCTCGCCTGATAGACCATGTCGCCCGGGTCTATCGTCCGCAGCGTGACGACACCGTCGAATGGTGCCCTGATCAGCGTGTAGTCGAGCTCCGCCTCGGCTTCGGCCTGGCGCGCGACGGCGGCCGCGAGCCGCGACTCCGCTTCGACGAGCGCGCGCTCGGTGACCGACTTTCGCTCCGCGAGCGCCGCCGTGCGGTCGCGCGCCGAGCGCAGCGCCGTCACGTCGGCCGCGGCCGCGTTGCGCGCCTGCACGAGCTCCGGCACGGAGATGCGCGCGAGCACCTGGTTGGCCTTGACGTGCGTGCCGATGTCGACCGTCAGCTCGCTGACGTGCCCGGACACCTTGGCGCCGAGGTCGGCCTCGAAGAACGCCTCGGCGGCCGCCGGCTGGGTGCTCTCGCGCGCGAAGTCGCGCCGCTGCGCCTGCACGACGCGCACGGCGACTGGCTG
>DASZSB010000012.1:0-1507 GCA_035548835.1 Gammaproteobacteria bacterium | reverse complement strand
CCACGTGGATGACCGGCGCGGTCTGCGTCTCGCCATTCACTTGCTGCTGCTGGAAACCAATCAGGAACGGACCCCGCGCGATGACGCCGGGGATGTAGCGCGCGTGCCAGCCGGTTTCATCGAGAAACAGGTTCTCGTCCTTCGCGAAGCCGAGGAGCGCCACCGAGCCGAACTCGCCCGTCTGCGGGTCCTTGCGGAAGAAGATCGGGTACTCGCGCTGGATGTCGCCGTACTCGGTGGGGAAGGTCAACACGCTGCCGAGGTTGTCGCCAAACTCGGCAGCGTGCCGGGTGATCACTCGCAGGTCCTTGTGAGTGACATTGTTGAGCATCTCGTGTCGGGCCATCGCACCCTCGGGCCCTCTCTCGGCCCTCTTAGAACTTGTACCGCGCACCCAAAGCGTAGCGCGCGCCCAGGTCTTCCACGAACCAGACTTGCTTGTCCGTGCGACCGTGCCAGCGTACGTCTTCTTCGGTGAGGTTCAAGCCCTCGAAGCTGAACGAGAGATGGTCGTTCAGCTGATAGCCGATCGACAGGTCGAGCTGACTGTACGGCTCGACATAAACGGGGTTGCGGCAGCAGCCGACGTTGATGCTCGAGAGGTACTCGTCGCGCCAGTTCCAGGCGAGGCGCACCTGCCAGCCGTACTTCTCGTAGATCGCGACCGCGTTCGCCGAGTCGGAGAGGCCGAGCAGCGCGAACTGGTTGACGTTCGGGTCGCCTCCGTTGTCGAAGCTGATATCGCCCCGCACCAGGGTGTAGTTGGCCTGGAAGCCGAAGCCCGATTGCCCGAAGAAATGCTGGAGCGCGAACTCGGCGCCCCAGATCTTCGCATCCTTGTTGTTGACCGGGCGCGTGACGTTGATCATGTACGGCGGATCGTCGGCGTTCGGCTGGATGTCGTACGCGCCCGCGATCGCGAGGTGCTGCGCTTCCGTGCCGTTGAACGCCGCGGCGCCGCCCGTCTCCGGGTGCTCCATCATCGCCATCATCACGAAGAGGTTCGTGTCGTCCGTCGAGAAGCCGCGGTTCTTGAGCTCGGTGAGCGCCGCCTGCGCGCGCGGACCGGAGGTCTGATCGCGCAGCCCGTACGGATTCTCGAGCGTCACCTGGTTGCCGATGAAGTTCGAGACGCGCTTCTGGAACAGGCCGACGGCCGCGTAGCTCGTGTCGCTGTAGTACCACTCGAGCGACATGTCGAGGTTCTTTGAGGAGAGCGGATCGAGGTTGGTGTTCGAGCCGTTCGCCGTGGGAATGAAGCCGTTGATCGTCGAGCCTTGCGTGCCGTTCACGACCACGGCCGCGCGCAGGTCGTTGTACTGCGCGCGCGCCAGTGTCTTGCTGGCCGAGAAGCGCGCCTTCAGGTCGTTGCGCAAGCTGATGTCGAAGTCGAGGCTCGGCAGCACGTTGCTGTACTTGCCGCGGTCGTGCAGCGCCGTCATGTCGGTGCCCGGCAGGACGGAGAAGTCGTTGTTGTCCTGCCAGAGCAGCATCGTGGGCGGCAATA
>DASZSB010000011.1:0-3309 GCA_035548835.1 Gammaproteobacteria bacterium | reverse complement strand
GCACGCGTGGACGGAAGTGTGGCTGCCCGGCGAAGGCTGGGTGCGCGTCGACGGCGTGGCGGCGGTGGCACCCGACCGCGTGGCCATCGGCTCGGGCCGCTGGTCGGCGGCGGGCCACACGGCCGTCGAACGCGTGCTGCGGCTCGGCTGGCTGCGCCGCACGGCATTGCTCTGGGACGCGGTGAACACGCGCTGGCACGCGTGGATCGTCGGCTACGGGCCCGAGTTGCAGCGCCAGCTGCTCGGCGCACTCGGCGTCCGCAACCTCGAGCGCGCCCAGCGCTGGTCGCTGCTGCTCGGCCTGACGATCGTCGCCACCGTCCTCGTGCTGCTCGGCCTGCGGCTCCTGGCCGGCTGGCGGGAGCGGCGCCGCACGACGATCGATCCCGCGGCGCGCCTGTTCGCGGCGTTCGCACGCCGGCTCGCGCGACTCGACGTCGCACCCCGGGCTCCGGGCGAGACGCCGGCCGCGTACGCAGCCCGTGCGGCGATTGCGTTGCCGCCCGCGGCGGCGGACATCGGAGCGATCGTCACCGCGTACCAGCGCGCGCGTTACGAGCCCGACCCCGGGAACGCCGCCCTCGCCGAGCTGCAGCGGCGCGTCGGCGCCTTCCGTCCGCGGCGCGCCTAGCGCTGCGCGCCGCCGGCTGCGGACAGCTCGCGGGTCGCGAAGAACTGCACCTTCGGCCAGCGCTCCTGCGTCAGCGCCAGCGCGACCGTGCTCGGCGCGAGGTACACGAGCTCGCCCTGATGATCGCGCGCGACGTTCACGCCGAGCTTCTTCGCGAACTCGTCGAGATGGGCGCGATCGTCGCATCGCACCCACCGCGCGGCCACCACGTTCACGCCTTCGAACGCGGCGTCGACGCCGTACTCGTCGCGCAGGCGAAACGCCGCGACCTCGAACTGCAGCGGGCCCACGGCGCCCAGGATCAGGTCGTTGCCGATCATCGGCCGGAACAGCTGCGTCGCCCCTTCCTCGCACAGCTGCGCCAGGCCCTTCTGCAGCGCCTTGAGCTTCAGCGGATCCTTCAGCACCGCGCGCCGGAACAGCTCGGGCGCGAAACTCGGGATTCCCGTGAACACGAGCGACTCGCCCTGCGTGAAACTGTCGCCGATGTTGATCGTGCCATGGTTGTGCAAACCGATGATGTCGCCCGCGTACGCTTCCTCGACGTGCTGGCGATCGGCGGCCATGAACGTGATCGCATCCCCCACGCGCACTTCGCGCTGCAGGCGCGTGTGGTACATGCGCATGCCCGGCTGATACGCGCCGGAGCAGATGCGCAGGAAGGCGATCCGGTCGCGATGCGCCGGATCCATGTTCGCCTGGATCTTGAACACGAAGCCGCTGAAGCTCGGCTCCGCGGGCTCGACGGTGCGCACGCTCGTGGCGCGCGGCTGTGGCGGCGGCGCGAGCTTCGCGAATGCATCGAGCAACTCGCGCACGCCGTAGTTGTGGATCGCGGCGCCGAAGAACACCGGCGTCTGCCGGCCCGCGAGGTACTCGGCATGATCGAACTCCGGGGTGGCGCCCCGCACGAGCTCGACGTCGTCGCGCAGCGCCTTTGCCGCGGGCTCGCCGATCGCGGCCACGAGCTCCGCGCTCGCGATGCCGGTCACGCGCCGTACGTCCGGCAGACGGCTGCCATCGCGGCCCTGGTACAGGTACGCGCAATCCTCCGCGAGGTGGTACAGGCCGCGGAACTCGCGCCCCATGCCGATCGGCCAGGTCATCGGCGTGCACTGGATCTTCAGCACCGTCTCGATGTCGTCGAGCAGCTCGACCGGCGCTCTGCCGTCGCGATCGAGCTTGTTGATGAAGCTGATGATCGGCGTCGTGCGCAGCCGGCACACTTCCATGAGCTTGATCGTGCGGGCCTCGACGCCCTTGGCCGCATCGATGACCATGAGCGCGCTGTCGACGGCCGTCAGCGTGCGATACGTGTCCTCCGAGAAATCCTCGTGACCCGGCGTGTCGAGCAGGTTGATGATCGCGTCGCCGTAGGGGAACTGCATGACCGACGAGGTGACCGAGATGCCGCGCTCCTGCTCGAGCCGCATCCAGTCCGACGTCGCGTGGCGGCTCGCCTTGCGCCCCTTGACCGCACCGGCCATCTGGATCGCGCCGCCGAACAGGAGCAACTTCTCGGTCAGCGTGGTCTTGCCGGCGTCGGGGTGCGAAATGATCGCAAACGTTCGCCTTTTCAGGTGCTCGTTCATAGGGACGGAAAGAGTATGAGTCAGTGCCGGGCTGGCAGCGCGATGGCAAGGACGATGGCGTCCTCACGGCCGTATTCCGCCTGATAGTAGGCGGGACGAATGCCGATCTGCTCGAATCCGACCGATCGATACAGATGCTGCGCAACCGTATTCGACGGCCGCACCTCGAGGAAGACGCGCTCGGCGCCCGCATCCTCCGCGCGCTGCAGCAGCGTGTTCAGCAGTCGGCGGCCGTAGCCCAGGTGCTGCGCGTGCGGATGCACGCAGAGATTCAGCAGATGCGCCTCGCCGGCCGCGACCGACATGATGCCGTAGCCGGTCACGGTGCCGCCGACGTCGAGCACGAGGCAGTGGTATCCGGCCAGCAGGCAGTCACGGAAGATTCCGAGGCTCCACGGGAACTGGTACGCCGCACGCTCGACGCCCGCCACGGCCTTGAGGTCGGCCGCCTGCATGAGCCGGACTTCGGTGCGCGGGTGGACGGCGGCGCTCATCGGGGTTTCCGCAGCAGGTCGTTGATCATGCAGAGGTCGGTCCAGGCCGTCGCCTTGGCTAGCGGACTGCGCAGCAGATACGCCGGATGATACGTGACGACCAACGGGATACCCGCCTCGCCATAGTGGACCACGCGGCCTCGCAGCCTACCGATGGGGGCATCCGTCTGCAACAGCCACTGGGCGGCGATGCGGCCCACGGCCAGGATGGCCTTGGGATTCACCAGCGCGATCTGCCTCGCCAGGTAAGGCGTGCAGGCCGCGGCCTCGTCGGGCTGCGGGTCACGGTTGTTCGGCGGCCGGCACTTCAGGATGTTGGCGATGTAGACCTCGGAGCGCGGCAGGCCGATCGCCCGAAGCATGGCGTTCAGCAGCTGCCCCGCCCGACCAACGAACGGCTCGCCCTGCCGGTCCTCGTCGGCGCCCGGCGCCTCGCCGATCACGAGCAGCTCGGCGTCGCGCCGCCCGACGCCGAACACGGTCTGCGTGCGCGTGGCATGCAGGCGGCACCTCGTGCAGGCACGCACGGCCGCTGCGAGCGCGTCCCAGTGCATGCCTTCCGGCGCGGCCGCCGGCGTGTGGAGCACCGCCG
>DASZSB010000010.1:0-15797 GCA_035548835.1 Gammaproteobacteria bacterium | reverse complement strand
GCAGCGTCCGCGTGCTCGTCGTGGACGTAACAGGTCACGATCGGCAGCCCGCTGCGTGCGGCCGCCGTCAACGGGGCATGGTCATGCAGGCGCAGGTCGTTGCGGAACCAGACGAGGGTCGTCGCCGCGAGCGGCTGCACGCCGGGTCTCATCGGCCCCGACCCTTCGCTCTGGCGCACCGCAACAGCGTCATTCGACTTCGATGCCGGCAGCGCGCAGCTCCGAGATCAAAGGCGCGAGCTGCGCCGCGTAGCGGCGCCACCGGCCCACTGCCGAGGCATAGAGCGGGGCTCGCACCTGCACGGAGCTGGCTGTCGCGACGGGCGCGGCGTTGGTCTGGAACTCGAGACACCGGGCCTCCCACGGCAGACCGCAGAAGCCGAGCAGCGCACGCGTCGTGCGCTCCTGCTCCGCGACCAGCGATTCGTACGACAGCTCGAGCACCTTGCCCGGCAGCACGGCGCGCCAGTGGGCGATCAGCCGGTCGAACAGCACGTAGTAGCGGCCGATGTCGGCGAGATCGTACGTGAAGTTGTAGTACGAGAACGCGGTCGCAAAGAGCTGCCGGTAGAGACTCAGGCAGCTGTCGACCGGGTGGCGGCGCAGGCACACGATCTTCGCGTTCGGCAGCGCGAAGTGGATGAACCCCACGTAAAAGAAGTTCAGCGGCAGCTTGTCGACGAAATGCGGCTTCGCGCCGGTCAACGGCCGAGTGCTGTCGATGTAGCGCCGGCCGACGGCCGCGAGATCGCAACGCACGCCCTGCTCGATGGTCGCCCGGTCGAGAACACGCTGCGACGGCGTGGCCGCAGCCCGCTTGAGCGCCACACCGAAGTTCTGCAGCTCGCCCGCCGACTGGACCTGCGAGTGCGCCGACAGGATCCGCTCGACGAGCGTCGTTCCGGAGCGCGGCAGGCCAACGACGAAGATGGGCTCGTCGCTCGCATGGCCGTCGGGCGGCATCGCGCACCGGCCCGCGTCGAACACGGACTGCAGCGCCGCGAACAGCTCTGCGTCCTCCGCGATCGAGTAGCTCAGCGTGCGGCGCTTGCGCGCCTTGCCCGCAGCGAGCTGCGCGAAGGCCCCCGCGTAGTCCCCGAGATCCTCGAGCTCCTTGGCCAGCGCGTGCCGGACGTGCAGCTCACCGTCCACGTCCTCGCCCACCCCCGCGAGCAGCGCTTCGAGGCGCGGCACGTGATTGTGCGCCGGCGTCTGCCGGCGCAGATCGGCCAACGCGGAATGGGCACGGTAGAAGCGCGGCGCCAGGCGCACGACGGCTTCGAGCTCGCGCTCCGCTTCGTCGAAGCGCCCGAGAATGCGCAGCGATGCGGCCAGGTTGAAGTGAAAGTCGGGTTTGTCGGGCATCAGCGCAACGGCGCGCTCGAAGCAGTCGACGGCGCGCCCGTGGTCGCCGAGCCGTGACCAGACGACGCCCAGGGTATCGAGTGTCAGCGCGTCACGCGGGGCCAGCGCATCGGCGCGCTCGGCAGCAGCGCGCGCCTCGGCGTCCCGCTTCAGGAGCGAGAGGCAGCGCGCGTGCTGGGCGTGATAGTCGGCGCGGCCCGACTCGACCGCGAGCGCTCGCTCGATGGACGCGCACGCTTCACCATAGCGCCGCGCGCCCGCGGCAGCCATGCCGAGCAGGAAATGGGCGTCCGCATGCCGGGGCACACGCGCGAGCACCTCGCGGCACGCCTCGCCCGCGCCCGCGAGATCGCCCGCGCCAAGGCGACGCTCGGCCTCACGATGCCAGCGTTCGACTTCCAGTACCGCGTTGCCGATCGCCCTATCCGCCCGTCGTCAGATCCGATAGCGGAATTCTATACCGACGGTGCGCGGACGCAGCACGTTGCGGAAGTAGCGCCGCAGATCGAAGCCGTTGACGTTGCGGATGTAGCTCGGATCGAGCCGGACACCGGTCTCGGCGAACTTGTCCGTCAGATTGTCGACGAAGAGATTGGTGGACCACCGCTCGTGACTCACGCCAGCCGAGAGGCTGTGCACGGTATAGCCGCCGAGCCTCTCGCCGTCGTTGCGCATGCCCACTTTCGTGATGATGTTGCCCGAGTACGTCAGACCGTAACCGGCATTCACGTCCCAGCCGTTGCGCAGCGGCCGATGATAGGCCGCGTAGAAGCTCGCTTGCTGTTCCGGCGTGCCGGGCAGCCGGTCGCCTGGCTCCCCGTCGACGACGCCGTCCACGATGCCGGGCGCGACCGAGGTCAGCTCCGCATGGTTCCGGGCGACCGTGCCGGTGAACGTCCAGAACTCGCCGCGTGACTGCAGCGACAGCTCGACACCTTTGCTCTGAGCCTTGCCGCCGTTCACCGTGATCGGCAAGTCGCCGTTCACCGTCGTGCTGAAGGTCTGCACCTTGTCCCAGTCGATGTGGTACACGGCCGCGTTGAACACGAGCTTGCCGCCATTCCACTTGCTGTGCATGCCGACCTCGAGATTCGTCGTGGTGTCGGGCGCCACGTTGATCTCGTTCGGCAGACCGCACGCGATCTGCACACCCGTCGGCAGCGGCACCGGGCACGGCGCCACGGGGTTCGCGCCGCCATTGCGATAGCCCTCGCTCAGCGTGACGTACCCCATCACGTCCTTGGTGAAGTCGTACGCCGCGTTGATCTTGCCGAGGAAGCCGTCGTCGCTGCTGGCGGCGTCCGACTGATCCGCGATATCCACGATCGGCAGCAGGATCGTGGAATGCTGCGCGAAGTCGTACTTGAACTGGCGGCCGCCGATGTTGACCTGCAGCTTGTCGGTGAAGCGGTAACCGACCTCGCCGAAGATCGCACTCTCCGTCAGCGTCTGGTGACGCGTCTGCCGGAACTCGAGATCGCCGGTCGGCAGCGTAGCGCCGATGAAGTCCGTGTAGCCCGGCACGAACTCGCTGCTGCTGTCGTTGAGATCGTAGTCGTTGTAGAAGAGCCCCGCGATCCACGAGAGCTTGCCCGTGCCGTTCGACACCAGCCGCAGCTCCTCGTTGAAGCGCTTTTCGCGCGCCGTCTCGCGCGTGTACGCCACGAACGACGGGAATTGCTCGTAACCGTACTCGAAGTCGAGCAACAGATCGGTCTGATCGCGCTGCCCGAGCTGATCGTAGCCGGACACGCCCGTCGCCGACACCAGCTGCGCGAAACCGAGATCGGCCACGAGCTCGGCGCTGAACAGATCGCTCTTGCGCTCGCTCGGCTCAAGGAACCGCGACGCCGACTCGTACGGGCTCGTATTGAACGAGAAGCGGTGGTTGACGGTGCGGCCGCCGACGTCCTCGTCCTGATAGTAGTAGTTGAACGTGACCTTCAGCGTGTCCGAGATGTTCCACAGCAACGCGAGCCGGCTCGACAGCGTGTGCTCCCAGTCCACATCGTTCTGGCGGTAGAGGTTCGCGGCGACGGCGGCCGGATCGCTGAGATTCGGTTGCGGGTTCGAAACGCCCGGCTGCCTCACGAGATACGGATAGTCGATGAAGCCCGGATCGTGCACATAGCCGACCGACGCGCGGAACGCGAGCTTGTCCTCGACGATGGGTGCGTTGACGACGAAGTCCGCCTTGTAGCCTTCGGAGTCGCTGTGCGAGAGGCCGTACAGGTTGCCGTGCGCCTCGAGACCGAAATCCTTCGTGTCCGGCGCCTTCGGGATGTAGCGCACCGCACCGCCCAGCGTGCCCTCGCCGTACAGCGTGCCCTGCGGTCCGATCAGCACCTCCATACGCTCGATGTCGTTCATCTTGAAGTCGAGGTACAGCGGGATCTCGCCGAGATACGTGCCGACCGTGCCGCCGCTGCTGTTGTCGAGGAACTCGCTGGCGTCGACCGACCGCACGTTCAAGCCGCGCACGGTCATGAGGCTCGAAGCCCTCGGCCCCTGATCGACGACCGTCAGGCCCGGCACCCAGCGGCTGAGCTCGGCGAGAGTGGTCAGGCGCTGATCCTCGAGCCGGTCGGCGCCAATGGCCGCGATGTTGAACGGCAGCTCCTGGATCGTGGACTCGCGCCGGGACGCGGTGACGATGATCTCCTCGAGCGGCGCACTCTGCGCGAGCGTCGCGGTGGCATAGCCCGTGGCGAGCGCCGTGGCGATGGCGGCCGCGAGCGGCTTGAGGACGACACGGGTCGTAGCGTGGCCTGTGAGATGCATAGAAAAATCCTTTTCGATCAGTTCCGTATCGACGAAGTCTGGTACGACTCATCAACTGCGCGGTTATGTAGCACACGGTTTCAAAACCCAGCAACCGCGGCGTATCGAGGTCGTGGACCACGTCTCACTGCGGGCACCCAGGACGGTCTTTGTTAGACTGCACAACCACTTTTCGCCCCGGTCCGCCTCCCGTGTCAGCCGCGCCGCCAGCCCCCCCGCCCGCTCCGGAGCCCGCGTCCCTGTTCAAGCGGTTCGCCGCGTTCTGCTACGACCTGCTGCTGCTCTGCGGCGTCGTGTTCTTCTTCACGCTGGCCGTGCTCGGGCTGCGCGGCGGCCGCGCGATCCCGCCCGGCACGGTGTGGTTCGAGCTGGCGCTCGCCGCCGTCGCGATGCTGTTCTTCGGCTGGTTCTGGACTCACGGCGGACAGACGCTCGGCATGCGCGCCTGGCGCATCCGCGTGATCCGCGCCGACGGCGGGGCGCTGCGCTGGACGCAGGCGGCACTGCGCTTCTGGGCAGCAGTGCTCGCCCTGCTGCCGCTCGGTCTCGGACTCTGGTGGGGGGCGTTCGACGCGCAGCGGCGCGGCTGGCACGACCGCTGGACCGGCACGCGCGTCGTCCGCGTGCCGTCGCGGCCGCGCTAACGCGCCCGGGCCACCGCGACGACCGTGATCAGGAGCAGCACGGAGCTCGGCGCCCATGCCACCACGAGCGGCTGGATGCCGTACACCTCGCCGCCGCTCGCGAACACCTGACCGACCGCGTAGTACGACAGGCCGACGATGAGCCCCACCAGCAGCCGCGCGCCGGTGCCGGCCGAACGCAATCCTCCGAACACGAACGGCAACGCGAGGACGGTCATGAGCACCACCGAGACCACGTCCGCGAGCCGCGTCCAGTAGGCGATCAGGTAGCGGCGCGCATCGAGCCCGTTGTCCGTGAGGTACTTGATGTAGCGCTGCAGCGACGGCGTGTCGAGCAGGTTCTCCCGCACGACGGAAAGCGCCAGCAGGTCCGGATTCAGCGCGTACGTCTGCGTGGACTGCCGCTCGGTCCGAGCCGTCACCCCGTTGTCGAGGAATACCGTCTCGCCGTAGTTGGTCAGCACCCAGCGGCCCGCCGCGTCCACGGCCGCCGAATCCGCGCGCGCGATCTGCCGGAGTGCCTGGCCGCTGCCGAGCTCGAACAGCAGCACGCCGCCCCGATACCCGAAGTCCCCGGTCTGGCGCCGCAGACTGAAGATGCGATCACCATCCTTGAACCACGTCGCCTTGCCTTCGGCCACGTCGACGTCCTCGCGCATGAGCCGCGTGCGCATCTCGTCGGCATAGGCACTCAGCGACGGCGCCAACGACTCGCCGAGCAGCCCCATCAATACGGCCAGCACGAAGCCGGCAAGCCCCACGGAGAACAGCAGCTGCCACGACGAGATGCCGCTCGCGCGCATGACGATCAGCTCGCGATGCACGGCCAGGTTGCCGAGCGCGAGCAGCGAGCCGATCAGCGCGGCCGCCGGCAGCACCGAGAAGATGCTGCGCGGTGTGCCGAGCAGCACGTAGACGATGGCCGCACCGAGGTCGTAGCTGCCAACGCCGATGTCGTTCAGCTGCGCCACGAGATCGAACCCGGTCATGACGGCGATCAGCACGACGAGCGCGAGCAACACGCCCTTCAGCACCGAGATGACGATGTAGTTGCGCAGCAGCGTCACGTGGCCACCCGCATGCGCGGCGCAGGGCGCAACGTGAGCCAGCCGCTCTCGCGCGCCAGCATCAGCAGCGCAAACGCGGCCACGACGCCGTGGACCCACCACATGCCGACCCATTCCGACACGACGCCGCGCTGCACCCACGCGCTGGCGATCGACATCATGTTCGCGTAGACGATATAGATGAGCAGCCCGATGCCGAGCCGGCCGTAACGCCCCTCGCGGGGCGACGAGCGGCTCAAGGGCACGGCGAGGAGCCCGAGCACGATCAACGACAGCGGCAACGAGATGCGCCACTGCAGCTCGGCCCGATCCGCGGGCAGGGCCGACTCGAGCAGCGCGAGCGTCGTTTTCCCAGCCGCCGCCGCTACGAACTCCTTGCTCTCCTTGCGGCGCACCGGAATCCGCTGTTCGCCGAAATCGACGACCAGGAACTTGCCCTGCCCCGGCACGCCCTCGTAGCGGCGGCCGTCGTACAGCACGAACGACAGCTCGCCCGTCGCGGGATCGGTCACGCGCTGACCGCGCGCCGCGACGATCGCCACGACGCGGTCGCCCTGCTGCCGCTCCATGAACACGTCGCGCAACTCGTCGCCGACCACCTCGCGCGGATACAGCACGGTGTCGCCGGAGTCCGGGGAGGTGAACCGGCCGGGCTCGATCGCGGCGAGCTCGACGTGCTCGCCCGCCCGGAACCTGATCTCCTCGATCTGCCGGCTCGCGGCCGGCGTCATCACGAGCGACAGCCAGCCGGTACACAGGACCAGCAGCAGCGTCAGCGCGCCCACCGGCACCAGCAGGCGGGCCGGCCCGAAACCGCAGGCCGAGAGCGCGGCCATCTCGCCGTCGCGGCTCAGACGCGCCAGCGCCAGCATGACTCCGAGGAACAGAGCGATCGGCAGCAGCGTCGTGAGGTACGTCAGCGCCGTGAGCCCGAATACGGCGCCCACGGCGTCGCGCGGCAGGCGGTCGGTGGCGGCGTCGCCGAAGATGCTGGCGAGCTCGTTCGTCATGGTGATCAGGAACAGGGCGCCCAGGACGATCAGACAGGACGCGAAGGCTTCGCGCAGGATGTATCGACTGATCAGGGTCACACTGCCGCCCGGTGCCAGTACCTTCGACGAAACGAATGCTCTAAACTGCGATTTTCCACGGTATTCCAACACGATAGCACGGCCGCCGTGACGTGCGTCGAGTTGCAGCGCCGGCGAGCCGCCGAGCGCGGAACAAAGGAGAGTCGACGATGGAGTTTCCCGTCAAGACGGGAGCAGCGGCGAGTCAGCGCACCGAGTGCGCGATCCTGCCGGTGTTCGAGGACGGTCAGCTGCGTGGCGCCACGCGCGAGATCGATACGGCGGCGCGCGGCATCATCAGGCAGCTCGTGCGCAAAGGCGACATCCCCGGGCGTGTGGGCTCCACGACCCTGATTCATCGCACGCAGGGCACGGCCGCAGCGCGCTGGCTGCTGGTCGGCTGCGGCAAGTACGCCGATTTCAACGCGCGGCGTCTCGCATCCGCCCTGGGCTCGGCCGTCGGCGCGTTACGCAACAGCGGCACGCGCGAGGCCATCAGCTACCTGGCCTACGGCATCGACGGCGTCGATTCCGCCGAAGCAGCACGGCATACCGTCGAAGCGGCGCGCGCGAGCCTCTACCGGTTCGACGAGCTCAAGAGCCGCACGGACCCCGTTCCCCGCCTTGCGCGCCTCGGCATCGCGGCGCCACGAGGCTCGAATCCGGCGCCGCTGCGCGCCGCCATCAGGACGGGCACGGCCATCGCCAACGGCTCCGACCTCGCACGCGATCTCGGCAACCGGCCGCCGAACGTCTGCACGCCGTCGCACCTCGCGGAATCGGCACGCAAGCTGGCCGGGCGCTTCCGCAAGCTCAAGGTGAAAGTGCTGGGCGAGCCCGAGATCCGCCGCCTCGGCATGGGCGCCCTGCTCTCGGTGACTCAGGGCGCGGACGAGCCGCCGCGGGTCATCGTGATCGAGTATCGCAACGGCGCGCGCAAGGACGCGCCGATCGCGCTCTGCGGCAAGGGCGTCACGTTCGACACGGGCGGCATCTCGCTGAAACCGCCGCCGAAGATGGACGAGATGAAGTACGACATGTCGGGCGCCGGCAGCGTGCTCGGCGCGCTGGCCGCGATCGCCGAGCTCGACGCGCCGGTCAACGTCGTGGGCGTGATCCCGGCGTGCGAGAACATGCCGGGCGGCCGCGCCACGCGCCCCGGCGACATCGTGAAGAGCATGTCCGGGCAGACGATCGAGATCATCAACACGGATGCCGAGGGGCGACTGATCCTCTGCGACGCGATCACCTACGCGCGCCGGGAATTCAAACCGAGCTGCGTGATCGACATCGCGACGCTCACGGGCGCGTGCGTGATCGCGCTCGGCCACGTCTACACGGGCGTGTTCAGCAATGACGACGCGCTCGCGGCCAAACTGATCGCGGCCGGTGATCGCGCGCTGGACCTCGCCTGGCGGATGCCCGTGCACGACGAGTACGGCGAATCGCTGCGCAGCAACTTCGCGGACTTCGCGAACGCGGGCAGCCGCGACGGCGGCGCGAGCGTCGGCGCGAACTTCCTGTCACGGTTCGTCGACGCCACGCCCTGGGCGCACCTCGACATTGCGGGCGTGGCCTGGCGCGCCAACTCGCAGAAGGGCTCGACGGCGCGGCCCGTGCCGCTGCTGGTCGACTTCCTGTTGAACGCAGAGCGGCAGTGACCCAGGTCGACTTCTACATTCTCGAAGCCGACTCCGACGAGGCGAGACTGCGGCTCGCGTGCAAGATCGTCGACAAAGCCACGCAGCTCGACCACCACGTCTTCGTTCACGCCACGTCGGACGAGGAAGCCCGGCAGCTCGACGAGCTGCTGTGGACGTTCTCGCAGGGCAGCTTCATTCCGCACCGCGTGGTCCGCGAGCCGCTCACCGAGCCGCCGCTCGAGCCGGTGCTGATCGGGCTGAACCAGCAACCCGCTGCCGGCCGCTGGGACGTGCTGATCAACCTGGCCGCGGACGTGCCCGAGTTTTTCAGCCGCTACGAGCGCGTCGCAGAGGTCGTCGACGGCAACGCGGAGCGCCGCGAACGCAGCCGGGAACGCTATCGGTTCTACCGCGACCGCGGTTACAAGCTGAACACCCACCAGGTCTGACGCCATGCCGTCCGAAGAGCCGCTCGAGATCCTCGATACGAACATCCCCGTGCTCACGGACGTGATCCGCGCCGGCGTGCCGCCGGGTGCGGACCGTGACGCGCTGATCGCCGAGCTGCAGACGAAGCTGGCGGCGCGCACGTTCGCGCTGGCCGACGATCTGCTGCGCACGTCGTTCAACGCGATGGAAGCCACGCTGTTCGAGCAGATTTCGGCGCGATTGCGCCGCGAGCTGCCCGAACTCATCGACGCCACGTTGCGCGAGCACCTCGAATCCGCCGACCACGATTAAGGACGATCGTGAAGAAAGACTACCGACCCGCAGAGATCGAGGCCCACCACTACGCGCGCTGGGAAGCCGCCGGCTACTTCGAGCCCGCCGGCGCGGGCGCACCGTACTGCATCGTGATTCCGCCGCCGAACGTGACCGGCACGCTGCACATGGGCCACGCGCTGCAGGACACCATCATGGACGCGCTCACGCGCTACCACCGCATGCGCGGCTACCGCACCCTGTGGCAACCCGGCACGGATCACGCGGGCATCGCGACGCAGATGGTCGTGGAGCGCCTGCTCGAGCGGGAAGGCACGTCGCGCGCCGCGCTCGGCCGCGAGAAGTTCCTCGAGCGCGTGTGGCAGTGGAAGGAGCGCTCCGGCAACACGATCGCGCGGCAGATGCGCCGCCTGGGCGCGTCCGTCGACTGGTCGCGCGACCGCTTCACGATGGACGAGGGCCTGTCGCGCGCGGTGCTCGAGGTCTTCGTGCGTCTCTACGACGAGGGCCTGATCTACCGCGGCAAGCGCCTCGTGAACTGGGACCCCGTGCTGCACACGGCGCTGTCGGACCTCGAGGTGGTCAGCAGCGAGGAGCGCGGCCACCTGTGGCACCTGCGCTATCCCGTCGCCGGCGACGCCGCCGGCCGCTTCCTGATCGTGGCCACGACGCGCCCCGAGACGATGCTCGGCGACACGGCCGTCGCCGTGCACCCGGCCGACGAGCGCTATCGCGACCTGATCGGCAGGGAGGTCGAGCTGCCGCTGACCGGCCGCCGCATCCCGATCATCGCCGACGAGTACGTGGACCCCGAGTTCGGCACGGGCTGCGTGAAGATCACCCCGGCTCACGACTTCAACGACTACGAGGTCGGACTGCGGCACAAGCTGCCGATGATCGACGTGCTCGACGCGAGCGCGCGCGTGAACGACAAGGCGCCGCCGGCCTACCGCGGGCTCGACCGGTTCGTCGCGCGCAAGCGCGTGCTCGAGGACCTCACGGCGCAGAACCTGCTCGAGAAGATCGAGGACCACACCTCAATGCTGCCGCGCGGCGACCGCAGCGGCGTCGTCGTCGAGCCGATGCTGACCGACCAGTGGTACGTGCGGACGGCGCCGCTCGCGAAGCCGGCGATCGAAGCCGTCGAGCAGGGCCGCATCCGCTTCGTCCCGGAAACCTACGCGCGCGACTATTTCGACTGGATGCACAAGATCCAGGACTGGTGCATCTCGCGCCAGCTCTGGGGGGGCCACCGCATTCCGGCCTGGTACGATGAAGCGGGCAACGTCTACGTCGCGCGCGACGAGGCCGAGGCACGCCGCAAGCACGGTCTTGCCGCCGACGTGGCGCTGCGGCAGGACGAGGACGTGCTCGACACGTGGTTCTCGTCGGCGCTCTGGCCGTTCTCCACGCTCGGCTGGCCCGACAAGACGCCCGAGCTCGCCACGTTCTACCCCACGAACGTGCTCGTCACGAGCTGGGACATCATCTTCTTCTGGGTGGCCCGCATGATCATGATGGGCCTGAAGTTCGCCGGCGACGTGCCGTTCCGCGACGTCTACATCTACTCGCTGATCCGCGACAGCGAGGGCCAGAAGATGTCGAAGAGCAAGGGCAACATCCTCGATCCCATCGACCTGATCGACGGCGTCGATCTCGACACGCTGCTGAAGAAGCGCACCGACGGCCTCATGCAGCCGAACCTGCAGAAGACCATCGAGCGCAACACACGCAAGGAATTTCCGGAAGGCATCCCGGCTTTCGGCACCGACGCGCTGCGACTGACGTTCGCGTCGCTCGTGACGACCGGCCGCGACGTGCGTTTCGACATGTCGCGCTCCGAGGGATACCACCGCTTCTGCAACAAACTGTGGAACGCCACGGCCTACGTGCTGAGCCAGCTCGAGGGCATCGATGCCGGCCCGGCCGAGATCGGCACGAGCGATACGTGGATCCGGTCGCGGCTCTCCGGCGTCATCGCGACGGTGCACGAGAGCTACGCCGCGTACCGCCTCGACGTCGTGATCCAGACACTGTACGACTTCGCGTGGCACGAGTTCTGCGACTGGTACCTCGAGCTCACGAAGGCCGTGCTGACGGCGCCCGACGCCGATCCGGCGCAAAAGCGCGGCGCGCAGACGACGCTCGTCGACGTGCTCGTCGCGCTGCTGAAGCTGCTGCACCCGCTGATGCCGTTCGTGACCGAGGAGCTCTGGCTCGAGATCGCGAAGCAGCGCGGCATTGCCAGCGAGACGCTGATGCTCGAGCGCTTCCCCGAGGCGACGGACTTCGCGACCGACGCGGCGGCCGAGGACGAGATCGCGTGGCTCAAGGGCTTCGTGATCGGCATCCGGCAGATCCGCGGCGAGGCGAACCTGCCGCGCTCGACGGCGCTGACGGTGCATCTCGCGGATGCGAGCGCCACGGACCAGGCGCGCGTCGCGAAGCACGGCCGGCACCTGCAGAAGCTCGCGGGATTGTCGGGCATCGAGATCATGGCGCCGGGCACGAACGTGCGCGGTGCGGCCACGGCGCTGCTCGGCGGCATGCGCCTGCTGGTGCCGCTCGCGGGGCTGATCGACGTGGCGGCGGAGCGCGAGCGCCTCGGCAAGCAGCTCGCGAAGACGCGCGAGGAGCTCGAGAAGGCGCGGCGCAAGCTGTCGAACCAGAGCTTCGTAGCGAACGCGCCGGCGGACGTGGTCGCGAAGGAAAACGCACGCATTGCCGAGTTCGAGCAGCGCGCCGCCCAGCTCGACGCCCAGATCGCTCGCCTCGCCGAGCTCTCCTGACCTTCCGCTGCCGGGCGCGATCCCGGCTGCTGGACCTGCACCAACGGCAGCGTGCGCGAGACGGCCGCGTGAAGAGGCGATCCTCCTCCGCGTCCGGCGCGCGCGCAGGGCATGGTCCGGGGACGCCGCTCGGGTCCTGGCGGTGTGCCTGCGAGAGAGGCCGGCCGGGACGCTCGGCGCCAGGGATGGCGCCGCGCGAGCCTACAGGGACGTACTTGCGGCGTTCCCGGCCGGCCTCTCTCGCAGGCGCGCCGCCAGGACAACAGCGATGACCCTCAGCGCGATGCGCTTCACAGTTGGCGTCGCTCGCGTTGTCGCGGGCGCGCGATTTGGGCGAACATGCGGGCATGGCTACTCCGACGCTGATCGCGACGCGCGGCACCGCCGCGGACCACCAGGCGCTCGTCCGCCCCGTGCTGGACGCGCTCGACCGCATCGTCGTCGGCAAGAGCCGCCAGATCGCGCTCAGCGTCGCGTGCCTGCTCGCGCGCGGCCACCTGCTGATCGAGGACCTGCCCGGCGTCGGCAAGACCACGCTCGCGCACGCGCTGGCGCGCACACTCGGCCTCTCGTATCACCGCATCCAGTTCACGAGCGACCTGCTGCCCGCCGACGTGCTCGGCGTGTCCGTGTTCCATCGCGACAGCGGCCGGTTCGAGTTCCACAAGGGGCCGGTGTTCTCCCAGCTCGTGCTGGCGGACGAGATCAATCGCGCCACGCCGAAGGCACAGAGCGCGTTGCTCGAAGCCATGGAGGAGCGCCAGGTCACGGCCGACGGCACGACGTACGCGCTGCCCGTGCCGTTCTTCGTGGTCGCGACCCGCAATCCGGCGCATCAGATCGGTACGTTTCCGCTGCCGGAGTCGCAGCTCGACCGGTTCCTGATGCAGATCGAGCTCGGCTACCCGTCGCCGAGCGACGAGCGCGCGCTGCTCGCGCACGGCGAGCGCCGCGTGCTCGTCGAGCAGCAGCAGGCCGTGATCTCGCTCGACACGCTGCTGCGGCTGCAGGACCAGGTCGCGAAGGTGCATGTCGCGGAGCCCCTGCTCGACTACGTGCAGGCGCTGCTCGCGTACACGCGCGAGTCCGGGGAGTTCGTCGCGGGCCTGTCGCCGCGCGCCGGCATCGGCCTGTTGCGGGCCGCACAGGCGTGGGCGCTCGTGAACGGCCACGGCGGCGTTCATCCGGAGGACGTCCAGTCGGTGTTCGGCAGCATCGTGGCGCACCGGTTGCAGCTCGCGCACGGCAGCTCGATCGAGCGCGGCGCGGACTTCGGCGCCGCGGTTCTCGCCGCCGTGCCGGTGCCGTGACGGTCCGGCCCGGGCAGAGCTGAGCCATGCCCGCGGTGCGCGCGCTGGAACGCTGGGCCGCCCACTGGGTCCGCCGGCGCCAGGGAGAGGACTCCCACACCGTGGCCGTCGGGAGGCGGCGCGTCTACATCCTGCCGACGCGCTTCGGCGCGGTGTTCAGCGTGATCGTCTTCGCCATGCTGCTCGGCTCGATCAACTATGCGGCGAGCCTCGCGTTTGCACTGACGTTCCTGCTCGCGGGTCTCGGACTCGTCGTCATGCACCACTGCCACAACAATCTGCTCGGCACGCAGATCAGGTTCCTGGGCGCGCCTCCCGTCTTCGCCGGCGAACGGGCCGAGTTCAGGCTCGCGGTGCGCAACACGAGCGCCGCGCCACGCTATGAGATCGAGCTGGTGCAGCGCGGCCATCGTGCGGGCCCCGTCGACGTGCCGCCCGGCACGACGGAGATCCTTCGACTCGGCACGGACACGCAACGGCGGGGCTGGCTCGCGCTCGAGCGTTTCACCGTCGAGACCCGCCATCCGGGCCGGCTGCTGCGCGCATGGACCTGGGTCCACATGGACGCGCGCTGCCTCGTGTATCCCCGGCCTGCCCCGCCCGGCCGGCCGCTGCCGGAGACGACGGGCTACGGCAACGCCGGCAAACCCGACGCAGGCGACGAGGACTTCGCGGGCCTGCGCACGGCCGCGCCCGGCGACCCGCCGCAGCGCATCGCCTGGAAGGCATACGCCCGCAACGACCAGCTGCTGCTGAAGCAGTTCGCCGCCGGCGATCGCGCGCCGTGCCTGCTCGACTGGCACACGCTTGCCGGTCTCGACGCGGAGGCCCGCCTCGCGCAACTCACGCGCTGGTGCCTCGACGCGGACGGTGAAGGTCGCGCATTCGGTCTCGCATTGCCTGGCGCTCGCGTGCCGCTCGGCTCGGGCCCGAGACATCTGGCCGCGTGTCTCGAGGCACTGGCACTGTTCGATGCGGATGCGGCTGCGCGCGGCAGGGGAACCCAGGGCGCGGTTGCGGAGCCTCCGCGATGACGGCCTTTGCGCTGCCGCGACACCGCCCGCTCGACGGCGACACCCGGCGCCTGCTCTGGACCGCCGCCATCATCGTGGGCGCGACCGTGCCGCACTGGCCCGCGCTCGCCGGCTGGACGCTGACCCTGCTCGGTGCCGCCGTCGCCTGGCGTCTGGCGGTCGCATTCCACGGCTGGCCGATGGCGCCGCGCCTCGTGCGACTGCCGCTCGCGTTCGCCGCCTTCCTCGGCGTGCTGGTCCAGTACCGGACGCTGAACGGCGTCGAAGCCGGCACGGCGTTGCTCGTGGTCATGGTCGCGTTGAAGTTCCTGGAATCGCGCAACCAGCGCGACCAGCTCGTGCTCATCATGATCTCCTACTTCATGATGTTCGCGAGCGTGCTGACGGAGCGCGGTCCGCTGACGGCCGCCTACCTGGTCGGCCTCGTGTGGGTCACGACGGTGGCGCTGCTGCAGCTCGGCCGCCGGGGTCCGCTGCTCGACGTCGCGGTCACGGCGAAGCTGGCTGGCCGCCTGCTGCTGTACGCGGTGCCGGTCATGGCCGTGCTGTTCCTGCTGTTCCCGCGTCTGCCGGGCCCGCTGTGGGCGCTGCCCGGCAGCACGAGCAGCGGCGCTTCGGGGCTCAGCGACACCATGAGCCCGGGCGACATCACGAATCTCGGCCTGTCCGACGAGGTGGCGTTTCGCGTCGAGTTCGAATCACGACCACCGCGCGCCGGCGCGCTGTACGGGCGGGGCCCGACCCTGACGCATTTCGACGGGCGCACCTGGTCCATGCTGCAGGGCGCGCGCCGCGGCGAGCGCGTGGCCGACACGATCGAGTACCGCGGCGAGCCGACGCGCTACCGCGTGATGCTCGAGCCGAACGGCCGCAACTGGGCGTTCGCGCTCGACATGCCGCAAAGCTGGTCGCGCGATCGCGGGCTGCGCATGGGCAGCGACTATCAGCTCGGCACGTTCTTCGGCGGCGGGCGCGGACGCGTGCTCGATTACGAGGTCACCTCCTACGTCGACTACAGCGCGCGCGAGCCGCTGACACCGGGCGAGATCGCCACGTTCACGAACCTGCCTGCGGGCAGCAGCCCGCGGGCGCGCGCGCTCGCGGCGAGCTGGCTCACGGACCGCCCGAGCGGCCGAACGGTCGTCGAACGTGCCATGGACTACCTGCGCTCGCAGCCGTTCCAGTACACGCTGACGCCGCCCGCACTCGGCCCACAGCCCGTCGACGAGTTCCTGTTCGAGACGCGCGAAGGCTTCTGCGAGCACTATGCCTCCGCGCTGACGGTGCTGCTGCGCGCGGCGGGCCTGCCCGCGCGTGTCGTCACGGGATACCAGGGCGGCGAGCTGAACTCCATCGGTCGCTACTACATCG
>DASZSB010000009.1:0-4382 GCA_035548835.1 Gammaproteobacteria bacterium | reverse complement strand
CTATCTCGTGGTTGCCGGCGGGTCGTACGTTGCCGCCGCCGAAATCTCACGCGAGATGACCGTGACGGACCCGATGCAGGAACTCGCCACGTGGATGCCGATCAACGGCGGGGCGGCCGGCCTGCTCCTCGGACGCGCGCTCGACGCGGGCGACCAGGGGACGGCCGCGACGGTCTTTGCCGGATCGCTTGGCGCCACGGCCATGGCGCTCTGGCGTGGCCGCACGATGAACGCCGGCGAGGCGACGGCCACGATCGTCGGGTCCGACGTCGGCGGCCTGGCCGCGTACGGCATCGCGACCTTTGCCGGGCTCACGCATCCCGGCACCGACGCGCGGTCGCGCCTGGCCGTGACGGCCGGCGGCCTGATCGTCGGTGCGCCGCTCGGCCATGCGTATGCCGCGCTGGCGAACTACCACGTCACGCGCGGCGACCTCATCGCGATGACCGCCACCGCGGGCGTAGGCATGCTCGCGGGCCTGACGGCTATCGCGAACGATGCCCATCCCGGGGAGCGCGCGTACGCCGGGGCCCTGACGTTCGGTGGCCTCGCCGGGCTGGCCGCCGGCGACGTGCTGTTCGCGCGGCGTTACGACCACAGCGACGGCGAGGGCACGCTGATGATCGGCGGCGGGATCGCCGGCGGGCTCATGGGCGCCGGGGTGGCGCTGCTCTCCGGCGGTTCGCGCGCGCGCTGGAGCACGACGACGGCCGCGTTCACGACCGTCGGCGCCGCCGCCGGGCTGGCGTGGAGCCAGTACTACCTCAAGCCGAAGGCCGACGGGGCACTCCAGCTCGGGCGCCTCGAGCTGAACCCGGCCGGGATGCTCGGCATGGCCACCGGCGCGCCCGGTGCCTACACGCTGGGGACGATTCGCTTCTAGATTCGGGGCACCCCTCGTGCGTGCCTCCCCGTGAGTTTTCTCGACCGGCTGCAGCAGAGCCTCTCGCTGCTCTGGGATTTCCTGCCCGCGTTCCTCGGCGCGGCCACGGTCCTGCTCGTCGGCTACGTGCTGGCCAAGCTCGTCCAGAAGGGCGTGGCGCGGCTCATGCGACGCCTGCGCGTCAACGAGGGCCTGCGGCGGCTCGGCGTGCTGAACGCGGTGGACAGCGCCGCGGCGCATTTCAACCCGTCGCGCATCATGGCGCACCTGGCGTTCTGGATCGTGATGTTCACGGCGATGCTGGTGGCCGCCAACGCGCTCGGCATCGACTCGCTCGGGCCCGTGTTCAGCGAGCTGGTGGGGTACGTGCCGAGCGTGATCGCCGCGATCGTGATCGTGATCCTCGGCATCGTGCTTGGCGACTTCGTGGGCGGGCTGATCATGGCGAGCACGCACGCGCTGCACGGGGGGCCGACGCTGGCGCGGGCGGGGCGCGCGGGCGTCGTGGTGCTCGCGGTGTTCATGTCGCTGCAGGAGCTGGGCGTGGCGACGAACATCGTCACGACGGCGTTCGCGATCATCTTTGGCGCGGTCGCGCTGGCGGCGGCGCTGAGCTTCGGGCTGGGCAACCGCGAACTTGCCGCGGAGGTCACGCGCGCGTGGTACGAGCGGTACAAGGCCGAGCGGGAGGCGATCGCGAAGGAAGTCGCGACGCAGGAGGCCGCCGACGACCTCGGCGATCACGGAGCGCGCTAGGCGCCGGCGGCGCACTTATCAACAGCGGGACGGGGTTGCGGAGCGGTACCATAAGCCACGATTTGACAACGGCTTAGATACTGGCGCAGCCATTGTATTGCGGGGGGCGGAACGGTAGATTCCCACGTTCTCGCGAAGCGGCCCTGCGCCCCCTCCTTCCGCCTCCGAAATGACGGCACCCAACAATCGCGAACGGATCCTCCCCCGGCTGATCGACGACGAGATCCGCGAGTCGTTCATCAACTACTCGATGAGCGTCATCGTGAGTCGCGCACTGCCCGACGTGCGTGACGGATTGAAACCCGTGCACCGGCGGATCCTGTACGCGATGAACGAACTGGGCCTGGTCCCGGGCCGCGGCTACAAGAAGTCGGCGACGGTGGTGGGCGACGTGCTGGGCAAGTATCACCCGCACGGCGACAGCGCGGTGTATGACGCGATGGTGCGCATGGTGCAGGACTTCTCGCTGCGCTATCCGCTGGTGGACGGGCAGGGGAACTTCGGCTCGATGGACGGCGACTTTGCCGCGGCGTACCGGTACACCGAGGCGCGGCTGACGCGCATCGCGACCGAGCTGCTGCAGGACATCGAGAAGAACACGGTTGACTACGTCCCGAACTACGACGACCGGCTCGAGGAGCCGACGGTGCTGCCGGGCGGGTTCCCGAACCTCGTCGTGAACGGGTCGAGCGGCATCGCGGTGGGCATGGCGACGAACATCCCGCCCCACAACCTGAAGGAAGTGGTGGGCGCGATCGTGGCGTTGATCGACGACGCGTCGCTTTCGGCGGACGACCTCCGCAAGCACATCAAGGGTCCCGACTTCCCGACGGGCGCGTACGTGTACGGCACCGCCGGGATCAAGGACTACATCGAGACGGGCCGCGGCAAGATCGTGATGCGCGCGCGCGCGGTGATCGAGGAGAACGAGAAGGGTTCCAAGACGCAGATCGTCGTGACGGAACTGCCGTACCAGTCGAACCGGGCGACGCTGGTGGCGTCGATCGCCGAGCTGGTCCGCGACAAGAAGCTGGAGGGGATCAGCGACCTGCGCGACGAGAGCACGGCGGAGACGCGCATCGTGATCGAGCTCAAGCGCGACGCGATCCCGCGCGTGGTGCTCAACCAGTTGTACAAGCACACGTCGATGCAGAGCACGTTCGGCGTGATCATGCTGGCGCTGGTGCCCGACCCGCAGACCAAGCGGCTGGTGCCGCGCGTGATGGGGATGCGCGAGGCGCTGCTGCACTTCATCCACCACCGGCACGAGGTGATCGTCCGGCGGACGCAGTACGACCTGGACCGCGCGAGGGAACGCGAGCACATCCTCGACGGCCTGAAGATCGCGGTGGACAACATCGACGCGGTCATCAAGCTGATCCGCGCGGCGAAGGACACGGAAACGGCGTCGGAGCAGCTGCAATCGCGGTTCAAGCTCTCGGAGAAGCAGGCCGAGGCGATCCTGAACATGCGGCTGGCGAAACTGACGGGCCTGGAGCGCGAGAAGCTCGAGGAAGAACTCCGGGAGGTGCATGCGCTCATCCGGGACCTGACGGCGCTGCTCGACTCCAAGCCGGCGCGCATGAAGGTCATGAAGGACGAGCTGGCGAAGATCGTCGAGCAGTACGGCGACGCGCGGCGCACCGAGATCACGAGCGACCAGGGCGAGCTGTCCGTCGAGGACCTGATCGCGAACGAGGAGATGGTCGTCACGATCACGCACACCGGCTACATCAAGCGGACGTCGATCTCGACGTACCGCAAGCAGCGCCGCGGCGGCAAGGGCATCGTGGGGGCCGACTTCAAGGCCGAGGACTTCGTCGAGCACCTCTTCGTCGCCTCGACGCACGACTATATCCTCTGCTTCACGCAGGACGGGCGCTGCTTCTGGCTCAAGGTCCACGAGATTCCGCAGGCCGGGCGCGCGGCGAAGGGCAAGCCGATCGTCAACCTGATCAACGTCACGCCGGACACGCAGATCAAGGCGATGGTGCCGGTGAAGAAGTTCACCGAGGACGAGTACCTGCTCTTCTGCACGCGCCAGGGGACGATCAAGAAGACGGCGCTGTCGGAGTACTCGAATGTCCGCTCGACGGGCGTGAAGGGGATCAAGATCGAGGACGGCGACGAGCTGATCGACGTCCAGATCACCAGTGGCTCGAACGACATCGTGCTCGCCACGCGGCACGGCCTTTCCGTGCGGTTCCACGAGCAGGATGCGCGCGCGATGGGCCGCGACACCACCGGCGTGAAGGGCATCGAGCTGTCCGACGGTGATCAGGTCATCGGCATGGTCGTGATCAAGCGCGAAGCGACGCTGATGGTCGTCACCGAGCACGCGCTCGGGAAGTGCTCGCACATCGACGAGTACCGGGTGCAGAAGCGCGGCGGCAAGGGCATCAAGACGGTGAATCGGACCGAGAAGACGGGCGACGTCGTCGCGCTGCTCGAGGTGCTGCCCGAGGACGAGATCATGCTCATCACGCGGACCGGGCAGATCATCCGGTCGCCGGTGAGCGGCGTGCGCGTCGCGGGTCGCAACACGCAGGGCGTGAAGCTGATGAACCTCGAGGGCGGGGACCTCATCACGGCGGTCGCGCGCGTGGTGCCGGACGACAACGCCGAGGGCGGCGAAAGTGCCGAAGGCGACGAGGGCGGTCCCGAGGACGTGCTCGAACTGACGTCCGAGGAGTAGTCCGCGCGGACAGACAACGGCGGCCGGCGGATCGATCCGCCGGCCGCC
>DASZSB010000008.1:0-10772 GCA_035548835.1 Gammaproteobacteria bacterium | reverse complement strand
GCGCACGATCGTGTCGAACGAATCGGCCGAGATCGTGCGCATGCTGAACAGCGCGTTCGACCGTGTCGGTGCCAATGGCAACGACTACTACCCCGCTCCGCTGCGCGCCGAGATCGACGAGTGGAACGCGTTCATCTACCCGAACGTGAACAACGGCGTGTATCGCGCGGGCTTCGCGACCACGCAGGAAGCGTACGAGGAAGCGGCGACTGCCGTGTTTGCGGCGCTCGACCGCCTCGAGCGGCATCTCGCCACGCGCAGGTATCTCACGGGATCACGACTCACGGAAGCGGACATCCGCCTGTTCACGACGCTGATCCGCTTCGACCCCGTGTATCACGGCCACTTCAAGTGCAATCTGCGCCGCGTGGTCGATTACCCGAATCTCTGGGGCTTCGTGCGCGACGTGTATCAGCTACCCGGCGTAGCCGCGACGGTGCACGTCGACTTCATCAAGCGCCATTACTACGGCAGCCACGCGAACATCAACCCGACGCGCATCGTGCCGATCGGGCCGGCGCTCGATTACCTGGCGCCGCACGGGCGCGAGAAGCTGTCGTGAGATTCCGGTAGCGCCCCTTCTCGCCGTACACCGGGTGCGGGGCCGCGAAGTGGACGTTGGTTTGTGGGCGAATGGCCGCTTGCAGCCAAGAGCGCCTGTCAAACCGTGGCGCCCCGAGCGCATCACTTCGTTGTCGGCACGGTTCAGTCCCCTCTCTCGCGAAACCTTTGCATCTCACTATGAGTCGGGCCGAAGAACGTTGCCCCTATGAATAGTAGGAGAAACCCAACGAACAGCAGATCCTTCTTGACTGGTGCAAAGATTCTCAGGTCGAAAACGTAGCAGTTCGCGACGGCCAGAGCGCACAGAGCAAGCGCGATTGCGGAGATAGTGCACCGCGCTCTCAGTGAGAGTTTCAGCATCCGCGCTCCTCAGTCACTCGCTGGCGCGTGACACCTCTTGCGGCCCGAGTCTTTGAACCCAGCCGGCTCGCCATACGGTTTCCCAGGTTCCTCGCCGTTTGAACTCGAGACGTTAACGACGCGAACTTCGTTGAATAGCCCGCCGAACCTCGTCGACTAGCCGGCACATCATGCGCGCCACTCCGTCAGCCCCTCGATTTCGTACAGCCGCGCCCAGCTCGGGCGAGCCCGGACGAGGTCGGCGAGGCGGCGCAGCGCCGGCCACTCCGTGGCCGGTTTCGGCATGTTGCGTGACCAGCGCATGTACATCGTGGCAAGGAGGTCGACGGCGGAGAACTGTGCGCCCAGCATGTACGGACCGTTCGACTGCAAGTGATCGTTGACGAGCGTCCACGCCGCCTCGATCTTTGCCCGTAGCGCCTCACGCACTGCGGGCGTGTGCTCCGGCGCGCCGAGCTCCGGCGGATAGAACCACTGCCGGTACGGCGCGCCGAGCGCACTCGCCAGAAACACGAGCCACTGGTACCACGCAGCACGCCCCTCGCTGCCTGGCGGCGGCGCAAGCCCCGCGTCCGGGTGACGCTCGGCGAGGATCATCACGAGCGCAGCCGACTCGAAGTACGGGCGGCTGTCGATTACGAGCGTCGGCACCTGTCCCCGCGGGTTCAGCTGCAGGTATTCCGGGCTACGCTGCGCGTTCCGGTCGAAATGCACGCGCTCGAGGCGATGGGGAACACCGAGCTCGAGCAGCATGAGGTGCACCACCATGCTGGCGGTGCCGGGTGAGTAGTAGAGCGTGTACATTCGATCCTGCCCGGAAGCGCGTGGCGTTTGCTCTGCCCCTACTTTCGTTCGGCCTGCGCCGGGTCCACGAGCAGGATGATCTTCCCCTCGGCATGGCCGGCCTTGCTGTAGGCTTGCGCCTTGGACGCGTCCGCGAGCGGGAACGATTTGTCGACGTTGACCTTGAGCTTATCTGCGCTCACCAGCGACGCGACTTCCTCGTAGAAGCGGCGCGCGGCGTCGGCCGCGCTGCTATAGGGAGCGCACTTCAAACCCGCTTTCGCGCACTGCGCGTCGAGGTCGTGATTTCCCGTGCTGATGAACCAGCCGCCGCGTTGCAGCGTGCCCATCGCGCGGACGGAGGTGTCTCCGCCAACCGTATCGATCACGGCATCGACGTGCCCGACCTGCTTTTCGAACTCGACCTTCGTGTAGTCGATCACCTGATCCACGCCGATGGAGCTCAAGAAAGCGTTGTGTTGCGCCGAGGCGGTGCCGATCACGTAGGCGCCTTTCGCCTTCGCGGCTTGCGCCGCAGCGCTGCCGACGCCGCCCGCGACGCCGGTGATCAGCACGCGTTGGCCTTTCGCGATCTCCGTTTGATCGACGACCCTGACAGCGGTCACGGTCGCGATGCCTAAGCCCGCCGCCTGAGCGAACGTGATGTTCGCGGGCTTGCGCACGACGTTGGCGACCGCTGCCACCGCATACTCGGCATAGGCGCCGTTCAGAACGCCAGGACGACGGACCGCGATTCCCCATACCGGGTCGCCCACCTTGAAGCCCGTCACGCCCTCGCCGAGCGCGGCGACGACTCCGGCGACGTCACCGCCGGGAATCTGATCAGCCGAAGGCGCACCGCTCTTCCAGTCGGCCGGATTCACGGCTGCGGCGTAGACGTGGATCAGAACCTGATTGGCGGCAGGCGCGGGCACCGGCACCGTCTGCAGCTGCAGCGCAGCGCTGCCGGCCTTCTGCAGAATGGCCCGCTGCTCCTTCGGCGGCGCGGCGTGGGCCAGTCCCAGACAAGCAGCGAGCAGACCCGCCATCGCCACACGGGACAGCAACGAGATGCGTGAATTCATGTCCATCCCCCAGGTTACTTCTTGCTGAAGTCGAAAATGTCCGCGGGCTCGGGCTTGCTCATGCCTTTCTCGAAATACTCTTCCCAGACGTGGGCCCACGGGCGGCCGAACATATCAGGCATCTCGAACTCGATCTTGGCCCCCGGCACGAGCGGCTCGTTCACGCCGTCCTTCAGGTAGATCGTCTGTATGCAGTGGCTCGACACGAACGGCGTCTCGGCCTTGTCGACGTACTCGTTGATCTTGATGAAGTTGCGGACGATGCGAATCGGCTGCACGAGCGCCTCGTCGTCGTACATGATGGCTTCGTGGTTCAGGCCGATGAATTTGCCGTTCTCGCGGATCGGCGTGTACATCTCGACCGACTGCATCTTGTTCGAGAACTCGAACTCGGAGTGCGACTTCCAGCCCTGGATGTTGCTGGTCCACGTGATCAACACGTCTTTGTCCCAGAAGCCGATCGTCTCGCCATACCAGCGCGGGATCGGTTGCCCAAGCCGCGGAACGCCGCCCGCGGCCACGTCGGTCATGTCGAACTGGCGGCCGATGTGGACGTCCTGGTCGAAGTTTTCGATGCGACCCGTCCGCATCTGCACGAAGCCCGGCGTGGCGACCATGTAGTGCTCGGCGACGGCCGCCGGATACCAGCGCCGCATGAAGCCTTCCGGCCAGCAGAACGTGGAGGGCCACATCGCCTGGCCGCGCATCTGGTGATACGCCTCCTGCACCGTGCGCTGCTGGTACTCGGGCTTGAGCAGCGACACGATGGTCGCGATCTGCGTGTGGGCACCCCAGTACCAGTTCTGCTGGTCGGGCGCGCCGCCCCGCACTCGTGCGTAGCGCGGGGCGCCGTACACGCCGTTCCACTCCGCGGCCGGAAAGTCCTTGAACGTGTAGACGTTCGGGCCCCCGCGCGCTTGGGTCTCCTTGAGCAGCGCTTCGTAGTGCTCCTGCGCGCTCTTGAAGGGATAGGGGCTCACGATGGCCTCGCGCGGCAGATCGCGGTCGCAGTGACCCCAAGGGGCGTCCTCGTCCTTGCCGGTGTTCAGCGGATTCGGCGACAGGATTCCGCGCTGGACCTCACTCGCCTGCGGGCTGTTGCAGCGGTAGTAGCGTTTGTCGGTCCACAGCGCCTTGTCTTTGTAGAAGTCCTTGCTCGTGAAGATGTCTATGGCCAACGGCTTGATGCCTGGCGGCGGGCCACGGAAGCCATCGAGCTTCTGATCGGGGGACGCCCTGGAAAACGCGCCGCTCGTCCAGGCGGGCCCGACGATCGGACGATTCTGAACGCTGGCCGCGAGCGGCCAGCCGCGCCCCACACTCTTGAAGCCGATGTCCGGCATGACCTGCGCCATGACCGGCGCCGCAATGAGCAGAGCGCAGAGCACCAGCGGTTTGATCGAGACAATCTTCATTCACTTCTCCTCGTCGACCCAGAACTCATCATGAACTGCCCATTCATCAGTTTGGCGCCAAGATTCGGTTCACTTGATTGATGGCGTGCTGGAAACCGGCGTTCGGATCCCGCAGCAGCCGCTCGGTGGCGTCCGCATGTGCGCGCACGCCCGGATCGTCGCTCGCCATCGCCTTCTCGAGCACCGGCTCGACCACCACTTCCCCCAGCGAGACCAGGGCATTGCTGAGGCTGAGCCGCGTGCCTCGATCGCCGCGCCCGAGCTCGGCGGCCAGTTCCTGCGCGAGACCGGTCTTCTGGTCCTCGGGTACGAGAACGACGGCCGCACGCCATGCGCTCTGAGCGACGCTGTCGTCGGAGTCGTGCAACAGGGTTCGCGTGATGGCGGGCCACGCACTCGCGTCCTTGATTTTCGACAGTGTGTGTAACGCCTGGCTCCTGGCCTGAACATGCACCGAACGCAGCTCCGCGAGCAGCCGCGGCACAGTGACTTCTCGCGGGAAACGAGTCAACGCCCAGGTGAGCATGTCCCGCACGAAAAAGTCGGGCTCGATCGCGCAACGAGCCATGAGCGTGTCGACCAGACCGGGTTCGACATTCGATCCGGCTGCGAGAGCGGCCCGAAGCCGCGTCGACTCGTCATCGGCGGCCAGGGCGGCGACCATGTCCGTTTCCATTCGGTTCGTGCCCGCCCTGTTCACGCCCATCCACCGTCGATTGCCAACATCAAAGGACGCTCCGACCAGCTACTTTCTTCTCTTTCTGTCTATCAGCACGTCTTGCTGCCACTTGCCGGGCTTCTTGTCCGTGCGATGTACGCAGCCTACCCAACAGCACGGGCGTTTTTGACCTTCCAGAAGCTCCTCGGCAACTCGCCCGATGCGCCTCGCACGAGTGGTTGCCTGCTTCGCATCCTCAACCCAACAAATGAACTCGTTCCGGCCGATCGGCGTCAGACCTTCCCAGAGGCCCATCAATTCCCTTGATGCGGTCAGCACACCGCTCAAGTCAGCAGGCACCTCGTGCACAAGACCGCCGGAGATTGCCTTCGTCATTCGTTCAATCCACACAAATGCCCATAGCGATCTTCCGGGTTCTGACGCGACTCCGCCGCAGGGACGATAACCGCTTCGGGTCCATAGCCCGCCTTCGGAATTCTACCCACGGACGTCCGCTCTCGCGGCCCCGCGATCTCGAACCATGGCGCCCGGAAGCCCCTCGCCGATGCGCCTCGGGTCGAGTGCCTGGATATTGTCAACGTACACCGCGCCGGGCCGTTAGAGGAATTTGCGATCCCCGTGGAACGTCGCAGCTTCAAACCGATGCCGACCGAGCAGCACAACACCGCAGGCCCCTCGCTCGTCGAGCACGGGCCGGCGGCCCCGCTCGCCCCACTGGCGCTTGCGGCGCTCACCGTTGCGGGCTGCAGCGGCGGTAGCGGCGGCGGAAGCTCCGGCGGTTCGTCCGGCGGCAGCAGCACACCGCCACCCGCGCTCGCCGACGCGCAGGCTTCCCGCTTCCTCTCGCAGGCGGCCATCGGCCACTCCCGGGCGGACATCCGCAGCGTCGCGAGCTCCGGCATCGACGCCTGGCTCAGCGCGCAGTTCGCGATGGCGCGGCCGCAGAGGTTCTGGGATTTCTTGGTCGCGAACGGCTACGCCGATCCGACCAACATGAATACGCAGAGCGGCTTCGATGCCATGGTGTGGTCGCAGCTGATGGGTAGCAGCGACATCCTGCGTCAGCGCGTGGGGCTCGCGCTGCTCGACCAATGGGTGGTCGGCATCGACGGCATCACCGGCAGCTGGAAGCCGTTCACGATGGCGGCCTATCTCGACGTGCTGTGGGACAACGCCTTCGGCAACTACCGCGACCTCATGGAAGGCGTTTCCACGAGCGTCGCGATGGGCCTCTTTCTGACGTTCCTCGGCAACGCCAAGGCGAACCCGGCGACCGGCGCGATTCCGGACGAGAACTACGCTCGCGAGCTCATGCAGCTGTTCACGATCGGCCTCTACGAGCTCAACATGGACGGCAGCCAGGTCCTGTCGGGCGGCGCGCCGGTACCCACGTACGCCCAGGCCGACGTCTCGCAGGGCGCGCGCGTGTGGACCGGCTACACCTACGCCACCACCGACAACACGACGCCGGACCGGCTGCGCTTGCCCATGATCATCAACGCCACGCGGCACGAGACGGGCGCCACCAGCTTCCTGAACATCGACATACCGGCCGGCACGAGCGGCGAGGATGCACGCAGGATCGCGCTGGACGGGCTGTTCAACCACCCGAACGTACCACCGTTCGTCGGCAAACAACTCATCCAGCACCTGGTCACGAGCAATCCCTCGCCGGCCTACGTGAGCCGGGTCGCGGCGGCGTTCGCCGACAACGGGCGAGGCGTGCGTGGCGACATGCAGGCCGTGATCCGGGCGGTGCTGACCGACGCCGAGGCGCGCGACGATTCGCAGGCCGCGAGCACCTCGTTCGGCAAGCTGCGCGAGCCGGTCACACGGCTCGTCCAGTGGGCGCGGGCGTTCAACGTCACCTCGCCGACCAATCTGTGGCCGTTCGGGAACACGTCCTCCACGGCCAACCGCATCGGCGAAAGCCCCGGCCGCGCACCGAGCGTCTTCAACTGGTTCCGCCCCGGCTACGTGCCGCCGGGCACGACGGTCGAGCGCAACGGGCACGTCGCTCCGGAGTTCCAGATCACGAACGAGCCATCGCTGATCGCCTACATCAATTATCTGCATGCGGTCATCGTCAACGGCGCGGGCGAAGCACAGCCGGACTACTCTGCACTGCTTCCGCTCGCCGCGGACAGTCAGTCTCTGCTCGACGAGCTGAACCTGGTGCTGGCCGCGAACCAGCTGAGCGCCGCCACTCTCGCGAAGATGAAAACGGCGCTCGACTCGATCGCTGCAGACACGAGCGCCGGGCTGAACAATCGCATCCGTGCAGCATTGACGTTGGTGATGGCCGCGCCCGAGTACCTGGTGTTGCGATGAAGACAAAACGCACGACGACGATCACGCGGCGCACGCTTCTCAAGCAGGCCTCGGCGCTGTCGGTGGCGGGCGCGGCCACGCCGTTCGTCGTGAACCTCGCCGCGATGGGCGAAGCCGCCGCCGCCACCGCAGCCGACTACAAGGCGCTCGTGTGCGTGTTCCTCTACGGCGGCAACGACTACGCCAATACGCTCGTGCCCTACGACAACAATCAGTACGCGATCTATCAGGCGCAGCGTCCGGGCCTGACCTACGCGCAATCCGCGCTGGCGGCGACCGCACTTACGCCTTCCCTGCCGCTACCGGGCGGCGCGCAGTACGCGCTGGCACCGGAGCTGGCCCCGCTGCTTCCCGTGTTCCAGGCCGGCGCCATGGGGGTGCTGCTGAACGTCGGCGCACTGGTCGAGCCGACCACGAAGGCGCAGTACCAGGCCGGCAGCGTGCGCCTGCCCCCGAAGCTGCTTTCCCACAACGACCAGCAGAGTTACTGGCAGGCCTCCTCGCCGGAGGGTGCCGTCTCGGGCTGGGGCGGGCGCATCGCCGATCTGCTGCAATCCGGCAACGGCACGGCCACGCTGACCTGCATCAATGTGTCCGGCAACGCGGTGTTCCTGACGGGTCGCTCGGCCGTGCAGTACTCCGTCACGCCGGCAGGGCCCATCGCGCTCGGCACGCGCACGAGCCTGCAGGGCTCCACGGCGGCCGCGGCGTTGCTGCAATCGCTGCTCACCGGCGGGGGCCCGCACGAATTTCAGGCGGCGCTCGGCTCGATCGGCACGCGCGCGCTCGACCTCTACGACCAGGTGTCGGCCGCGCTCACGCAGGCACCGGCGACGAGCACGGTATTCCCTGCCGCCGCGGATCCGCAGAGCACGCTCGGCGCGCAGCTGCAGTTCGTGGCCAGGATGATTTCGGTGGGCAGTCAGCTCGGCGCGAAGCGCCAGGTCTTTTTCGTGTCCACGAGCCGTTTCGACACGCACGACGGCCTCGCCACGCTGCATCCCACGCTGCTCACGAATCTCGGCAACGCGCTGCGCGCCTTCTACGACACCACGGTCGAGCTCGGCGTGGCCTCGCAGGTCACCACGTTCACGGCGTCGGACTTCGGCCGGGCGCTCACCGCCAACAACGACGGCACCGACCATGGCTGGGGCAGCGTGCACTTCGTGCTGGGCGGCTCCGTGAACGGCGGCCGATACTACGGGATCAACCCGACGCTCGCGAACGGCGGGCCGGACGACATCGGCCAGGGTCGCCTGATTCCCACGCTGTCGGTCGACCAATATGCGGCGACGCTCGCGAGCTGGTTCGGCGTATCGGCCTCGGACCTCGCAACGGTCGTGCCGAACATCGCCAACTACGCCGGCAGTGCGCTCGGCACGAACGTCGGATTCGTCTGATCCGCGGCGCGTTTCATCGCGCCATCACTTCTTGTCGAAGTCGAAGATGTCCTCGTTCGCCTGCGGCCGCTGCATGCCCTGCTCGAAGTACTCTTCCCAGATGCGCGCCCACGGCCGATCGAACCAGTCGGGGATGCGGTACTGGATGACGGTGCCCGGCGCGACGGGCTGCAGCCGGCCGTTGACGTTCCAGAGCGCCTGCTGGCACTCCTTCCACTGATAACGGAGCTCGGACTCCGGCCCCTTCAGATACAGATACAACGCGTCGAGACGCAGCGGCACGGTGAACGCCGCCGGATCGTAGAGCGTGATCTCGAGGTGCAAATTGTTCTGCGCATCGCGCGTGTAGACCTCGATCGCTTCGAGCTTGCTGCTGAACTCCGGCAGCGCGTGCGACATCCACCAGCCCTGCACGTTCGCGGTCCACGCGACGAGCGTCTCCCCGTCCCAGAAGCCGACGGTCTCGCCGTACCACTGCGGAATCTGCTGCACGTGCTTCTGGCCGATCAGGATCTGCCGCAGGATATTCAGCGCCGTGCCCGACAGCAGCTGCACCTGGTACGGTGTGATCGTGAGCTGGATGTCCCGGATGCCCTGCGCCCACCAGCGGATCAGCCCCTCGGGGTAGCACGTGGACGACACCCACTGCGCCGAGTTGCTGACGGCCACGTGATACAGCACCTGCGCGAACCGCCGCTGATACTCCGGCGTCAGCACCTGCATCAGCGTGGCCGCCTGCACGTTGTTGCCGAAGCTCCATTGCTTCTGCTGCAGGCCGCGGGAGTTGTAGTAGCCGTCCCAGGCCGGCGGCGGATGCGCGCGATCGTAGACGGTGGGCCCGCCGTGCGACTTCGCGTTCTCGAGCAGCGCGGCATAGTGCTCCGCGGCCGTCTTGTACGGATACGGGCTCGTGAGCTCCTTCAGCGAGAGCCCTTCCTTGCAGTCGCCCCATTCGCCGACGAAGTTGCGCACCCACATGTCGTCGATGCGCCGCGGCGAGTTGCAGCGCGTGTAGCGCGGATCGGTCCAGGACTTCGAGTCGAGGTAGAAGTCCTTCGTCGTAAAGAGATCGGTCGCCAGCGGTTGCACGCCCGGCGGCGGCCCTTGGGCGCCGGACCTCTTCGGCCCGCCGCCCTCCTGCGCCAGCGCTGCTGCGGCGAATGCGATCGCCGCCACTGCGGCGATCACCGCCACGCCCGTCCCCCTCGTCATCGCTCCCCCCTCACAACGCTGCTCAGAGCTTCCCGGCCTGATAGTCGGCAAACGCCTGGCGGATCTCGTCCGGCGTGTTCATGACGAACGGGCCGTAGCGCGCGACGGGCTCGTTCAGCGGCCGGCCCGCGACGACGATGAGCCTTGCCCCGTTCGCGCCGGCCGTGACCGGCAGCGTCGCGCCCTGCGTCAGCAGCGCGAGCTCGCCGCGCGCGATGCCGGTGCTCGCGGCGCCGACCTTCGCGTCACCCTGGTACACGTACGCGAACGCGTTGTGACCCGGCGGCAGCGCGGCCGTATAGCCGGCGTTCGCTTCGAGGTGCAGGTCGAAATAGACGGGCTCCGTGGCCACGTCCGTCACGGGCCCCGACACGCCGTTCAGGGTGCCCACGAGCACGCGCGCACGCGCGCCGGGGCCGAGCTCGATCTCGGGAATCTGGTCTCCCTGCACATCCTGATAGCGCGGCGCCGTCATCTTGTCCTTGCGCGGCAGGTTGACCCACAGCTGGAAGCCCCACATGAGCCCTTCCTGCTGCTCCGGAAACTCGGAGTGCACGATGCCGCGGCCGGCCGTCATCCACTGGATGCTGCCGGGGCCGAGCAGACCGCTGTTGCCCTGGTTATCGCCGTGGCGCATGCGGCCGGCCAGCATGTACGTGACCGTCTCGAAGCCGCGGTGCGGATGGTCCGGGAAGCCGCCGATGTAGTCGTTCGGGTTGTCGGAGCGGAACTCGTCGAGCAGCAGGAACGGATCGAACGAATCGAGGACCTGCGAGCCGATCACGCGCGTCATGCGCACACCTGCGCCGTCGCTGGTCGGCTGGCCGCGGACCTTGCGCGCGACCTCGCGCGCCTTGCCGGTGATGTGGGAGCTCGCGGTGGCCATTGGGATCTCCTGTGACGAGTGAACCGGGTTCCCGTATCTGGGGCCGCGGCGGGGCGC
>DASZSB010000007.1:0-43214 GCA_035548835.1 Gammaproteobacteria bacterium | reverse complement strand
TCACGTCGCCATCGGCGACGGGCCAGAACCCGCCGCCGAGCCCCGGCGGCAGCGCCTTGCCGATCTGCTCGGTCGTCAGGGCGCGGGCGGCCGCGAGGCTCGCGGCGCCGAGCTGCTCGAAGAACTTCTGCCCGTGCGCCTCCGCGGCCGCGAGCGTCGGCACGCCGCCGGCCCCGGCGGCCGAGCGCGGCGGCGCGAACGAGCCGCCGCTCTCGGAGATGGCCTTCGCGAACAGTCCCTTCGCGTACGGCGACACGCCGAGCATGCTGACCGCGATGCCGCCCGCCGATTCGCCGAACACCGTGACGTTGGCGCGGTCGCCGCCGAAGGCCGCGATGTTGTCCTGCACCCACTTCAGCCCCGCGAGCATGTCCAGGAGGCCGTAGTTGCCGGACCCCTTACCGCTCTCGCGCGTGAGCTCGGGGTGCGCCAGGAACCCATACGGACCGACGCGGTACGCCACGCTGACCACGATCACGCCCTTCCCGGCGAGCCGCGCGCCCTCGTACACGGGCGAGCTCGTGGTACCGGCCGCGAACCCGCCGCCGTAGATCCAGACCATGACCGGCAGACGCTCGCGCGCCGACTTCGCCGGCGTCCAGACGTTGAGGTACAGGCAGTCCTCGCTGACACCGGGCGGGGCGCCGATGAACTGCAGCATCTGCGGGTCCTGCACGCAGCCCGGCGCGTAGGTCGTGGCATTGCGGGTACCGCTCCAGGCGACCACGGGCTGCGGCTTCTGCCAGCGCAGCGCGCCGACCGGCGGCGCCGCGAACGGAATGCCCTTGAACGCGGCGATGCCGTTCTCGACGCTGCCCTGCACTTCACCGCCCGACACACGGGCCTTCGCTATCTGACCGAAGGCCGTCGGGCCGAGCGCGAGCAACACGAGCGCCAGGAACAGGCCGTGGATCCGACGCGGCATGGCAACCTCCCCCGGGAGACGAGGGCCGAATAGTAGCGCCCCGCCCCTCGGCCCGCGAGACGCTTGCCCCGCGCCGACACACGCCGCACGCTGTGCCTGCCGTATCCCCGGGGGGACCCTCGATGACCGACGATTCGCACCACCCGCAGCTCAGTCGCCGCGACGTGCTCGCCGCCGCCGCTGCGTTGCCCGTGGCCGCCGCGCTGGCGCCCTCCACGCTGCTCGCGCAGCAGCGCACCACGCGCAGGGCAGGCGCACCGAAGCGCATCCGCGTCGGCATCATCGGCGCCGGCGGGATCGTGACCTCCGTGCACGTGCCGGGGCTGCGCCGCATGCCCGGCGTCGAGATCGTGGCCGTCGCGAACCGCTCGCTCGAGTCGAGCCAGCGCGCCGCGAGGGAGCTCAACATTCCGCGTGCCTACGCCGACTGGCAGGCGCTGCTCGCGGCCAAGGACATCGACGCCGTGCTGATCGGCACGTGGCCGTACATGCATCGGGACATCACGCTCGCGGCTCTCGACAGCGGCCGGCACGTGCTCTGCCAGGCGCGCATGGCGAACGACGCGGCCGAGGCGCGCGACATGCTCGCGGCCTCGAGGCGCCGCCCGAATCTCGTGTGCCAGCTCGTGCCGACGTCGCAGAGCTACCGCATCGATCGTGCGCTCCAGAGTCTGCTCGCGAACGGCGGCATCGGCGACGTGCTGTCGGTCGAAGCGCAGATGCTGCAGCGCGGCTTCGCGAATTTCGGCGGCGAGCTCGACTGGCGCCACGACGCGCGCTACAGCGGCATCAACGTGCTGAACGTCGGCGGCACCTACGAATCGATGCTGCGCTGGCTCGGACCGGGCAATCGCGTGGTCGGCAAGACCCGCATCCAGATTCCGCGGCGGCGCGACGGGAAGGGCGTCGAGCAGCCGGCCTCGATCCCCGATCACGTGGAAGTCCTGTACGAGCTCGGGAATGGGGCGCCCGTGCACATGAAGTTCAGCGAGACCACGGGGCTCTCGCGCGGCAACGAGATCTGGATCTACGGCAGCGAAGGCACGATCCGCGTGGACAACGAGCAGAACATCTTCGTCGGGCACCGCGGCGACAAGGAGCTCGCGCCCCACCCGAACCCGCCCGAGGCGCAAGCGAGGCATCGCGTCGAGGAGGAGTTCGTGAACGCGATCCGTGGCCTCGAGCCCGTCACGATGAACACGTTCGAGATCGGCGTGCAGTACATGGAATGGACGGAGGCGGTCCACCGCAGCGCGCAGACGGGCGCGGCCGTGAACCTGCCGCTGACGGCTTGAGACTCGCCGGGGCGCTTGCGGCCGCGGCGACGCCTGAGTGACCATGCTGGCCATCGTTCCCCCGGGGTAGAGGACACCATGCCGAAGACCACCCTCGTTTCCGTCGCCGCGGGCGCGCTGCTCGCCTGCGGCTTCTGCTTCGCGCAGCCGGCCGGCATCACGATGGAGATGGTCAACACCACGCTGCCGGAGGAAGGCGCGCCCAAAGCGGAGCCCGGCAAGTACGGCGTCACGGCCGAGGCCGCGTTCGGCGCACCCGGGCTGCGGATCATCCGGCCGGCGGAGCTCAAGGACTTTCCGAAGCGCGACACGCTGCCCGTGGTCGTCTGGGGCAACGGCGGCTGCGCGATCGACAGCACACGCTATTCGGGCTTCCTGTCGACCATCGCCTCGCACGGATTCCTCGTGATCGGCACGGTGCCGAAGGAAGGCGAAGGCCGCCGCCAGGCCACGGCCGACGACCAGCGTGCCGCGGTCGACTGGGCCGAGAAGGAGAACGCGCGCGCGGGCTCGCCGCTGAAGGGCAAGATCGCCACGGACAAGGTGGCGGTCATGGGTCAGTCGTGCGGCGGCTTCCTCGCGATCGTGCTCGGCGCCGATCCGCGCGTCAAAACGATCGGCGTATTCAACTCCGGCGCGCAGAACACGGGGCCGAACGCGCCGCCCGGGCCCGTCCCAGGCCTCGATGCGCTGACGAAGCTGCACGGCCCCGTGCTGCTGATCAACGGCGCGGAGCGCGACTTCATGACGCCCGTGTCGAAGGGCACGTTCGACGCGATCAACACCCTGCCCGTGTTCTACGGCGCGCGCCACGGCGCCGGCCACACGGCCACCGTGTTCCACCCGGGCGGCGGCGAGTACGCGAACGTCGCGTCCAACTGGGCGCTCTGGCAGCTCAAGGGCAACAAGCAGGCGTCGAGGATGTTCGTCGGCAAGAACTGCTCGCTCTGCACGAATCCGAACTGGGACACGCAGTCGAAGCGGCTCAGGTAGGCGCGGCGCCGCGCGTTGCCACTGTGGACCACGGCGCCGGGACGATCGCGATCCGGTCGCCGCGGCAGGACCCGAGCCACAGGTTCCCTTCGGACCTCCCCCAGCCGGAACGACTGGCTGCCCCACGCCCCCCGAACGCGGCAGGCGCGAGCGGCCGCAATTCACCGTGGAGCGCGCGCACGAACCGGTCAACGGCCGGCGTTACTTGCGTGCGCCGAGCCGCGCGAGCATCTCGGACAGCGCCTCGGGGCTCAAGTAGAAGTGCTCGCACACGCGGCCCCACAGCATGGCCGTCGGCACGTTGCGGCCGCCGCGCTCCTTCTGCGTTTCGTGCAGCACGTGCAGCACGATGCGCTCCTCGCGCGTGAGGCCGTCGCGCACGTCGGGCAGCACGTCCTCGATCGGTTTCGGCTCCGGCAGGTCGCTCATGGCGAGCCAGTATGCGGCCTCCGGCCGCGGACGGGCGACGCGCTGCGCGAAGATCCGTGTAGAACGGCTGCCCGCGCACGTATCCTGTAGTACCGTGCGCGGCATTGGCTCCTGGGGGTAGCGGCAATGAAGACGACGGTATTAGGGCCCCTCGTGGTCGGCGTGCTGGCGGCGAGTGCGGCGAGCGCCCATCACAGCTTCGGCACGTTCCTGATGAACGAGAACATCGAGCTCAAGGGCACGGTCACGAAGTTCGACTACGTGAACCCGCACTCGTGGCTGCACCTCGCGGTCACGAAAGACGGCCAGACGACCGAGTACAAGTGCGAGATGCGCTCGGCCACGACGCTGCGCCGCTCCGGCTGGGCGCCCGAGATGTTCGCCCCCGGCACCGCGCTCGTCGTGCAGGGCTCGCCCGACCGCGTCGATCCGCATTCGTGCTACGTGAGCACGCTGACCTGGGCGGACGGCACGCAGCTCGACCGCTATGGCCAGCGCATCGATGCGAAGCCGGCGGTGCAGCGCGCCGCGCGCACGCCGACCGGCGAGCCGAACCTCGCGGGCGACTGGGCGCAGGAGCAGCTCGTGATGACGGACTCGAAGGGCCTGAACGGCACGCTCGTGCCGCTCTCGCAGGTGGGCAAGTACAAGCCCGGCGGCGTGCCCGAAGGGCAGCGCGAAATCCCGGGCGCGCGTGGCACGGCGGAAGCCAATGCCGGCGGCCTGCCGTTGAACCGGCCCGCACCGCGCTCCGCCGTCGCGCTGACCGACGCCGGCAAGGCCGCCATGGAAAAGCTCGCCGCGCTGCCGCGAGCCGAGCGCTCGTGCATGCAGGGGAGCATCCTTTCCGACTGGGGTGGGGAGCCCGTCAACCGCATCACGCAGACGCCGGACACGATCAAGCTGCAGTACGGCCGGCTCGGTCTCGAGCGCACGATCTACCTGAAGCAGACGGCGCACCCCGCGAACCTCACGCCGAGCCGCGCGGGCCACTCGATCGGCAGGTGGGAGAACGACGTGCTCGTGGTCGACACCGTCGGTTTCCTGCCGGGAACGCTGACCGGCGTGACACCGCACAGCGCGCAGCTGCACGTGGTGGAGCGGTTCACGCTCGACCCCGCGACGATGCAGCTCAAGCGCGAGTACACGGCGCAGGATCCGCTGTACCTCGCCGCCGAGTACAAGGGCTCCGATACCGTGGCGCCGTCGAACGTGCCGTACGCGGCCGAGGCCTGCCAGGACCTCACGCCGACCGGCGCCCCCGCCGCGGGCCGCTAGGGCAGCCGCGCCGCGGCGCCACCGCGCGCGACCGGATCGCGGATCACCACGAGGTTCTTGAGCGTCTCGCTCAGCGAGGACCACGCCTTCTCGAACGCGTCGAACGCCACGCGGCGATTCGGCTTGCCGGGCGGCCCCGGATCGTGGATCACGAAGCCCCGCTCGTCGAAGCCTTTGACTACGACGAAGTGCCCCGAGTACCCCTCGCGGCCGTTCAGCACGCGCGAGTTCACGTTGCACACGGCGATGTCGCCGGCCGCGACGGCGCGACGAACGTCGTCCAACGTGGGTATGCGGACCTCGCAGCGGACGGCGTCGACGAATACCGCCGCCTCGGCCTGCACCGGCGCCAGGTCGAGGCCCGCGTCGACCTGCGCGAGCTCCTGCCCGCCGAGCTCCGCAAGGTACGCACGACCCTCGGCGGCGAAGCGCGCGTTGTCCATGATCTCGATGTTCGTGACGTCGAGGGCCTGGGCCTTCAGCCACGTGTAGCCGGCGAACGGCCAGGTGCCGAACCCCTCGACCTTGCCCGTGATGCGATCGAGCTCCTCCCAGGAGTGCTCGAGCTGCGGCCGGAACCGCCCGAGCACCATCTTCAGCGCCGCCTGGAAGCAGTGCGTGGCGTCGGGGTTCGCGAAGAACGGCACGTCCTGATCGATCTGGTGCATGAGCGTGAGTCGGAAGTTTCGCGGGATGTTAACCCCAGCCGCCGCGGAGCACTTTGACGATTTCCCGCTAAAACGCACCGATTGCCGGCGCAAGCAGGGTGCCGGGTGCCGAGCGGACGGAGGGCCGGCCGGTCACCGCGCACGCGCGTGCCTGCGGCAGCGTTCCCGGCTTATGATCCCGCCACCTGACAACGCGAACGGGGGGGTACCGTGCAACGTCTGATACTTGCGGGCGCGCTGACGCTCTCCGCGGTGCTGGTCTGCGCCGCAGCCGACGATTCGAAGGTCACGTACGTGAGCCACGAGCAGGTGGCCAAAGGCGGCAACCTCGCGACCGCCGCGAGCTACTCGGTGACCGTCGTGCACCGCGACAAGGCCGGCGTCGTCGAGCTGCACGACAAGGAGACGGACACTTTCTACGTGCTCGACGGCGCGGCCACGATCGTGACCGGCGGCACGATGGTCGGCGGCAGCGTGACGGCGCCGGGCCAGCAGCGCGGTACCGACATCAGGGGCGGCACGGCGCAGAAGCTCGCCAAGGGCGACGTCATGGTGATCCCGGCCGGCGTGCCGCACTGGTTCAAGGAAGTGCCGAAGTCCGTGGACTACTACGTCGTGAAGGTCATCGCGCCCTGAGCGCCGTCGGGTGACGCGGCTCGCGACGTTCGCGCTGCCCGGCGCCTGAGCCCAACGGCTCGCACCAAAGAAAACGGGGACCGCGATTGCGGTCCCCGTCGTCGTCCGTGAGTCGAGCGACTAGGCCAGCGCCTTCGAGAACAGGGCCAGCATGCGGCCCCACGCCTTCTCGGCCTGCTCCTTGTTGTAGACCTGCGTATCGGGCGGGCACCAGCCGTGGGCGGCCGGGTACACCTCGATCTCGGCCGGCAGCTTCGCCTTCGCGAAGTCCGCCTTGAGCACGTTCTTCGCGTCCGGCTCGCGCATGTCGTCGTTCTCGGCGACCGCGATCAGGAACTGCGCCTTCATCTGCGGAATCAGCAGGTGCGGGCTGTCCGGCGCCTTGGTCACGAGGCCGCCGCCGTGGAACGAGCCCACCGCGCCGACGCGGTCCGGGACCGCCGCGGCCGTGCGGAACACGAGCGGACCGCCCATGCAGTAACCGATCGTGCCGACCTTCTTGCGCTTGTCGACCTCGGGACGGCTGTCGAGCCACGCGATGAACGACTTCGCGTCGTTCGTCTGCACGGTCGGCGTCAGCGTCTGCGCGAGCGGCACGACGTCGGGAATCGGCGTCTGCGCACCGTTCGGCGCCGTCGGGGCATGCTTCGTGCGGTAGAACGGATTCACGACGAGCACCGCGTAGCCGGACTCGGCCAGCCGCTTGCCCATCTGCCGGAACGCGGGCCGCAGGCCGAAGATGTCCGGCCACACGAGCACGGCCGCGTGCGCGCCCGTGGTTGGCGCCACGAAGTACGCGTCGCACTCGCCGTCCGGCGTCTTGATGTTGACGTCGCTCTCCTTGACGTCCACCGCGTTCGCCGCGCGCGGCAATGCGAATGCGATGGCCACGCCCGCCGCGAGCACGCCGATGTCACGCCGCGAGTATTTCTTCAGGTCTTCTTGAAAATGATCTTGATCACACATGCAGTGTCTCCCTCCGGGGGTGGTTCCAGTGTCTGTTACTTACCCATCGCCTGCCAGACATCCGACTTGTGCTGCGGCGCTGCAGACGCGTGAACGTTGATGTACCGGTCGAAATCCGTGAGCTTCAGTTTCTCGAGCGCCGGCACGAGCGCGCGGACGTGGTCATTGGCGGGCTCGCCCGGGTTCACCGAGAAGTCGCCCTGGAACAGGATCTTCTCCTTCGGCAGGTAGGCGACCATCAGGCCATTCGAATGCGGCGCGGGATAGATGTGGTAGAACTCCACCGTCCGCGTGCCGTCGCTGTATACGCGCTTCTCGTCCACCGTCTCGACCTTCGCGCGCTTCGGATTCTTCGCGAGCACGTCGTCGAGCAGCGTGCGCGGCGTGTTCAGCGCCCGCTCGAAGAACTCCCGGTTGTTGGCCTGCGTGATGATCGTGGCGCCTTCCGCCACGAGCGCCGGCAGGCCACCGGTGTGATCCGCGTGCGGGTGCGTGTTCATGACGTAGCGGATCGGCTTGCCGGGGAACAGTTTCTTCGTCTCGGCGACATAGGCCTCGCCGCGCGCGATGCTCTGGCCGGCCTCGAGCATCATGACGTAGTTCTTGAACTCGATGACCAGCGAGTCGTAGCTGCCGCGCCCCGTCGTCAGGCGGTACACGCCGTCGCCGAGCTTCTCGGTCGTGACGTTCAGCGCCGGGGCCTGGCCGCCGCCCGGAGGACCAGCCGGCGCATTCGCCGGCGCCGGCGCGAGCGACGCGAGATCCGCGGGATTGGCGCGCGCGTTCGTGATGTCGGCCTCGAAGAACGGCCAGCCGCCGCGCGTCTGCTTGATCTCGACCGGCGCCATGACGCCGCCGAAGTCGCGCCAGTCGCTGTACGTGGCAACGATGTGCATGTCGCCCATGATGTTCTCGCCGAGCCAGGTCTCCACGCGCTCGACGAGGTTGTCGCCGTTCACGTAGCCATTGACCGTGTAGCTCTTGCCCGACGGCGCCTTGACCCGCGGGCTCCAGCTGAGGACGGTATAGCTCTTGCCGCCTTCGCTCTTGCGGCTCGCCGTGGCGTTGTTCTCGGCCGCGCCTTTCAGGAAGCCCCAGGGCGTGATGTAGAGCTCGAGCGACTGCGCCCACGGCTGCGACACGTCGGCCTGCTGCGGCGTGACCTGCTGGAAGAACGTGCCCTGGCTGATCGTGGTCGAGCCACCGGGGCCGATGTTCTGCGTGACGCCGGTGTGGCGCGACGTCGGCGCGGTCAGATCGATGACCCGCACGTAGTTCGTGATGGGCCGCATCGGATCGTGCGTGCCGTGGCACACGAGCTCGGCGGCGTTGGCGCCGCACTGCTGGAACGACACGTCGCGCGCCGAACCCGAGTAGGTGATGGATCTGACGTTGCCCAAGGCTCGCTGGGCGTTGGCAATGACGGTCTTTGCGTCCTGTGCGGCTGCGGTCGCGCAGAGCGCGAACGTGCAGACGGCCGCAAACGTGATCTTGTTCAGCACGGCAATCCCCCCTGAATTGTCGGACATCGTTTTGGAGCAGCCAGGGGATTCTACATGGGTTGCGCGCGATGGCAGCCGGGTAGCGCCGACACCAATACGGCGGGCCTGACAGGTACGCTAAACTCCCTGGCGGTCAGCCACCGCCGCACCTTGGGGGATCACCATGAAACCGACGCTCGCCGTTGCCGTGTTCCTGTGCTGCGCCGCCGGCACCGCCGCCGCGCAGAAACCCGCTTCCGCCTTCGATCGCGGGCACGGCCAGCAAGCCTGGCAGAACCCGGGGTACGCGGCCGTGGCGGCGAAGTGCAAGACGCCGCCGACACCGCCCCGGATCGGCGGCGGCGCGGCTCCGGCCAGCACCGCGGCACCGCCGCCGCCCGGGCTGCCCATGCCGAAGGCGATCCCGGGCGTGCTCGCGGCCGGCCAGAGCTGGAAGGTGGTGTGGGCCTGGGAAGGCAACAACGTGGACGGGCCGATCGCGGCCGACGACGGCTCGGTGCTGTTCGCCAACAACGACGCCGGCAACGTCATGAAGATGGACCCGGCCACGGGTCTCGCGACCGTGGTGTTCGACCACACGAACACCGGCGGCGCCCTGTCTCGCAGCAAGAACGGCGCACTGTTCCTCGCCGTGCGCGGACTCGGCGGCGGCATCGAGCAGCTCGAGCCGCAGCGCAGGATGTTCGCGAACACGTTCAACGGCGAGCCGCTCGAGTGCGCCGGCGGCGTCGTGAACGATCTGATGGCCGACGCACGCGGCGGCGTGTACCTCGCCATCTCGGGCGCGGGCGTGTTCTACGCGAACCCGCAGGGCGTGATGACGAAGTACGGCAACGTGCCGGCCGCCAACGGCATCATCCTGAGCCCCGATGAGAAGACGCTGTACGTCACGAACGGCGGCACCCTCGTCGCGTTCGACGTGCAGGCCGACGGCTCGCTCGCGAACCAGCGCGACTTCGGCAAGCTCGAGGGCGGCCAGAACGGCGACGGCTCGGCCGTCGACGCGGAAGGCCGCGTGTACGTCGCCACCGGCGCCTCGGCCGACGTGTTCTCGCCGAAGGGCGAGTTCTTGGGCTCGATCGCCGGGCCGCAGGGCATGCACGGCGTGTTCATCGGCGGCAAGGACAAGAAGACGCTGTACGGCATCGTGTTCTACGGCGGCTGGGGCACGCCGAGCGCGCGCAACCAGATCGTCGCGATTCCGCTGCTGGCGCAGGGATACACGGGCCGCGCGAAGTAACGCCGTCGTCCGTCGGGAGGTCACGCCCATGCGAGCGATCCACGGATTCCGCGACGCGGCGATGCTGGCGCTGCTCGCCGGCGCAGTCGGCCTCGGCGCAGCGCCCTCGGGCTCGGCAGCCGCGGACTTGAACAAGGGCCGCGTCGAGACGGTGACCGTTCACAGCCGCGCGCTCGAGGGCAACCTCATGGGGGAGTCGCCGGACCGCGAGGTAGCGGTCTACCTGCCGCCGAGCTACATCAAGGAGCGCACGCGACGTTTTCCCGTCGTGATTCTGTTGCACGGTTACTCGCTGACCGACAAGTACTGGATTGGCGGCACCGCAGAGGGCGCCCGCGGCATCGACACGCCGGGAGCCATGGACCGCGACATCGCGAGCGGCAAGTCCCGGGAGATGATCCTCGTCATGCCGGACGGCAACTCGAAGTACGACGGCAGCATGTACTCGAGCTCGGTCACGAGCGGCGACTGGGAGGGGTTCATCGCCGACGATCTCGTCGAATACATCGACAGTCACTACCGCACGCTCTCCAATCGCGATTCGCGCGGCCTCGCCGGACACTCGATGGGCGGCTACGGCGCCATCCGCATCGGCATGAAGCGGCCGGACGCTTTCTCGGCGCTGTACGTGCTGAGTGCCTGCTGCCTCATGAACGACCCCGTGGCCCTCGCGCAGCGCCTGCGCAGCGCGCCGGCGGATTCGGGCGCCGGCAACGCGCCGCGGCGCAACGCCTTCCCGAACGTCCTGAACGCGGAGGCCGCGGCCTGGTCGCCGAACCCGAAGAAGCCCCCGAGCTATTTCGACCTGCCGGGCGACGACGGCGTCGACACCGCGCTGCTCGCGCACAAGTGGGCCGCCAACTCGCCACTCGTGATGCTCGACCAGTATGTAGGGAATCTGAAACTCTACAGCGCCATCGCGATCGACGTGGGCCGGCAGGACACGCTGGCGGCGAGCAACGAGCAGCTCGCCAACGCGCTATCGGCGAACGGCGTGAATCACACGTTCGAGACGTACGAAGGCGATCACGTGAATCACATCGCCGATCGTGTCGAGCAGAACGTGCTGCCGTTCTTCTCCTCGCACCTGAAATTCTTCACGGGGCTGAAGCTCGGCAAGCACTGAGCGAGCGCCGCTCGCCGGCCTCTTTCTCCGCGCGACCGGGCTACGCGACAATGCGGGTCCCCATGCTCACCGCGCTGCGCGAATTCATCGACCGCTACGAACGGCTGTTCGTGCTGACCGGTGCCGGCTGCAGCACGGACTCTGGCATTCCGGATTACCGCGACGCCGACGGGGAGTGGAAGCGCGCGCAGCCCGTGACGCTGCAGGCCTTCCTCGGTGACGAGCACACGCGCAAGCGCTACTGGGCGCGCGGCCTCGTCGGCTGGCGGCGCATGCGCGCCGCGCGCCCGAACGACGCGCATCGATCGCTGGCCGCGCTCGAGCACGGCGGCCGAATCGAACAGCTCGTGACGCAGAACGTGGACGGCCTGCACCAGGCGGCCGGCAGCCGCCAGGTGATCGACCTGCACGGCCGCATCGACACCGTGGTGTGCCTCGGCTGCGGCGCCCGCCGGGCGCGCGCGGACGTGCAGGCCGAGCTCGAGCGGCGCAATCCACGCTTCGCGGCCCTCGACGCGCTGGAGGCGCCCGACGGCGACGCCGATCTCGAGGGCATCGACTTCGCCGCTTTCGACGTGCCCACCTGCGCCGCCTGCGGCGGTCTGCTGAAACCGGACGTGGTGTTCTTCGGCGAGAGCGTGCCGAAGGAGCGCGTGACGCTCGCGTTCGCGGCACTCGCGCGCGCCGACGCGACGCTGGTTGTCGGCTCCTCGCTGATGGTGCTCTCCGGCTACCGCTTCGCGCGCGCAGCAGCAGACGCCGGCAAGCCGGTCGCGGCCGTGAACCTCGGCCGGACGCGCGCGGACGATCTGCTCGCGCTGAAAATCACGGAGCCCTGCGCGCATGCGCTGGCGTTCCTCGCCGCACGCCACCCGCCCCCTACTGCCGCACGCCCCTGATCGGCGACGCGCTGCCGTTGCGCAGCAGACTGCCCGCGAGCGAGCCGTCCGCCGCCAGCGTGACCTCGTAGTCCACGCGCGCGGGCTTGCCGTTGAACACGAGGTCGTAGCCCCACTTCGCCTTCGAGCCCTCGACCATGCCGGTCAGCTGCGCCGCGGCCATGCCGTTGACGTCGGGCTTGCAGCTGCCGGAGAGCGCGTTGCCCGACTGCACGAGCGTGCACCGGATCGCGGCGACCGTGCCGTTGAACGCGTTGTCGAGCTTCCACTCACCCGAGAAATCCGCGGCCGCCGAGGCTGCCACGGGCGCGAGCGCCGCGAGCGCAACGAGATGCGTGACTTTCATGACGTGACCCCACTTCCCCTGCCGGGCGAACACGAGATTCTGGTACCGCTCAGCCACCCGGCACCGATCTCGCGGCCGCGACCATGGCCGCCGCGCTGCGCTCGACGTCCGCGTCCGTCGTCGCGGCGCTGCACACACTGATGCGCATGGCCGTGTGGCCCTGCCACACGGTGCTGCCGGCCCAGCAGGTGCCGTCCTCCTGGATCGCGTCGATCACGCGCAGCGTCCTCTCGGGCGAGCCGAAAGACACGAGCACCTGGTTCAGCACGACGTCGTTCAGCACGCGGTGGCCCGCCGCGGACAGCAGCTCCGCGAACCGGCGCGCCTGGCGGCAGTTGCGCTCGATCATCTCGGCCACGCCCTTGCGGCCGAGCGACAGCAGCGCCGCCCACACGTCGACGCCGCGCGCGCGGCGCGAGAACTCCGGCGTGTAGTCCGAGGAGTTGCGCTGCGGCGACTCGCTCGGCAGGTACTCCGCGGTCACGGCCATCGATGCACGCAGCGCATCCGGGTCGCGCACGAACGCAAGACCCGAGTCGTACGGCACGTTCAGCCACTTGTGCGCGTCCGTCGCCCACGAATCGGCGAGCCCGACGCCGGCGGTCAGATACGAGCGGCCCGGCGCCGTGGCCGCCCACAGTCCGAACGCGCCGTCGACGTGCACCCATGCGCCGGCTTCCTTCGCCGCGCGGGCGAGCGGCTCGAGCGGATCCACCGCGCCCGTGTTCACGTTGCCGGCCTGCAGACACACGATCGTGGGCCCCGCGATGCGCGGCAGCGCCTCGGCCCGCATGCGCCCCTGCGAGTCGACCGGCACGCGCACGACGCGCTTGCGGCCCATGCCGAGCAGGCCCAGCGCCTTGTGCACGGTCGGATGCGCCTCCTCGCCGACGATGACCGTGATCGGCGGCGCGCCGAACAGGCCGTCGGACTCCACCGCCCAGCCCACGCGCTTCAGCACGGCGTGGCGAGCCGCTGCGAGCGCGGTGAAATTCGCCATCGTGGCACCCGTCACGAACGCCGCTGCAGTCCCGGCCGGCAAGCCGAACAGATCGCGCAGCCAGGCGAGCGCGACCTGCTCCAGATGGCACACACCGGGCGTCACGCGATAGAAGCCGGTGTTCTGATCCCACGCCGTCGCGAGCCAGTTGGCCGCCACGGACGCGGGCAACGCGCCGCCAATGACGAATCCGAAGAAGCGCGGGCCCGCCGTCGCCATCGTCGCCGGACTCACGCGCTCGTCGAGCAGCTTCAGCACTTCCGCGGCGGCCACGCCGTCGGCCGGCAACGGAACCTCGAGCTCCGCGAGCCGGCTCACCGCGCCAGGGTCCGGCCGCACGGGCCGGTCGCCGATCGATTCCAGGTAACGGCTGGCGCGCTGCGCCGCATCCTGCAGTAGTCGCTGCATGGCACTCCCCTCGGATCCGCCGCGTGCCAGACGACGCACGGCGTCACGGGCTAGTGTGCTACGCCGGGCAGCAAACGTCAGCGCCCGCCGCGACCGGACTTGACCGGCAGCAGCCCCTGATCCTTCGCGAGCACGATCGCCTGCGCACGCGAATTCACGCCGAGCTTGGCGAAGATCCGCGTAACGTGATTGCGCACGGTCTTCTCGCTGATGAAGAGCTCGCGCCCGATGTCGGCGTTCGTGAGCCCGGCAGCGATTCGCAGCAGGATCTCGAGCTCCCGCGGCGAAAGCTGGCCGAACAGCGCCAGCCCCGCGGCTGCGGCCCGCCCCGTGAAGGCCAGCACCTCCTGCTGGAACCGCGCCCACGCGGGCTCCGCTTCGAGCAGGATGTGATTGCTCGAGTCGAGCTCCACCAGGGTGGCGCCGGGGATTCGCGAAGCCAGCAGCCGGCCTTGCGCCGGCGCCACCGCTTCATCCGCGCGGGCGTGCAGCACCAGTGTCGGCACGGCTACCCGCGGCAGCACATCGGTGACGTCGACGTAGAGGCGAGACTCCATGATCCGCGCCGCCATGTCCGCGCTGGCGGTGATCTTGCAGAGATCGTTGAACCACCGCATCTGCTCGTCGGTGGCACCCGGGATGAACCGCGACGTGAACAGCTGCCGGTAGACGGGATTGTTCTGCCCCCAGCCCGAGCGCGTCAGCGCGATCCGCGCGCGCTGCGCCTCCTCCGCCTTCGGATCCCCCTGCTTCGCCCTTCCCTGCGCATAGGCCCCGTAGAGCACGAGGTGCGAGACCTTCTCCGGATGCGCGGCGGCGAAGTGAATCGCGGCCGCACCGCCCTGCGAGATACCGAGCAGCACGAACGGCTCCTCGGGGCGGGCCGCCGCTATCACGGCCTCCAGATCCTGCACCGATCGCTCGAGCGACACCTCGGCGACGTCGCGGTCGCTCATGCCGCAGCCGCGCTCGTCGTAGCGAATGAAGCGGAAGTGCTCGGCGAAGAACCGGATCCAGTGACGCCAGAGCGGGCTCTCCGGCTCGTGCTCGAGATGCGTGAGCCAGTTCGACGCCTTGACGAGGGCAGGACCGTTGCCCGCGTGCGCCCAGGCGATCGCGGTGCCGTCGGCAGACTTGGTCAGGCGTATCGATTGACGCAAAGGATCGGCCGGGTTCGTGCGTCTGCGCGCGAGTCTACCCGCGATCGGGACAAACCTCACGGGTGCCGGGGTCCGAATGCGCTTCGGCGGGACCTTTGCCCCATATCGGGCCGCACCGGCCGAACGCAGCATGCATGGCGAATCGGAACCCTCAACTCACCTCGAGGAAAACGCCATGCAACACACCGAACCCCTCGCTACGACCGAGCGCTACGCCCGCAGCATCGCCGCTTCCAAGCGAATTCGCTGGGACATCGACGACGACGTGATCCGGGGGCGCACTCTGGATGTCGGGCAGAAATTCCTGCCCGACGGGCTGTCGCTCGTGGACGAGCTGCCGTTCCTGACCGCACAGGAGCGGCGGTTCATGAGCCAGGTTCAGGGCCGAACCTACGCGAACCTGTTCGGCCTGATCGAGCGCTACATCAACGCCAAGGTACTCGAGCTGAGCCGCGACTATTGGTTCGGCGACCAGGTGGCGCTCGAGGCGCTCGTCCGTTTCAGCGACGAGGAGCTCAAGCACCAGGAGCTGTTCCGCCGCATCGAGGCGCTCGCAGCCACCAGCATGCCGCCTGGTTACGCACTGACCGCCTCACCGAACGACGTGGCCCGGTTCGTGCTCGGCAAATCCACCTGGGCCGTGCTCGCGCTGACCTGCCACATCGAGATCTTCACGCAGGTTCACTACAAGCGCAGCATCGAGCCCGATCCGAACCTGTCGGAGCTGTGGAAGGACGTGTTCTTCCGCCACTGGCAGGAGGAGTCGCAGCACGCGATCATGGACGAGATCGAGTGGCGCCGCGAGGACGCAAAGCTGACGGACGCCGAACGCGACGCGGCGGTCAACGACCTGATCGACCTCGTGGCCGGCGTCGACGGCGTGCTGCAGGCGCAGGCCGGGGCCGATGCGCGGTACTTCATCGGCGCCGGCGGCCGGCAATTCAGCACCGGGCAGCAGCGGGCCATCGAGGCCGCCGTGCTCAAAGCCTACCGCTGGCAGTACATCGTGTCGGGCGTGCAGGACGGCCGGTTTCTCGGCGTGCTGTCGGGGCTGGTCACGCAGCCGCAGCTCGAGAGGATCAGCGCGGGGCTCGCGCCGTTGATGTAGGACCTCGCGACGGGCGGTGCCCCGGCACCGCCCGTCGCGCCGACCGGAGCCGTTCGGGTGCTACAGTTCGCGACATGACGCACCTCCAATCCGATGCAAGGACGCTCGATGCCGCCGCGGTGCTCGAGGCCCTGCGCGCTCTGCGCCTGCGCCAGCCGGTGAAATTCGCCGCGTTCTACTCGAGCCAGCTCAGCGGCATCGTCAAAGACCCCGCGCTGATGGTCATTCCGTTCGACGACCACATGGTCCACCGCGGCCATGGCATCTTCGATACCGCCGCGCTCGTCGCCGGCAGGATCTACGACCTCGAGGCGCATCTCGACCGCTTCTTCGGCTCGGCGGAGCGCTCGCGGCTCGCGATGCCGGCCTCGCGCGACGCGTTGCGCGACGTCATCGTGCGTACGGCCGCAGCGAGCGGCGTGCGCGACGGCTCCATCCGTTACTGGCTCTCGTCCGGCACCGGCAACTTCGACCTCGTGCCGGCCGCGGACGCGCAGCCGGGCTTCTTCGTCATGGTGTTCGGCGGGCTGAAGTACCCGGAGCGCTGGTACCGCGACGGGCTGCGCGTCATGACGACGACGTACCCGATCAAGCCGCCGCTCTATGCGATCACGAAGGCAACGAACTACCTGCCGAACGTGCTGATCCAGATGGAAGCGAAAGCGGCCGGGCTCGACAACGGCGTGTTCCTCGACGCGAACGGCAACGTCGGCGAGAGCTCGAACATGAACGTGGCGTTCGTCACGCACTCCGGCGTGCTGAAGCACCCGAAGTTCGAGCACGTGCTGCCGGGCTGCACGTCGCTGCGGCTGCTCGACCTCGCGCGCTCGATCGTCGGCCGCGGCGTGCTGACCGGCGTGGAAGTGTGCGACGTGCCGGTCGCCGAGGGCCGCGCGGCACGCGAGATGCTCCTGATCGGCAGCTCCATCAGGGTGGCGCCGATCGTCGAGTGGGACGGGCGGCCGATCGGCGCCGGCAAGCCGGGCCCGGCCGCCCGCGCGCTGCTCGAGCTGCTCGAGAACGACATGCGCACCGGCGAGCGGCTGCTCGCCGTTCCGTACGCCTGACGCCGCGCGTTACCTGCGCGGCTTCTCGAACTTCAGCACGAAGCGGTCGGTCTTGCCGCTGATGCTCTTGTCGAAGATCTTCGCGGAGTGATCGTCGGCCGGGTTGCGCAGGAAGTCGCCCTCCGCCGCCAGCCTGAAGCCGGCCGCCTGCACCTCGTCCACGACCACCTTCTTCTCGATGCGGTGCAGCTCCTTGATCCTGCTGCTGCCCGCACCGGCGCCCGCCTCGTGGTCGATGATGCCGTAGACGCCGCCTGGCTTCAGCGCCGCGAGCACCTTCCTGTTCAGCGCGCCGCGATCCTCGTCGGTCAGGAACAGGTCGTGGTAGGCCATGACCATGATCACGGCGTCGAGCGAGCCGTCGGTCGGCAGCGCGATCTTGTCCACCGGGCCATCGATGCGCACGACGTTCTTGAACGCCGGCTCCGCGAGCAGCGCGTTGAACGCGTCGTTGTAGAAACGCCCGAAGAACGGATTGTTGCCGGCGTATACCTTGCCGGTCGGGCCGACCAGCGGCACGAGGATGCGCGTCCAGTAGCCGCCGCCGGTCAGGAGATCGGCGACGTGATCGCCCGACTTGATGCCGAAGAACTTGATGACCTCCGCGGGCTTCCTCTGCGCGTCCTCGTCGCGTTGCGCCTGCGGCCGCGCCTGGCTCGCGAGGATCGCCGCGAGATCGGTTTGCGCCAGCGAGGACTGCGGCGCCGCCACGACGAGCAGCAGGGCGGCCAGTGCAACGAATGTCTTCATGGGGACTCTCCTTCTCGGGTGATTCGAATCTCGGAACGCTCGCCCGCGCTCACTGCGGGCGCAGCGCGAACGCGAACAGCGCGCTGCCGGCCGCGATCGCGACGTACTGCCGGCCGTTCACGGCGAAGCTCATCGGCGCGCTGTTGATCTGCCCGCCGAGCGAGGCGCGCCAGAGCAGCTCGCCGCTCTTCGCGTCGAGTGCCAGCAGGTAGCCTTCGCGCCCGCCGCCGAACACGAGGTCGCCGGCCGTGCTCAGCACGCCGCCCCACGTGATGTCCGCCATGCGGTACTCCCACTTCGGCTCGAGCGTGTGCGGATCGTAGGCGCGGATCACGCCGTAGGGCTCGTCGTCGTTGTTGAAGTAGGGCTCGAGGTTGACCTGCCCCATCGCGGTCTGCCGCTGGTGCACGCCGGCCTGCTGCGGGAACTGGCCCTCGACCGCCACGATGCTCGAATTTTCCCAGTGCGCCGCGTAGTAGAGGCCCGTGCGCGGGCTGTAAGACGTCGGGGCCCAGTTGATGGCGCCCTGCACGTGCGGACGGAACAGCGTCGGCTTCTTCGTGACCTCCATGCCGGGCGCGCGCTGCGGCCGCCCCTTGGCGTCGAAACCGGCGAGCCAGTTGTTCTTCACGTAGGGCTTGCCGGCGAGGAACTCGCCGGTCACGCGGTCGAGCACGTACATGACGCCGTTGCGGTTGGCCCAGAGCATGACCTTGCGCGGCGCGCCGCGCCAATCGATGTCGGCCAGCACCGGCACCTGCGTAGCGTCGTAGTCGAGCTCGTCGTGCGGCGTGAACTGGTAGTGCCACTTCAGCTGGCCGGTATCGACGTCGAGCGCAACGACGCTGTCGCTGTAGAGATTGTCGCCCTCGCGCACGCTGCCGTCCCAGTCGGGCCCCGGGTTGCCGGTGCCCCAGAACGCCAGGTTCGTGTCCGGATCGTACGCGCCCGCGTTCCACACGGCCGCGCCACCCGTGCGCCACGAGTCGCCTGTCCAGGTCTCGTGGCCGGGCTCACCGGGGCCCGGGATCGTGTAGAACCGCCAGACTTCCTTGCCGGTCCTGGCGTCGAACGCCGCGATGAAGCCGCGGATGCCGCGGTCGCCGCCGGCCGTGCCGACGATGACCTTGTCCTTGATGACGTTCGGCGACATCGTGATCGCGTACATGTCCGCGACGTCGGCCACCTTCGTGTCCCACTTGAGCTGGCCGCTCCGGGCATCGATCGCGAGCAGGTGCGCGTCGATCGTGCCCATGTACAGCGTGTCGCCGAGGATCGCGAGGCCGCGGTTCACGCGGCCGCAGCACGGCCGCGCTTCCATCGCCGGCTCGTGGTGGTAGCTCCAGAACATGCGCCCCGTGGCCGCGTCGAGCGCGACCACGTCGTTCGGCGCCTGCACCGTGTACAGGATGCCGTCGACGACGAGTGGCGTGGCCTCGAACTTCTCGAGTGAGCGCGTCTGCCACACCCACGCGAGCTCGAGTGACTTCACCGTCTTCGTGTCGATCTGCTCGAGCAGGCTGTACCGCTGGTTCGACAGCGTGGCCGAGTACGACAGCCAGTTCTGCGGCTCGCGCTCCGCGTGCAGGAGGCGGTCGAACGTGACCTGCGCGCGCAGCGGCGCGCTGGCGACGAGTGCCGCGAGCGCGAGCGTGATGGCGATCGATCTCATGGCTGCCCCCGTAGTGACGTCAGATAGCTCACGACGTCGGCGATCTCCTGCGTCGAGAGCTTGCGGCGCGCCGACGGCATCGGCGTCTCGGCGAAGCCGTGCTCGCGCAGGTCCGCGATCCGGAACGAGCGCAGCCGCTCGTCGGTATCGAGCAGCTGCACGGTGAAGGTGTCGCGGTTCAGCAGCCGCCCGGTCACGGGCTTGCCGCTCTTCGGCACCACTTTGTAGAAGCGGTTCTCGGGCTGCACCTCGGCCTTCGGATCGAGCAGCGAGCGCTCGAGCTCGCCGGCGCGGCGCAGCGCGCCGATGCGCGTGAGGTCCGGGCCCACGGGGGAGCCGACGCCGCCGACGGCATGGCACTCGGTGCACTCGCCCTTGCCCTCGAACAGCGTGCGGCCGCGGCGCGCGTCGCCGTTGACGGCCACGATGCGGCCCTGCGACATCGAGCGCAGGTACTCCACCACGCGCAGCGCCTGCTCGGTGCTCATGCCGGGATTCGGCGGCATCGGCGTGTTCGGGATGCCCGCGATGATCGTGGCGGCGAGCTCGTCGTCCGTGAACTTGCGGCGGAACACGCCGCGGCCGAAGTCGATGCCGGCGATCAGGTTGCCGTCGGGGCCGTGGCAGTTCGCGCACGAGCTCTCGAAGACGCGTCTGCCGTCCTCGATGTCGAGCGCGGTCGCGTGCTGCGCGGCCACGCGCGTGGTGGTCCCGGCGGCGACGACGGCCGTCACCCAGATCAGTGCCGTTCGTCTCATTGGTGTGCCCCCCTGACCACCGAATGCGTGGCCGCCTGAATCTTACAGCGCCGGCGACCACGGCGCAGGGCATCGAAAGACGGCCGGGCGCCATATGGCATGTTGGACGGTCTTCGCATAGGTTTCCGGGGTGGCCAATGGGAGCGGATCGTGCCGACGTTGATTCAGGACATCCGACACGCATTGCGCGGCTTCCGCGATCGCCCGGCCTTCACGGTGACGGCAGCGCTGATGCTGGCGCTCGGCATCGGTGCGAACACCGCCATCTTCTCCATCGTGGACGCCGTCATACTGAAGCCCGCGTCGTTTCCCGAACCCGACCGCCTCGTGATGCTGGCGGTCGCGCGGCCCGACCGGCCATTCGAACCGGTGTTCGCCTCCGCCTCGCCCGCCCAGTCCGTCTACTGGCGCGCACAGGACGACGTGCTCGAGGACGTTGCGGCGTATCGCACGATCTCGCTGAGCCTGAACGACGGGGACGTGCTCGAGCGCGTCGTGGCGGGCCAGGTATCGGAGTCGTTCTTCCGCGCCTTCCGCGCCCCCATCGCGCTCGGCCGCCCGTTCTCCGCGGCCGAGGATTCGCCGGGCGCACCGCGGACGGTCGTGCTGAGCCACGCGTTCTGGACACGCCGCCTGGCGGCGGACCCGAACGTCGTCGGCACGGCGCTCACACTCGGCGGCGTCCCGCATACCGTCATCGGCGTCATGGCGCCCGCGCTCGAAACGGAGGAGTTTCGCGACGTGGCCGTCTGGGTGCCGTTCCAGCTCGATCCGGCGTCGACGGACATGACGGAGTACCTGCAGGTCGCCGCACGGCTGAAACCCGGCGTCTCGCTCGAGCTCGCGCGGCAGCGTCTTGCCGCGTCGACTCCCGCCTTCCGTGAGCGGGCGCCGGGGCTGATCGGACCCGGCGCCACCTTCTCTGCGATTCGTTTCGAGCAGGGCGGTCTCGGCTCGCAGACACGAGCCGCGCTCTGGGCGCTGTCCGGCACCGTCGTGCTCGTGCTGCTGATCGCGTGCGCGAGCGTGGCGAACCTGCTGATCGCGCGCGGGCTCGGCCGGCGCCGCGAGATCGCGATCCGCGCGGCGCTCGGCGCCGGCAGCGGCCGAATCCTGCGCAGGCTGCTGACCGAGAGCGCACTCCTGTCCATCGCGGGCGCCGCGCTCGGGCTGCTGCTGGGGTTCGCGGGCATACGCGCGCTGCTCGCGGTCGATACCGCGGGGCTGCCGCGAATCGGCGCGGGCGGCGCGGCGCTCGGCATCGACTGGCGCATCGTGGCATTCACGGCGGCATTGTCGATCGCGACCACGGTCGTGTTCGGGCTCGGGCCGGGCGCACTCGCGGCGCGCACCGATCCCGCGGCGCTGCTGAAGAGCGGCAGCGGGGAACCGCGGCACGTGCGGCTGCGCTCGCTGCTCGTGGTGGGCCAGATCGGCCTCGCCGTCGTGCTGCTGATCGGCGCGGCGCTGCTGATCCGCACTTCGCTGGCGCTGGCCCGCGTCGATCCCGGGTTCGCAGTGGACGACGTGCTCGTCATGCGCACCTCGCTCGCGGAACCGCGATTCGCGACCGCGGCCGCCGTTCAGGAGCTCACGACGAACGTGCTCGGACGGCTGCGTGCGCTGCCGGGCGTGGCCGAGGCCACGGCCAGCTGTTGCGTGCCGCTGCAGATGAGCTTCGGCGACGTGTTCGACGTCGTGGGCCGCGACAATGGCAATCAACCCGTGACCGGCGGCGGCGACATCGCGATCGCCACGAGCAGCTACTTCGCGACATTGAAGGTCCCGCTGCTGCGCGGCCGCGTGTTCGACGAACGCGACGGCGCTGGCGCCGAGCCCGTGGTCGTCGTCAACCGCACGCTGGCCGAGCGCTGGTGGCCGAACGGTCAGGACCCGCTGCAGAGCCGCATGCAGATCGGCAGGAACCCCGCCGTCCGGCAGGTCGTCGGCATCGTCGACGACGTGCGCGCGCTCCGGCTATCCAGCAAACCGCGGCCGATCATGTATCTGCCGCTCGCGCAGATCCCGGACGCGGACCTCGCGCTGCAACTCGGCAACGAGCCGCTCGCGTGGATCGTGCGCACTCAAGTCGATCCCGCCGTGATCGCGGCATCGATCCAAAACGAGGTCCGCACCGTAACGCAGGTCCCGGTGACCGACGTGCAGCCCATGCGCTCGATTCTCTCGGCCTCGATCGCGCGGCAGCGCCTGAACATGCTGCTGATGACGTTGTTCGGCGCCGCGGCGCTGCTGCTCGCGAGCGTCGGCATCTACGGGCTCGTCGCGTTCTCCGTCGAGCAGCGCACGCACGAGATCGGCATTCGCCTGGCGCTCGGCGCACGCGCCGGCCGCATTCGCGGCCTGGTGCTGAAGCAAGGACTGGGACTCGCGGCGGTCGGCACGGCGTTCGGAGTCGCCGCGGCATTCCTGCTGGCCCACGTGCTCGCGTCTAACCTGTACGGCGTGGCGCCGCACGATGCGCTCGTGTTCGCGAGTGTGCCCGCATTGCTCGTGCTGGTAGTCGCGGCCGCCGTGATGATTCCCGCCCATCGCGCGAGCCGCGTCGATCCGCTCGTCGCACTGCGCCATGACTAAGGCGGCCGAAGGCGCTCAGCGAATGTGGGTAGCGAAGAAATAGGCGAAGCCGAGCAGCACCGCCATCTGGCCCAGGATGGCGAGGTACATCTGCCGCGTGACTCCGCCAACGGCCTCGTGGATCTCGGCTTTGAGCTCGCCGCGCATGGCGGCCATCTCGCCGCGCACGCCCGCAATCGCCTCGCGAAGGTCGCTCCGCAACGCGAGCAGATCGTGCTTGGTGGCGAGCACGTCCTTGGCGCCCGCGATCTCGAGCTCGATCGCACGCACGATGGCCCGCGCCTGCGCCGGCGCGACCTGCGCCTTCTCGAGCACTTCGAGCGATTCCGCCTGCATGGCCATCGATGTTACGCCCCGCGCAAAGCTCACTGTCAACCCCGCCGAAGTCACACCTTGCCTCACGAGGACACTGCGCAGCGACATCCGAATCCCACGCAATTGCGGAGTTTGACGCCGCCGGCCTGTGCTACCGTTTTCGGCATGGGCACGTTGCCGAAACCCCTGCGCTACGCGCTGTGGACCGTCGTCGCGATCGCGGCACTGCCGGTCGCGCTGTATCTGTTCGCCTACGTCGTGAACCTGCGCGACCGGCCGCCGAGCGCCGAAGCGCTCGAGCTCGCGGCGGCGCCCGCGCCCGCGCCGGTCGACGACGCCGCGAACGGCTACGTATACCTGCTCGGCTTCGGCGCGCTGCGCGCCGCCGATCCGGCCGGGGTCGGGGCGAGCCGCGCGGAGTGGATTCGCAAGCTGGCCGCGGACTACGACGTCGACCCGAAGTCCGATCCACTGCCCGACACCGTCGTCGCGATTCCGCCGAATCCCGCGCCGGTCGCCGAGGTGCTGAAAATCTGCGAGACCGCGAGCGCGGACTGCATCGCCGCGCTCGACGGCGCTGCCGATCTCGCTACCGCGCTCGCCGACGTACGCTGGCGCATCGCGCGTTATCAGGCGTTGCTCGCACACCGCGCGTGGCGCGAGGTCACGACGAACGACGTTCGCGGGCCGCTCGGCCCCTACGCGCTGTTGCGCGACCCGCGACGCCTGTACTGGCTCGACACGTGGCTGCTCGCCTCCGCCGGCGACGCGGCGCAGGTCAACGCGCGCCTCGAAGCGGACCTCGCGTTCTGGCGCATGGCGCTGGCCGAGGCGGACTCGCTGTTCGGCAAGGCGGTGGCCGCGCGTTACGTCAGCGACCACTTCGCGTGGGGCAACGCAATCCTGCGCCGGCTGCCGCCCGAGCGGCGCGCGGACGGCGTGCCCGCCGCCTGGCGGCGCGCACTGACCGACGCCGAACGCTCGATGCGCCGCCCGTTCATTGGCGAGTGGCGCTACCGGGACGGCTCTTTGCGCTCGATCAAGGCCACGGGCCTGCTGTTTCCGCTGCCGAAGGGCACGCCGGACTCGCGCTCCGCGCTCGACCGCCTCGAGATACGGCTCACGCAGCCGCTGCTGCAGGTACAGGATCTCGCCAACCGCGACGCCGCGGCCCTGCTGAAGCTCGACGCGCTGCTGCGTGCGCCGTACACGGAGCTCGAGGCGGCGCTCGCCCGCGCACCGGAGGTCGATGCCTGGGACTCGGGCGTCCTCGCCGTCACGTACAACGTGGCGGGACGCGTGCTCGTCGGCGCGGGCCGCGGCCAGATTCTCGCCAACGCCGGCGCGGGAGTCGCCGATCTCGAGGGCGTGCGCCGGGCCGCCCTGATGATCGCGGATCTGCGCGGCCTCGGCATTCCGCCGCAGCTCGCGGGATCCATGGTTCCGCTCGCGGCCGTGCGCAACCCCTACACCGGCGGGCCGTTCGACTGGAACGCCGCGTCCGCCACGGTCACGTTCACCGGCCTCGAGCAGGGCAACGCGACGTACACGTTCCCTTACTGAAGCCCGGCGCTACTCCGCCGCCGCGGGCCGTCCCTGCGACTTCGGCTGCGGCAGCGAATACGCGATCAGCTCGCCCGGATAGCGGTTGCCGCTGACGGCGATCACGAGGAACTGCCGGCCTCCCACGATGTAGGTCATCGGCGAGCCGCTCTGCGGCGCCGGCAGCTGCACGGCGGCGAGCTCGCGGCCCGTGGCCTTGTCGTAGGCGCGCAGCATCGATCCCGGCTTGCCGTCGGGCGTGGACCCATAACCCGGCTCCGCCACGATCAGCAGCGACTTCGTCGCGAGCGCGCCGGGCGGCTGCCCCGCGCGCCCGGTGCGGCCGATGTCCACGCCTTTCAAAGCCGGGTGGTTCCTGATCGCGGCCGGCGTCTCGCCGTTCGGAATCTCCCAGCGCACCGCGCCCTTCGCGAGATCGATCGCGGCGATCGTGCCGTACGGCGGCTTCAGCAGCGGCAAGCCCTGCACGTTCACGTCGCGCAGGCCACCGAACGCGCCGGCGTCGGGCCCGAGACAGATGCCGTGCGGCATCACGGAGCCTTCCGGATAGCGGCAGATCGTCATGCTGTTCACGCCGACGCTGGCCGTCACGTACAACAGGTGCGTGTCGGGGTCGTAGGCGCCGCCCGGCCAGTTGCTGCCGCCCATGACCATCAGCGTGGACGTAGGGCCATTCGGGTTGTACGGCACGGCGGGCGTGTAGATGGGCCCTATCCGGTGCTTCGCGACGATGCTCTCGGCCTCGGCGCGCAGCTGCGGCGTGAAGTCGATCAGGTCGTCGGTGGCGATGCCCTGGTGGCCGTAGCGCAGCGTCGGGATCGGCTGCGTCGGCGAGTACCATTCGCCCGGCACGCTGCCCTGCGGCACCGGCGTCTCCGGAATCGGCCAGATCGGCTCGCCGGTCTCGCGGTTCAGCACGAAAAGCAGGCCCTGCTTCGTCGGCTGCGCGAGCGCCTTGATCGCCCTGCCGTCCTTCACCGCGTCGACCAGGATCGGCGCCGTCGGGATGTCGTAGTCCCAGAGCGGATGGTGCGACGTCTGGAAGTGCCAGCGGCGCGCACCCGTGCGCGTGTCGACCGCGACGATGCTCTCGCCATAGAGGTTCGCGCCGGGGCGCAAGCCGCCGTACATGTCCCCATACGGCGATTCGACCGGCAGGTACGCGAGACCGAGCTCTTCGTCGGCCGAGATCGCGGCCCACACGCCCGTGTTGCCGGCGCCCTTCTCCGCCGCGCCGTTCAGCCATGTCTCGTAACCCGGCTCGCCGCGCCGCGGCACCGTGTGGAACGTCCACAGGTGCTTGCCGGACACGACGTCGAAGCCGCGCACGTAGCCGATCACGTTCTTGGCCTGATCGGCCGGCGCGAGCGGAGTGTGCGCGGCGCCCACGATCACGACACCGTTCGCGATCGTGGGCGGCGAGTGCAGGCCGATCTGCCGCTTGTCCCAGCCGCCGCCCTGATCGAGCGTCTCGTACAGATCGACGATGCCGTGCCGGCCGAAGCTCTCGACGGGCCGGCCCGTCGTGGCATCGAGCGCCACGAGCTGATAGCCCGGCGTCACGTACAGCACGCGCTTGTCGCGGCCCTTGCTCCAGAACGCGAGACCGCGGCCCGAGAGGCGCCGCGGCGCATTCGCGCCGCGCTCGCCTTCGTTCAGCGAGTAGACCCAGAGCTGCTCGCCGGTGGCCGCATCGAGCGCCGTTACGGCGCGGCGCGAGCCGCCGGTCGTATACAGCACGCCATCGACCATGACCGGCGTGCTCTGGAAGCGATACTCGGGTGTCGGACCGAGGTTCGTGGTGCTGAACCGCCAGGCAATCTCGAGCGAGCCGAAGTTGCTCGCGTTGATCTGGTCGAACGGCGCGTAGCGCGTGTGCGCGTTGTCGCCGCCATAGCTCGGCCATTCGCCGTTCGCCGTGGTTTGCGCGCCGGCCGCGTGCGTCAGCGCAATCACGACAGCCCATGCGAGCACGCGCAGCGTAGTGTGCCGGATAAGTCCACTCATCGTCGGATACCACCCCCCGGTAGATGGCTTGAGATACTAGGGGCGGGCGCGCGGCACGGCAACGCACGCGCGCTGCGTCAGCGATTGATCTGCACGACCTCCGCGTCGATGCTCGTGGTCATTCCCGGCACGCCGGCCGACGGGGCGAAGTGCACTTTGGAGCCGACTCTGCCCGGAATGTCGTCCTCCTCGACGCTCGCCTTCTCGCCGGATTCCAGCGACCTCGTCACGGCCTCACCCGGACACACGGCTTTGATGGTGCCATTCTTCATGACGGTGGTGTTTTCGAGCTTCAGGCTCATCTGCTCGTTCGGCCATTCGCCGGTGACCTCGCCGGATACCTTGAGGTTCATCGAGCCCGTGGAAGTCGCCGTGCAGATGAACGCCATGGAGTTGCCGTTGAAATAGACGGTCTGCTCGCCGTCGAACGAGCCGTCGTCATGAAACCTGATCGGGATGTCGACGGGTCCCATCGTCTCGGTGGAGTTCACGATGCCGAGCTTCACCTCGCGCTTGTAGGAAACACGCACGGCATAGCGCTGTGGCTCGCAGCCGCATGGCACCTCGCCCTTGAAATCGCCGCCCATCGCGTCGAACCAGGCCCCGGCCATGCCGAGGAACGCATCGCGCGTCACCGGCGGCGGCTCCGGCGCCAGATGCTCCGACTCGAGATCCATCGGGCTCAGCCCCCGGGTGCCGAGAAACGCCGTCTGAATCAGCTGGTCCGTGCCGAGGTGCTCCAGCAGGATCGCGCGGGTCGGCGAGGTGTCGTGCATCTGCTCGCACAGCGTCTTCGCGTCCTTGTGCACGAAGAAGTGCGCCGGGAGCGGCAGCTGCCACCGGCCGCCGCCGGGCACCCTGTCGTGGCACGTGTCGCAACCGGTGTCGTCACCCTGCTGGCCGCCGCCGTGCGCGGTGTTCTCCGCGAACACGTCCAGCCCCCCGTGACAGCGCTCGCAGCGCGGATGGTGAAACGTCGGCACGAGCTTGTCGAAAGCCTCGAGCGATTTCCGCGTCTGCTCATCCGACAGCGGACAGATGTTCGGGCCTAAGTCATCGGCCGGCTGCTGCGCCATGGCAACGAACCCCGAGGACACCGCGCAGAGCACGACAGCCATGGAGGCCCGACACGGACTTGGCAGCAGCATGGACTCTCCGGCGGCCGGCCGGAACGGCAACGGCCGGCTCCCGACCCGCTCAACGCTATGCCTGATTTGCACTCGCAACAAGGGCTGCTGCCGCAGCGCGCGGCGCGATTTATCGCGAGCCAGGAGTTATCGTTGCGTCAGTCACTCGAGGCGCCCCCGCCGCGGCGCACAGGAGCAGAGTCGATGCAACGCAAACTCCGCAGCAACCTCGAACCGGGCACCGCGCTCTGGGCCGGCCGCCGCGCGCAGTGGCGCGCGCTCGGCCTCACCGACGAGGACATGGCGAAACCGAAGATCGCGATCGTGAACTCGTCCTCCGAGCTCTCGAGCTGCTTCAGTCACCTGGACGGCATCGCCGAGGAGCTCAAGAAGTCGGTCCGGGCCGCCGGCGGCGTACCGTTCGAGATCCGCACGGCGGCGCCGAGCGACTTCATCACGAGCGCCGGCCGGCGCGGCGCGTACATCCTGCCCACACGGGACCTGATCGCGGCCGACATCGAGGTGCAGGTCGAAGGTGCGCTGCTCGACGGCATGGTGTGCCTCGCGTCCTGCGACAAGACCACGCCGGGCCAGCTCATGGCCGCGGGCCGCATGAACATCCCGACGATCGTGGTCGTATGCGGCTACCAGAAGAGCGGCCGGTACAAGGGCGAGCACGTCGACATCGAGGACGTGTTCCTGAAGTCGGGCTACATCGCCTCCGGCGGCATCACACTGGACGAGCTCAAAGGCATGGCCGACGTCGCCGTGCAGAGCCCCGGCGTGTGCGCCGGCATGGGCACGGCGAACTCCATGCACATCGTGTGCGAGGCGCTCGGCATGGCGCTGCCCGGCAGCGCGCCGGTCGCCGCGCGCAGCCCCAAGATGCTGGCCCACCTGCGCGAGGCCGGTGCGCGCATCGTCGAGATGGTGTGGCAGGACGTCAAGCCGCGCGACATCATCACGGCCGGCGCGGTGCGCAACGCCGTGCAGGTCGTGCTGGCGCTCTCGGGCTCGATCAACTGCGTGAAGCACCTGCAGGCCATTGCGACGGAGGCCGAGGTCGACATCGACGTCTACCAGACGTTCGCCGACTACGCCGAGCGCGTGCCGCTGCTCGCGGCCGTGCGCCCGAACGGCCCCGGCCTCATCGAGGAGTTCGAGGCGGCCGGCGGCGCGCGCGGCGTGCTGAAGCGGCTCGAGCGTCAGCTCGACCTCGACGCACGCTCCGTGTCCGGCGCCACGCTGCGCGAGATCCTGGCCGCCGCCCCCGCACCCGACGAGCGCGTGATCGCCACACTCGACAAGCCGCTCTCGAATCGCCCTGCCATCGTGATCGTGCGCGGCAGCCTGCTGCCCGGTGGGGGCATCGTACGACTCGGCGGCACGGGCGAGCGCACGCTGTCGTTCCGCGGGCCCGCGAACATCTTCCACTCGCGCGACGAGGCACTCGCCGGCATCAAGGAAGGCCGCGTGAAACCCGGCGACGTGGTCGTGCTGCGCGGCCTCGGCGTGATCGGCGGCCCCGGCATGGCCATGACGTCGGCCGTGGTGTTCGCGCTCGACGGCGCGGGCCTGATCGACAAGGTGGCCGCAATCACCGAGGGGCAGCTGTCCGGCCTCGTGAACGACGGCCTCGTGGTGGGCGAAGCCTCGCCCGAGGCGGCCGCGGGCGGGCCGCTGGCTTATGTCGAGAACGGCGACGTGATCTCGATCGACGTGCGCCGCAAGGTCGTGGACCTCGAAGTTCCGGAGTCCATGCTCGCCGAGCGGCGCAAGGCGCCGAAGACGTTCGGCGCGCAAGGGCAGCGCGGCTGGCTCGGCGTGTACCAGCACACGGTGCGACCGGTCCACGAGGGCGCGGTGCTGAAGTGAAGGGTTCGACCGACGCAGGCAAGTGATCGCGGAGTCACTTTCGGTGCGTCGCGAGGCCAGCGGAACAATGGTATCGGGGGTGAGTGGATTGCTCCTACCGGTGGTACACTGCGCGCCTTTTCGGGCTTAAACCATAAGAGCTTTCGCTGTAGGAGGACACCAGTAGCCATGGCTCACAAGAATCTAGAGGACGTGCTGAAAGCAGCCAAGAATCCCGTCGAGCTTCTCCGCAATTCCCGCATTGGAGCCTACGTCTACCCCGTCGTCCCGGCCGAGTTCTCGAACTGGCGCGACGAGCAGGCCGCGTGGCGCAAGAGCTGCGTGCTGTTCGATCAGTCGCACCACATGGTGGACCTGTACATCAAGGGTCCGGACGCGGTGAAGCTGCTGTCCCACCTTGCGATCAACAGCTTCGAAAATTTCCCGATCAACCGCGCGAAGCAGTTCATCCCGTGCAGCTACAGCGGTCACGTGATCGGCGACGGCATCCTGTTCCACCTCGACAAGAACGAGCTCGTGTTCGTCGGTCGCGCGCCGTCGGCCAATTGGATCCAGTTCCACGCCGAAACGGGCGACTGGAAGGTCAAGATCAAGAAGGACGATCGCTCGCCCGGCAACCCGAAGGGTCAGGCGGTCAAGCGCATCTCCTACCGCTTCCAGATCCAGGGCCCGAACGCCTGGCAGCTCATCGAGAAGCTCAACGGCAAGAAGGTGCCGGACATCAAGTTCTTCCACATGGACAAGATCCGCATCGGCGGCCAGAAGGTCAGAGCGCTGCGCCACGGCATGGCCGGCGCACCGGGCCTCGAGATCTGGGGCCCGTACAAGGAGCGCGAGAAGATCCGCGAGACGATCATCAAGGCCGGCGAGGAGTTCGGCCTGACGCAGGTCGGCTCGCGCGCCTACGCCACGAACACGCTGGAATCGGGCTGGATTCCGTCGCCGCTGCCGGCCGTGTACACGGACGAGCGCATGAAGAAGTACCGCAAGTGGCTGCCGGCGAACAGCTACGAGGCCACGGGCAGCCTGGCCGGCAGCTTCGTGTCCGACAACATCGAGGACTACTACGTCACGCCGTACGAGATCGGCTACGGGCCGTTCGTGAAGTTCGATCACGACTTCATCGGCCGCGAGGCACTCGAGAAGATCGCGAAGCAGCCGCACCGCAAGAAGGTCACGTTCGCCTGGAACGGCGAGGACGTGGCCAAGGTGTTCGCTTCTATGGTCGCGGGCACGGAAGAGCACTACAAGTACATCGACCTGCCGCTGTCGAACTACGCGTCGTCCTCGTTCGACAAGATCGTCGACAAGAACGGCAAGGTGGTCGGCGCGTCGATGTTCGCCGGCTACAGCTACAACGAGAAGTCGATGCTGTCGCTCGGCATCGTCGAGCCGAACGTGGAGCTCGGCACCGAAGTGTCGCTGGTCTGGGGCGAGCCGAACGGCGGCACCCGCAAGACCACGGTCGAGCGCCACAAGCAGATCGACATTCGCGCCACCGTCAGCGCCGTGCCGTACTCGAAGTTCGTCCGCGAGACGTACGCCGAGGGCTGGCGCACCGGCAAGGCCTGATCGGAGCTTCTCCCGATCGACGACGGGCGAGCGGTCGGAAGACCCTCGCCCGTTTTCTTTTCCGCGCGGCCACGACCCGCCGAGGTGGCATCGGAACCGCAGTTGTTTTAGGGTGATTCCCGGGCGGTCGTGCCGCAGCGGGCCGTCATCCACGAAGAAGAATTAGAAGGACCCCATGAGCTACCAGAATCTGCAACAGGCCCTGGACGCCGCACGCAGCCCGGTCGAGATGCTGCGCAACTCGCAGATCGGCCCGTACGCGTTTCCCGTCGTGCCGAGCGAGTTCACGAACTGGCGCGACGAGCAGCGCTCCTGGCGCGAGACCTGCGCGCTGTTCGATCAGTCGCACCACATGACGGATCTGTACGTCGAGGGGCCGGACGCGCTGAAGCTGATCGCCGCCCTCGGCGTGAACACGTTCAACAATTTCCGCGTCGACACGGCCAAGCAGTTCGTCGCCTGCAACTACGACGGCTACGTGATCGGCGACGCGATCCTGTTCCACCTGGCGCCGAGCAGCTTCGTGCTGGTCGGCCGCCCGCCCGCGCTGAACTGGGTCGAGTACCACGCGGCCACGGGCGGCTACGCCGTCAAGGTCGAGCGCGACGAGCGCTCGTTCGTGAATCGCACCGGCGGGCGGCGCGTGTACCGCTACCAGGTGCAGGGCCCGAACGCGAAGAAGGTCATGGAGAAGGTCACGGGCAAGCCGATGCCCGAGATCAAGTTCTTCCACATGAACACGCTCGACATCGCGGGCTGCAAGGTCCGCGCGCTGCGCCACGGCATGGTGGGCCAGCCCGGCTGGGAGATCTTCGGGCCCTTCGCCGAGGGCGAGAAGGTGCGCGACGCGATCCTCGCGGCCGGCCAGGAATTCGGCATCCGCCGCGTCGGCGCCCGCACGTACCCCACGAGCACGCTCGAATCGGGCTGGATCCCGTCGCCGCTGCCGGCCGTCTACAGCGGCGAGCAGATGAAGCCGTACCGTCAGTGGCTCTCGGGCACCGGCTACGAGGCCACGGCATCGCTCGGCGGCAGCTACCATGCGAAGAAGATCGACGATTACTACCTGACGCCGTTCGATCTCGGCTACGGCGGGTTCGTGAAGTTCGACCACGAGTTCATCGGCCGCAAGGCGCTCGAGAAGCTCGCGAAGAGGCCGAAGCGGCAGAAGGTCACGCTCGTGTGGGACGGCGACGACGTGGACAAGGTGTTCACCACGCTGTTCCACGCCGGCAAGTTCCGCAAGTACATCGACCTGCCGCTCGCCAACTACTCGACGCTGCCGTTCGACCGCATCGAGAAGGGCGGCAAGCTGGTCGGTGTCTCCACTTACACGGGCTACAGCTTCAACGAGCGCGCGATGCTCTCGCTCGCCTGCGTCGACGTGAAGCACGCGAAGCCCGGCACGAAGGTGAACGTGATCTGGGGCGAAGACGATGGCGGCTCGACCAAGCCCACCGTCGAGCGCCACAAGCAGGCCAAGATCCGCGCCACCGTACAACCCGCCCCGTATGGCGAGACCGCGCGCACGGCCTACCGGCCGAAGTAGCCGCGCCGCACGAGCCATACGCACGGGGCGTGCTCCGCGAGCGGCGCGGCTCGCCCCGCGGGGCGGCCGGTGACGCTCTACAAGGCCTACGCGGACGAGCTCGCCGCGCTGATCGACAGCGGCGCGCTCGCGGCCGGCGAGCGCATGCCTTCCGTCCGCGAGGCGGGTCGCCGTCGCGGCTTGAGCGCGCTCACGGTGCTGAAGGCCTACCAGTGGCTGGAGGCCCGCGGCCTGGTCGAAGCACGCGCCCGCTCGGGTCACTTCGTGCGCCGCCGTCCGCCGCGGCCGGCGGAGCCCGCGGCGTCGCGGCCGGCCGTGCGTTCGACCGCGGTCGACAAGAGCGACTTCATCTTCGAGGTGCTCGACGCCTCGCGCGCCAACGTCGTCGTGCCACTCGGCTCGGCGTTTCCGAGCCCGTTGCTGTTTCCGCTGAAGCACCTGCACCGCGCGCTCGTCCGCGGGCTGCGCCGGCTCGACCCGTGGCGCACCGTGGCCGACCTCACGCCCGGCAACCCGGAGCTGCGCCGGCAGATCGCCCTGCGCTATTCGCTGGACGGCATCGGGATTCCGGCCGACGAGATCGTGATCACGGACGGCGGCATGGAGGCGCTGAACCTGTGCCTGCAGGCCGTCACACGACCCGGCGACGCCGTGATCATCGAGTCGCCGACGTTCTACGTCGCGCTGCAGGCACTCGAGCGCCTCGGGCTGCGCGCCATCGAGGTCGCCACGCATCCGTCGGCAGGCGTGGACCTGGTCGCGCTCGAGCACGCGCTGCAACGCCAGCGCGTGGCGGCGTGCTGGCTCATGACGAACTTCCAGAACCCGATCGGCGCGCTGATGAGCGAACCGAACAAGCGCCGGCTCGTGGCCCTGCTCGCGAAGCACGGCGTACCGTTGATCGAGGACGACGTCTACGGCGAGCTCTACTACGGCGCCGAGCGCCCGAAACCGGCCAAGGCCTTCGACGGCGACAACGTGCTGCACTGCTCGTCGTTCTCGAAATGCCTGGCGCCGGGCTATCGCATCGGCTGGGCCGCGGCCGGGGCGCACACGGGCGCGGTGCGGCGCCTGAAGCTCGGCACGACGCTGTCCGCCGCAATGCCCTCGCAGGTCGCGCTGGCGGGATACCTGCAAGGCGCCGGCTACGACCGGCATCTGCGCAGGTTGCGCGAGACGCTGTTCCTCGAGCGCGACGCCATGATCGACGCCATCGGCAGGCACTTCCCCGCAGGTACCCGGGTCACGCGGCCCGAAGGCGGCTACCTGCTCTGGGTCGAGCTGCCGCGGGGCACCGACGCGCTGGCGCTGCACCGGCAGGCACTCACGCACGGCATCAGCATCGCGCCGGGCTCGATCTTCTCGGCGCGCGACGACTTTCGTCACTGCATCCGCCTGAACTACGGCCACCCGCAGGACCGGCGCGTCGCCCGCGCGCTGCGGACGCTGGGCTCGCTCGCGGCGCAGTGCGGGCCCTGACGCGCCCCGCGATCTGTTATGCGTTTCGCTGCGGAATCTGCGAATACCGCAGCACCCCGCGCTGACCGACAATAGGCGGCGTGGACTGCCCGCTAGCGACGCAAGGACGCGAATGACCGCCCTCGAACGACTCTGGCCCGGCCTGCTGCTCTGCGCGCTCGCCCTGCCGGCCGCTGCGGCCGAGCCCTCCTCCGACATCGAGCCCCGCGTCGAAGCCTGCGCCGCCTGCCACGGCCACCAGGGCCGCTCGGCCGAGGAGGGCTACGCGCCCTCCATCGCGGGCAAGCCCGCCCGCTACCTCTACGAGCAGCTGCGCAACTTCCGCGACGGGCGCCGCCAGAACCTCGTGATGCAGCCGATGCTCGCCTTTCTCGCCGACGACTACCTGCAGGAGATCGCGGCGTACTACGCCGCGCAGGACCCGGCGCTGCGCGTGGCCCAGCGCGGCGCCGGCGAGCAGGTGCTCGCCACGGGCCGGGCACTGGTCGAGCACGGCGACGCCACGCGCCGCCTGCCGGCCTGCCAGGAGTGCCATGGCGCGAACCTGCTCGGTCACGAGCCGGCGATTCCGGGCCTGCTCGCGCTGTCGCCCGATTACCTGGCCGCACAGCTCGGCGCGTGGCGCACCGGCGTGCGCAACGCGAAGACACCCGACTGCATGGCGCAGGTGGCAAGCCTGCTTTCGCCGGACGAGATCGCGGCCGTGACGGCCTGGATCGCGAGCCGTCCCGTACCGGAAGCGCACCGGCCCTCGGCCGATACACCGCCCGAGCTGCCGCTGCGCTGCGGAGCCGCGCCATGAAGCGCGGAATGCTCGCAGCGCTCGGCGTGGCGGCCGCCGGCGTGGTCGGGATCGCCGCATGGCTCGAATGGCCCGAGATCGGCGAGCACGTGACCGCGACCGACGTCCCGCCGACACCCGAGCTGATCGAGCAGGGGCAGTATCTCGCGCGCGCGGGTGACTGCATCGCCTGCCACACGGTGCCGGGCGGCACGCCGTTCGCCGGCGGGCGACGCATCGAGACGCCTTTCGGCGACGTGTTCAGCAGCAACCTCACGCCCGACGACGCCACCGGCCTCGGCACGTGGTCGTCGGCCGACTTCTGGCGTGCGATGCATTACGGCAAGTCGCGCGACGGCCGGCGCCTGTATCCCGCATTCCCGTATACGAATCTCACGCGGGTGACGCGCGCGGATTCCGACGCGCTGTTCGCGTACCTGAAGTCGCTGCCGCCGGCCGCGAGCCCGCCGAAGCCCGCGACCGTGGCGTTCCCGTACAACACGCAGCTCGCGCTGCGCGTGTGGCGGGCGCTGTACTTCCGTCCCGGCGAAATGACCGAAGACCCGCAGCGCTCGGCACAGTGGAACCGCGGCGCGTACCTGGTAGAGGGACTCGGCCACTGCAACGCGTGCCACGGCGCACGCACCTGGCTCGGCGGCACGGACGCGGCCGCCGGCTACTCCGGCGGCACGCTGCCGCAGCTCGGCTGGGATGCGCCGCCGCTCGGCGCCGATCGCCCGCTCACCGACGCCGAGGCCGCTCAGCTGAAGGACCTGCTGCAGGCCGGCACGTCGGCCCGCGACGTGACGACGGGGCCGATGGCCGAGGTCGTGTTCCACAGCCTGCAGCACCTGCGCGACGCGGATCTGACCGCGATCGTCGACTACCTGCGCACGCTGCCGGCCGCACACCCGGAGACCGCGCGGTTCGGGCCGCTCGTGGGGGCCGAGCAGGGCGACGCGCTGCGCATGCTCGGCGCCACCGTGTATCGCGAGCACTGCAGCGACTGCCACGGCGCCGACGGCCTCGGCAAACCGCTCGTGTACCCGGCACTCGCCGCCAACCGGCTCGTGACGGCCGAATCGGCCAACAACGCGCTGCGCACGGTGCTGTTCGGCGGCTTCGCTCCGAGCACCGCGAAGCACCCCCGGCCGTATGGCATGCCGCCGTTCGCGCACCAGCTCTCACCGACCGAGATCGCCGCCGTCCTGACTTACGTGCGCTCGGCGTGGGGCAACGACGCGCCGGCCGTATCGCCGGCGGCCGTCAGCGAGCGCTGACGCTCGGCACGCGTCGGGCCCGGTCGTTCATGGGCCGGGCCGACGCGGCTCCGGAGCCGGCCGAGCCTGCCAAAAAACCGCGCGGATGTGAGATCATTCGGCCGATCAACTCCAAGAACACCCTTCCGATTCGTCCCTTTTGAGAGGAAATGATGGCTGCAAACAACCTGAGCGCCGTGCTCAAAGCCCATGGCGGCGCAGTGAAGCTGCTACGCAATTCGAAGATCGGCATGTACGTGTATCCGGTGGTGGCGCCGGAGTGCTCGAACTGGCGCAGTGAGCAGATGGCGTGGCGGCGTTCGGCCGTGCTGTTCGACCAGACGCACCACATGGACGAGCTGATCGTCGAAGGCCCGGACGCGGCCACGTTCCTCGAGCACGTCGGCATCAACAGCTTCGCGAACTTCGACTTGAACCGCGCGAAGCACTTCGTGCCCGTGACACCCGCCGGCCACGTGATCGGCGACATGATCATCTTCCGCGAGCGCGAGGATAAGTTCATTCTCGTGGGCCGCGCGCCGACGGCGAACTGGGTCAAGTTCCAGGCAGCCATCAACAAGTACCGCGTGCGCCTGACGCACGATCCGCGCTCGGACAGCCGGCCGGACGGCAAGGCCATCTACCGCACGCACTACCGCTTCCAGATCCAGGGCCCCGAGGCCAACAAGATCTTCGACAAGATCAACGGCGGCCCGGTCCCCGACGTGAAGTTCTTCCATGTCGACTGGATCAAGATCGGCTCGCGCCGCGTGCAGGCGCTGCGCCACGGCATGGCCGGCGCGCCCGGCCTCGAGGTCTGGGGCCCGTATGCCGACAAGCACTACATCCAGTCCACGATCATGGAAGCCGCGCGCGACGTGGGCGTGGATCTAGCTCTAGTCGGCAGCCGCGCCTACTCGACGAACACGCTGGAATCCGGCTGGATCCCGTCGCCGCTGCCCGGCATCTACTCCGGCGACGGCATGCTGCAGGACTACCGCGACTGGCTCGGCGCCGACAGCTACGAGGCGGTGGGCTCGATCGGCGGCAGCTTCGTCAGCGACAACATCGAGGACTACTACGTCAATCCGTTCGAGCTCGGCTACGGCTTCTACATCGGCTGGAAGAAAGAGTTCATCGGCAAGGCCGCGCTCACGAAGCTGAAGGACGCGAAGAACCGCCACAAGGTCACGCTCGAGTGGAACCGCGACGACCTGTTGAAGGTCGTGGCGTCGCAGTTCGAGGAGGGCCTCGCGTACAAGTGGATCGACTTCCCGCAGCCGAACTACGCGTCGACCAACGCCGACGTCCTGAAGGGCAGCAACGGCAAGATGGTCGGCATGTCGATGTTCAACGGCTACTCGTACAACGAGCGCTGCATGCTGTCGCTCGCCGTCGTGGCTGCCGACGTGAAGGTCGGCGATCAGCTGACGCTCGTGTGGGGCGAGCCGGATGCCACGGGCAAGACCTCGACCGAGCCGCACAAACAGGCCGAGATCCGCGTGCGCGTGTCGCCGACGCCGTACTCGCGCGAGGCGCGCGAGAACTATGCGGACAGCTGGCGCACGAAGGGCGCGTAACGTCAGTCAGGGCGCCGCGCGGTGCGCGGCGCCCTTTTTCGGTGTCCAGGCACACGCTGAAGGAGTAGCGGCATGGCAGCCATCGAACGCACGGCTTCTGGAACCTGGCGCGGCGATCTGAAGACCGGCGCCGGCACGATCAACGCGACCAGCGGCGTGCTGCGCGACACGCCGTTCACGTACGCCACCCGCTTCGAGAACGCCAAGGGCACGAACCCCGAAGAGCTGATCGCCGCGGCGCATGCCGCGTGCTTCAGCATGGCGTTCGCGAATTACCTCAGCACTCAGGGCCACCGCCCGCTCTCGATCAGCACGAAAGCCACGATCTCGCTCGAGAACGGCGTGATCGGCAAGATGCACCTCGTGACCGAAGGTCAGGTGCCGGGCCTCAAGGCCGAGGCTTTCAGAGCGCTCGCGATCGAGGCCGAGAAGAAGTGCCCGGTCTCGAATCTGCTGCGCAACGGCCTCAAGATCACGCTCGACGCCACGCTCAAGGAGTGACGGCCTGCCGCAGTGCTGGCGCGCCGTAAGGGGGGGATAGCACTGTGAACGCACGAACCAATCCGCGGCACCTCGCCGCCGCTCTGCTCGCTCTGTGCACCGGTGGCCACGCGGCCGCGCAACCCGCGCCCTCCGCCGCCGCACCGCCGCCGCCCGTCGTCTCGCCCGAGATCGCAGGCGACGGCGACGTCACGCTGCGCATCCGTGCACCTCTTGCCGGCAAGGTGGAGGTCGTCAGCGGCGGCGACGTGCCGGCGATTCCGGTGCAGGGTGGCCTGCCGCTGACCAAGGGCGCGGACGGGGTCTGGCAGGCCACGTTCCCGAAGCTCGCCTCCGGCGCCTACCGCTACCGCTTCGACGTCGACGGCGTGGCAACCGCCGATCCCGTGAACCCCGGCACAAGCCAGTCGAACGGCAACGTCTGGAGCCTGTTCTACGTGCCGGGCGCGAAATTCATGGACGAGCAGCGCGTGGCGCACGGCGCCGTCGCGGCCGTGCACTACTACTCGGCGGCGCTCGGCAAGGACCGGCGCATGCACGTGTACACGCCACCGGGCTACGAGCGCGACCGGGCGTCATATCCCGTGCTCTATCTGCTGCACGGTGCGTTCGACAGCGACGATTCATGGTCCACCGTGGGCCGCGCCGGTTTCATCCTCGACAACCTGATCGCGTCGGGCGCCGCGAAGCCGATGATCGTGGTCATGCCCGACGGGCACACGAGCCGCTTCACGCCGGGCCCTGCCGCCGGTCCGCGCTCGTTGAACATGGAAGACTTCGTGCGCGAGTTCAACGGCGACATCAGGCCGTACGTCGAGTCGCACTACCGCGCGCTGACCGATCGCCGCTCGACGGCGATCGCCGGCCTCTCGATGGGCGGCATGCAGACGCTCGACATCGCGTTCGGCGATCTGTCGAAGTATGCCTACGTCGGCGTGTTCAGCTCCGGCGTGTTCGACGTGCGCGAGAGCTCGCAGTGGGAAGACAAGCACCGCGCGCAGCTCGACGATACAGCGGCGAAGCGCGGGCTCGCGCTCGTGTGGTTCTCAACCGGCCGCGACGACTTCCTCGTCGAGACGAGCACGGCCACCGTGGCGCTGCTGAAGAAGCACGGCTTCGCCGTGACGTACGAGCCCTCGGCCGGCGGTCACACGTGGATCAACTGGCGCGAGTATCTGAACAGGTTCGCGCCGCAGCTGTTCCGGTAACCACGCCGGCTAGAATTTCTCCACCCAGGGGCGCAGCTCCACTTCCCATGTCCACGCGCTGCGTGGCTGGCGCGCGACGTGGAAGTACGTGTCCGCGATCGCATCGGGGTCGAGCAGCGAGTCGGGGCTCTCCGCCGGCACCTGCCGCGCCGCGGAGCGGATGCCGCCGTCGATCACGAAGTGCGCGACGTGGATGTTCTGCGGCTGGAGCTCGCGCGCCAGACTCTGCGCGAGACCGCGCAGCGCGAACTTACCCATCGCGAACGGCGCGGATTGCGCGTACCCCTTCACGCTCGCGGAGGCGCCCGTGAACAGGATCGTGCCGTGGCCCTTGCGCAGCATGCGCTTCGCGGCGGCTTGCGCCACCAGAAAGCCGCCGTAGGCCGAGACTTCGAGCACGGTCCGCACGGCTTCCGGATCGAGCTCCACGAGCGGCCCGCGCAAGCGCGCGCCGGGGTTGTAGACGACCACGTCGGGGGATCCCGGCCCCGCGTCGCACGCGGCGAACAGCGCTTCGACATCGGCACGCACGACCGCGTCGCAGCGTACGACCTCTGCGTGCGTGGCCGCGGCCACGTCGTGCAGTCTCTCGGGCACGCGCGCCGCGAGCACGATCCGGGCACCGTCGCGGGCGAACCGCCGTGCCAGGGAGGCACTGAGCCCCTCGCCCGCGCCCACGATCAACACGACCTCACTCATGGCTCGCTCCTGCCTTCAACGGGATCGTGGTCCGTGCCGGGGCCGCCGCTCAGCGCCCGACCATGCGCTGCAGGTTCTCGGGGTAACGCGCGCCCCGCACCTGGACATTCGCCAGCGCGGCGTCGATCTCGCGCAGATCCGCCGGCGCTAGCTCGATGGCGGCCGCGGCCAGGTTCTCCTCGAGGCGATGCAGCTTCGTGGTGCCCGGGATCGGCACGATCCAGGGCTTCTGCGCGAGCAGCCACGCGATCGCGATCTGCGCCGCCGTCACGTTCCTGCGGGCCGCGATCTGTGCGAGCCGCTCGACGATTGCGAGATTCGCCTTGCGCGCCTCCGGCGTGAAACGCGGCACGACGTTGCGGAAATCCGTGCTGTCGAACTGCGTGTTCTCGTCGATTGCGCCCGTGAGAAAGCCCTTGCCGAGCGGGCTGAACGGCACGAAGCCGATGCCCAGCTCTTCCAGCACCGGCAGCACGTCGCGTTCGGGTTCCCGCCACCACAGCGAGTACTCGCTCTGCACGGCCGCGACCGGTTGCACGGCGTGCGCGCGCCGGATCGTCTGCACGCCGGGCTCGGAGAGGCCGAAGTGGCGCACCTTGCCCTCGCGGATCAGATCCCTGACGGTGCCCGCGACGTCCTCGATGGGTACCTCGGGATCGACACGGTGCTGGTACAGCAGGTCGATGACGTCGACGTTCAACCGGCGCAGCGACGCTTCCGTGACCTCGCGGATGTGCTGCGGCCGGCTGTCGAGGCCGCGCGAAGGGCCTCCCTGCGGGTCGAATCTGAAGCCGAACTTCGTCGCGATCACGACGCGGTCGCGCACGGGAGCCAGCGCTTCGCCGACCAGCACCTCGTTCGTGAACGGCCCGTAGATCTCGGCGGTGTCGAAGAACGTGACGCCGCGGTCGACGGCGGCGCGCAGCAGCGCGATGCCGTCCTTCTTCGCGACGGGCGGACCGTACGCGAAGCTGAGCCCCATGCAGCCGAAGCCGATGGCGGAGACCTCGAGACCGCTGCTGCCGAGCGTGCGCGCGTGCATGCGCTTCAGTGTATAGGCTCCGCGCCGGTTTCTCATCCCGCGGCGACATCGAACACAGCGCGGCCTATGCGTACCGCCCACGCGCCGTTTAGGATGGCGCTGGCCAGCGGCCGTCGCGGGCACCTCGGGGGAGAGAATGGCGGTCAATTTTTCGGCACTCGACTGGGTCGTGGTCGGGTTGTATTTCCTCGTCATCGCCGGCATCGCCGCGTGGGTGGCGTTGCAGAAGGAAAGGGACACCTCCGACTATTTCCTCGCGTCGCGCGACGCCAGCTGGTTCCTGATCGGCGCCTCGATCTTCGCCTCCAACATCGGTGCCGAGCACCTCGTCGGACTCGCGGGTTCCGGCGCAGGCACGGGCATGGCATTCGCTCACTGGGAGCTGCACTCCTACTTCCTGATCGTGCTCGGCTGGGTGTTCGCGCCGTTCTACCTGCGCGCGAACATCTTCACGACACCGGAGTTCCTCGAGAAGCGGTACACGCCCGGCACGAGAACCGCGCTGTCGCTGATCTTCCTTGCGGCGTACATCCTCACCAAGGCATCGGTCACGATCTATGCCGGCGCGATCGCGATCACGACGATCCTCGGCTTCAAGTCGATCCACGTGCCGGTCTTCGGGGACGTCGATTTCTTCTGGTTCTCGGCGTTCGCGCTCGTCATCGTGACCGGCATCTATACCGTCGTCGGCGGCATGAAAGCCGTGCTGTGGACGGAAGGCATGCAGGCGCCGCTGCTGCTGATCGGCTCCATCGTGATCCTGCTCGTAGGCCTGCACCAGATCGGCGGGCTCGACGCGCTGCGCGCGGCCAATGCCGACACGATCTCGCTGTGGCGGCCGCTGCACCAGGCGGGCGGGACGACCTGGGTGCCGACGGATCTGAGCTTCCTGTTCGACTCGTCGGAAACGCCGTGGCTCGGCGTCGTGCTGGGCTCGCCGATCATCGGGCTCTGGTACTGGTGCACGGACCAGTACATCGTCCAGCGCGTGCTGACCGCGCGCAACCTGCCGCAGGCGCGGCGCGGGTCGATCTGGGCGGGCTACCTCAAGCTGTTCCCGGTGTTCATCTTCCTGATCCCCGGCATGATCGCCGTCGCGCTGAAGAACATGGGTGTCGATGGCTTCGCGGACATGCAGCGCCCCGACGAGGCGTTTCCGCGCATGGCCGCGCATCTGCTGCCCGACGGTCTGCGCGGCCTGGTTCTGGCCGGCATGCTCGCCGCGCTCATGAGCTCGCTGGCCTCGCTGTTCAACTCCACGGCCACGCTGTTCACCGTCGACTTCTACGAGCGGCTGCACCCGAAAGCGAGCGAGGCCCATCTCGTGAACGTCGGCCGCCTCGCGACCGTGGTCGTGGTATTCGCCGGCATCGCGTGGATCCCGATCATGCAGAAGATCGGCGGCGGCCAGCTGTACGGCTACCTGCAGAACGTGCAGTCGCTGCTGGCTCCCGCCATCGCCGCCGTGTTCATGCTGGGCATCTTCTCGAAACGCGTGTCACCGATCTCCGGTTTCGTGGGCATCGTGACGGGCTTCGTGATCGGCATGCTGCGCCTGCTGCTCGAGGTGGGCTACAAGACGAGCGGGCTCGAGCTCGGTCCAGTTCAGTGGTTCGTCGACATCAACTGGCTCTACTTCTGCTTCCTGCTGTTCGTGCTCACGTGCATCGTGATCTTCGTGGTCAGCGCGTTCACGCCGAAGGCGAGCGACGAGCAGCTGAAGGGGCTCACGTACGCCACGATCACGAAGGAACAGAAGGCCGAGGTGCAGCACGGCGAGTCGACGTGGGACTTCATCCACTCCGGCATCGTGCTGGCCATCGTGGCCGGGATCTA
>DASZSB010000006.1:0-9061 GCA_035548835.1 Gammaproteobacteria bacterium | reverse complement strand
CACTCATTCGGTACCCCGAGGCGGGCTCGCGACGAGGCGCAGCGCGGGTGCAACTGTGCAAAACCTGACACCGTCTTTGCTATCCTGCCGGCCCTATGAGCAAGCCCAAGACCGCCATCACGCCCACTCGCGCCGAGAACTACGCCGAGTGGTACCAGCAAGTCATCGCCGGCGCGGACCTCGCCGAGAGCTCGCCCGTGCGCGGCTGCATGATCATCCGGCCCTGGGGCTACACCCTCTGGGAGAACATGCAGCGCGCGCTCGACGACATGTTCAAGGCCACGGGCCACCAGAACGCGTACTTCCCGCTGTTCATCCCGCTGAGCTTCCTGCAGAAGGAGGCGGCGCACGTCGAGGGTTTCGCGAAGGAGTGCGCGGTGGTCACGCACCACCGGCTCGAAGCCGACGCCGACGGCAAGCTCGTGCCGACCGGGGAGCTCGAGGAGCCGCTCGTCGTGCGGCCGACGTCCGAGACGATCATCGGCGACGCGTTCGCGCGCTGGGTGCAGAGCTATCGCGATCTGCCGCTGCTGATCAACCAGTGGGCGAACGTCGTGCGCTGGGAGATGCGCACGCGTCTCTTCCTGCGCACGACCGAGTTCCTGTGGCAGGAGGGGCATACCGCGCACGCGACGCGCGAGGAAGCCGTGGAAGAGACGATGCGCATGCTCGACGTGTACGCCGACTTCGCCGAGAACTGGATGGCCATGCCCGTGATCAAGGGCGAGAAGACGGCGGGTGAACGCTTCCCCGGCGCCGACCGCACGTTCTGCATCGAAGCGATGATGCACGACCGCAAGGCGCTGCAGGCCGGCACGAGCCACTTCCTCGGCCAGAACTTCGCGAAGGCCAGCAACATCCAGTTCCTGGGTGCCGACGGCACGCAGCAGCACGCGTGGACCACGAGCTGGGGCGTGTCGACGCGACTCATCGGCGGCCTGATCATGACGCACGGCGACGACGACGGCTTCGTGCTGCCGCCGAAGCTTAGCCCCCAGCACGTCGTGATCATTCCGATCTTCCGCACCGACGAGGAGAAGGCGCGCGTGCTCGACTACTGCCGCAAGCTCGCGGTGGAGCTGCGCGCGCAGCGCTTCAACGACGCGCCCGTGCGCGTGCAGGTCGACGAGCGCGAGGAGCGCGGCGGCGAGAAAGTGTGGCAGTGGGTGCGCCGCGGCGTGCCGCTGCGCCTCGAGATCGGGCCGCGCGACATGGAGAAGGACGCCGTGTTCGCCGGGCGCCGTGACCGCGCGCCGAAGGACAAGCAGAGCGTCGCACGCAACGAGTTCGTCGCGACGATCGCCGCCACGCTGCAGTCGATCCAGGACAGCCTGCTCGCACGCGCGAAGGCGTATCGTGCGGAACACACGCGCCGGATCGACAGCCGCGACGAGTTCTATCAGTTCTTCGCGAGCCCGAAGGTGGCCGAGAACACGCCGACGCCGATCCACGGTGGTTTCGCGCTCACGCATTTCTCGGGCGAAGTGGAGCTCGAGCGGAAGATCAAGGACGAGCTGTCGGTGACGGTGCGCTGTATTCCGCTCGAGGGCGGCGAGCCCGGCACGTGCCCCTTCACGGGCAAGCCGAGCGCGCAGCGCGTGGTGTGGGCGAAGGCGTACTAGGCGCAGCCGTCGCGGCTGCGGCGCGGGCCGTGCGCGCATGAACGAGCGCGCCTGGCTGCTCCTTGTCGCCGCCGGTGCCGCGGGGCTGATCGCCGTGGGCGGCTTCCTGCTCATGGCGTCGTTCGATGCGTTCGCGCCCTGCCGCGTGGGTTACTACGTGAGCGATCAGGTGTACGGGTCGCTGGCGTGCCAGCTCTATTACACGATTGCGCTGTTCTCGGCCGTGCTCGCGTTCGCGGCTTGTGCCATGACAGCGATTGCCGGCATCCTGTTCCTCGTGCGGCGGCGCAGGGCGGGCAGATAGCCCCCGACTCCTTTCCCGCCAATACGGACATTCATGCAGGCGACTCTCGTCACGTTCACGTCGATCCTGTTCATCGTGGATCCGCTGGCCGCGGTGCCCGCGTATCTCGTGATCACGCAGGACGAGTCGGTCGCGCAGCGGCGGCGCACGGCGCTGCTGGCCTGCGTCGGCATGGCGGTGATCCTGCTGTTGTTCACGGCGGCCGGCACCTACATCTTCCGGCTGTTCGGCATCACGCTGCCGGCGTTCCGGATCGCCGGTGGGCTCATCCTGTGGCTCGTGGCGCTCGACATGTTGCGCGCGCAGCGCAGCACGCAGGAAGGCACCCAGGAGCTCGCCGAGGGCAAGGCCAAGGAGGAGGTGGCGCTCACGCCGCTCGCGATCCCGATCCTGGCGGGGCCCGGTGCCATCTCGACGTCGATGGTGCTCGCGAGTCAGGCGCGATCCGCGGCGGATCTCGCGGCCGTGTACGGCTCGATCCTGGTGACCGCGGTCGTGTCGTACGTGACCCTGCGGCTCGGTGCGCGCGTGCTGGCGTTCCTGGGACAGACAGGCATCCGTGTAATGACGCGCATCATGGGCCTGCTGCTGGCGGCGATCGCCACGCAATTCATCCTGACGGGCATCGCGGAAGGCCTGCACCTCTGAGCGGCGTCGCCGCGGCTATTCGCTCTGGCCGAGCGCGTTCGACCAGCTGAGCGCCTCGATCTGCAGCACCGGCAGCTCGCTCGTGGGGCAGGGATCGCCTTCGGCCAGGAGCGCCGACACGCGCGTGTCGTCGGTGCGCTCCAGCGCTTCGACCACGCTCAGCAGATGGCCGAGCCTGCCGGTGCGCGCGAGCAGCGCGGCGCGCACGTCGCCCGGCAGGCGCAGTTGCTCGATCACGGAGGCCATCGGCATCTCGAGCAGCGTGTCGAGCAGCGACAGGATTCCCGTCAGGAATGCACGGTCCTGCCAGCGGGGGTCGGCGGTGCCTCGTGCGGCCAGCAGCTCCATGAGTTTGCCGCGGGCGGCGGCCATCTGCAGCAGCGGGCTCGGGAATGCGCCGTCGCTCTGGTGCGCGAACAGCAGCACCTGCAGCCAGCGCTGCAGCTGGCGGCGGCCCAGGATCACGAGCGCGTGCGACAGCGACTGGATCGGGCCGCGCGTGCCGGCCACGCCGACCGAGTTCACGAGCCGCATGAGCTTGTAGCTGAGCTCCGGGGATTCCTTGAACGTGTGCTCGATGGCGGCATTGTCGCCATCGTCGAGACTCTGCTCGAGCAGTCGCAGGAGCTGGCGGCGCGAGGGGTCGGCGCGACGGCCCCGCATGATCGTGGGCTTCGCGAAGAAGTAGCCCTGGAAGAGATCGAAGCCGAGGTTGCGGCAGAGTTCGCTCTGCTCGCGCGAGTCGACCTTTTCGGCCAGCAGCCGGATCCAGGCGGCGGAGCGGGCCTTGCGCACCAGCAACTCGAGCGCCTCCGGCGGGGTGCCGAGCACGTCGATCTTGATGACTTCGACGAACGGCAGCAGCGGCGAGTGCACGGCGTCGAGCTGCACGACGTCGTCGAGCGCGAACGAGAAGCCCCGCTTCTTCAGCGCCCGAACCCGCTCCGTGATCTGCGTGGTGATCTCGACGGTCTCGAGGATCTCGATGACGGTGCGCTCGGGCGGCAGCAGCTCCACCACGTCCGACATCAGAAGCTCGGCATCGAAGTTGATGAACCCGCGCCGGTCGCCCAGAACGGAGGCGATGCCGAGCTCGCCGAAGGCGTGGCTGATGACGCTCGCGGTCGCCATGCGGTTGTCCGTCACCGCGGCGGTGTTCCCGCCGCCGGAGCGGAACAGCAGCTCGAATGCGACGGTCGCCGAGCTGCGGTCGAGGATGGGTTGACGGCCTAGCCAGAAACTCGGGGCGGACTGCACTCGGAAATTTTCGGTCGCGGAGGCTGGCATTCGAAGGAACTGGTTCGCACGGCTAACGAAAGCCTGCAGCATTCGCGTTATGATGCCCCGCGTGAGTGCGAGCACCGTCGTGATTGCGCGGCGTCGTTCCGGTGCGCCGAGGTGGCTGCGGCCCGTCCTGAAGGGCGTGGTGCTCGGCATCGTGCTGCCGATCGCGAAGCTCATGGGTCCGCGCTGGGCCCGGCACTCCGGTCGCATGATGACGCGCTTCACGACCCGGTTCCCGCCGGCGTACGTGCCGCAGCCGCACGATGTCTTCATCTGTTCCTACTTCAAGAGTGGCACGAACTGGACCATGCAGGTCGCGGTGCAGATCGCGTTCCGCGGCAAGGCCGAATTCGAGCACATCCACGACCTCGTGCCGTGGCCCGACATGCCGCCGGGCTCGCAGTACGCGATTCCGCTCGAGGACGATTCGCCGGTGCGTGCCGCGCCGACGGGGCGGAAGGTCATCAAGACCCATCTTGCGCTCGGCGCAGTTCCGTTCTCGCCCGTGGCTCGTTACGTCTGCGTCGTACGGGATCCGAAGGACGTGTTCGTCTCCGGCTACCATTTCTCGCGTGCCGCGGTCTTCGGGCCTCTGATGCCCCGGCTGGCCGATTGGCTCGACGTCTACCTGTCGCCCGAGACTCCGCTCGGCTCCTGGGCCGAGCACGTGGCGAGCTATTGGCGCGTGCGCCACGAGCCGAACGTGCTGTTCCTGACGTACGAGGGCATGCGCGCGGATCTGCCGGGCACGGTGGACCGCATCGCGCAGTGCATGGGCGTGACGCTGACGCCCGAGGAGCGCGCAGCCGTGATCGAACGCTCGGGCTTCGCCTACATGAAGAAGATCGGCCACAAGTTCGATCCGCCGGGGGCGCCGTGGTCGAACGGCAGCGGCGCCATGATCCGGCGCGGCGAGAAGGGCGCAGCCGGCGAGCTGCTGTCGGCCGCGGATCAGCGGCGCATCGACGACTACTGGCGCACCGAGCTGCAGCGGATGGGGTGCGACTTTCCATACGACCGCGAGTTCACGCCGGCGCCTGCGTCGGTGTAGGGCCCCGATGGCGTGAAACGCCGCCCCTTTCCGGGCACACTGGGCGCCCGTCGCGTGAACTGAAAGGCGTGCCCCCGTGGATTGGCTGCCGGTAGCCGAGCTCGTCGAGCTGTTCGAGGTCGTGCTCGTGAATCTCGTGTTGTCGGCCGACAACGCGATCGTCGTCGGGATCGCGGTCGCGGGGTTGCCGCCGCAATCGCGCCTGCGCGTGATGACGATCGGCATCGCGGGTGCGACCGTCCTGCGCATCGTGTTCGCGGCGTTCACCGTGCAGCTGCTCGAGGTCGTGGGCCTGCTGCTGGCCGGCGGTCTGCTGTTGCTGTGGATCTGCTGGAAGCTCTGGGGCGAGCTGCGCATGGGGCGTCTCAGCGCCGAGGCCGCGGCCAGCGGGACGCCGAAGACCATGATGGCGGCCGTGTGGCAGATCATCGTGGCCGACGTGTCGATGTCGCTCGACAACGTGCTCGCCGTGGCCGGCGTCGCGCGCGCGCACCTGTGGGTGCTGATCGTGGGTCTCGCGCTGTCGATCGCGTTCATGGGGCTCGCCGCGGCGCTGATCTCGCGCCTGCTGAACCGCCATCCCTGGATCGCGTACTTCGGTCTCGCCGTGATCCTGTATGTGGCGCTGCAGATGATCTGGGACGGTGCGCTCGAGGTGCGGCCTTTCCTAAGGTGACGACGCCGCGCGCGATCGGTGCCCGGCCGCGAGGACCACGTACGTGCCCTCGAACGCCACCGCGGCTCTGTCGCCGGTATCGATCGTGCACGTGAGCGGCAGGCTCGCGCGGCCGGAGGTCGCGTAGTTCGCGAGGGCTGCGTCTGCGGCGGGCGCTTCGAGCGTACAGCGGCACACGAGGTCGCCCGCGACGGCCTTTCGGTACGTGATGCGGCTCTCCGCCACCACGATCGAGCCCGTGAGCTCCCGCTGGCGCAGGGCGAGCCACGTGGCGCCCCAGCCCGTCAGCACGCACGCGGAGAACAGGCTGCCCGCGAACGCCGTGCCGTGCACGTTGCGGTTCGGCGCGAGCGGTGCGCGGACCGTCAGCGTCCGGCCATCGTAGGCCGCGACTTCGATGGCCATGGCCGCCGCGGGCGGGATGTCGCGGTGCCACGTGGCCTGCAGCTCGGCGGTCAGTTCGGCGAGGTTCGTCACCGCGGCAGTATCGCATGGGGTCGTCTGCCACGCCGTGGGGCACCCGCTCGCGAGCCTGCACGAGGACCGGGCAGCCGGGGCACGGCGCAGTCGCGGCGGACGCATGCAGCGGGCGTCCCGCGGTCGTGGCATGCCTCTTGCTCCACCGGAGTCGACGGAACAGTGGGAGACGCCATGACAAGAAGGACGATCTCGGCGGCCGTGGCCGCGGCCGCGAACGCGGATTTCACGGCTGCGATTGCCGAGCGCGCGTATTTCCGCGCGCTGAACCGCGGGTTCGCGCCCGGTCACGAGCTCGACGACTGGCTCGCCGCCGAGCGCGAGGTGGCCGCATCGTTCGCGCGCACGGAGCCACCGCCCGCAGGCCGCGCGGCGGCCGCTCGCAAGCGCAAGCCCGCCCGCTGACGGGCCGACCGGCGAGCGCCATGACGAGGAGCGGGATCATGGTGGCGGTGCCCTCGGGCGCGCACGCGGAGCCCGCGCTCGACGCAGAGGCGTTGAAGCGCGCGTTTCTCGACAAGCTGTTCTCGATCCAGGGCAAGTTCCCCGAGCTCGCGACCCGCCACGACTACTACCTCGCGCTCGCGTACACCGTCCGCGACCTGATGCTGCGGCGCTGGGTGGCCACGGCGGCGACTTATACCCGCCAGCGTGCGCGCACCGTCTGCTATCTCTCGGCCGAATACCTGCTCGGACCTCAGCTCGGCAGCAATCTCGTGAATCTCGGCATCTACGAGCAGGTGCGCGACGCGGTCCGCAGTCTCGGGCTCGATCTCGAGACGCTGCTCGCGCAGGAGCCGGAGCCGGGACTCGGCAACGGCGGTCTCGGCCGTCTGGCGGCGTGTTTCATCGACTCGCTCGCGACCCTCGAGATCCCGACACTCGCGTATGGCATCCGCTACGAGTTCGGCATCTTCCAGCAGGAGATCGTCGACGGCTGGCAGACGGAGAAGACGGACAAGTGGCTCACGTACGGCAATCCGTGGGAGCTGCCGCGGCCCGAATGGGCCGTCGAGGTGAAGTTCGGCGGCTGCACTGAGCGCTACGTCGACGACGCGGGGCGTTTGCGCGTGCGCTGGGTGCCGGGCAAGGTCGTGAACGGCGTGCCGTACGACACCCCGGTGCAGGGCTACCGCAACTACACGTCGAACACGTTGAGACTGTGGCGCGCCGAGGCTCCGGAGTCGTTCGACTTCGCCGTGTTCAATCGCGGCGACTACTACGGCGCCGTGAATCAGAAGGTGATCTCGGAGAACCTGACGAAGGTCCTGTACCCGAACGACGATCAGACGCGCGGCAAGGAGCTGCGGCTCGAGCAGCAGTATTTCTTCGTGTCGTGCTCGTTGCAGGACATGTTCCGCATCCTCGCCGTGCAGGGCATCCCGATAGAGCGTTTCCACGAGAAATTCGCGGTGCAGCTGAACGACACGCATCCGTCCATCGCGATCGCCGAGCTCATGCGCCTGCTGGTCGACGTGCACGCCATGGACTGGGATCAGGCATGGGACGTCACGCGCCGCACGATGGCCTACACGAATCACACCCTGCTGCCCGAGGCGCTCGAGTGCTGGCCGATCGAGCTCTTCGGCCGCGTGTTGCCGCGCCATCTCGAGATCGTCTGCGAGATCAACGCCCGTTTCCTCGACGACGTGCGGATTCGCAATCCCGGCGACGATACGCGCGTGGCCGAGCTCTCGCTGATCGACGAGCGTGGGGAGCGCTATGTGCGCATGGCGCACCTCGCGTGCGTGGGCAGTCACGCCGTGAACGGCGTGGCGTCGCTGCACACGGAGCTGCTGAAGAGCCGCGTGCTGCGCGGGTTCCACGAGCTGTGGCCCGAGCGATTCTCGAACCAGACGAACGGTGTCACGCCGCGCCGCTGGGTGGTGCTCGCGAACCCGCGGCTGGCGGCGCTCCTGACCGAGACGCTGGGCGAGGGCTGGGTGCGCAATCTCGAGGAGCTCGAGGGACTGGACCGCTGGCTCGACGATCCCGCGTTTCGCGAGCGCTGGGCCGCGATCAAGCGCGCGAACAAGGAGGATCTCGCCGCACGGATCGCGCCGCACTCGGACCTGCCGCTCTCGGCGGACTCGCTGTTCGACGTGCAGGTCAAGCGCATCCACGAGTACAAGCGTCAGCACCTGAACATCCTGCACGTAATCGCGTCGTATCACCGTCTGAAGAGCGGTGCTGCGCGCGATTTCGAGCCGCGCACGTTCATCTTCGGCGGCAAGGCCGCGCCCGGTTACCGCCTCGCGAAACTGATCATCAAGCTGATCAACTCGGTCGGTGCCGTGCTGAACCGGGATCCGCAGACGCGCGATTCGTTGCGCGTCGTGTTCCTGCCGAACTTCAACGTGCGCAACGGCCACGGCATCTACGCCGCCGCGGATCTCTCGGAGCAGATCTCGACTGCGGGCAAGGAGGCGTCCGGCACCGGCAACATGAAGTTCGCGATGAACGGTGCCCTGACCATCGGCACGCTGGACGGGGCGAACGTCGAGCTGCGCGACGAGGTTGGTGCGCAGAACTTCTTCCTGTTCGGTCTCACGGCGCCCGAGGTGGAAGCACTGCGCGCGAGCGGCTACCGGCCGGCGGACTGGTGCCGCGCGGACGCCGATCTCGCTGCTGCCATCGAGCTGATCCGCGGGGGGTTCTTCTCGCGCGGCGACACGGAGCTGTTCGAGCCGCTGTTGCGCAGCCTGTTCGATTACGACCCGTACTTCGTGTTCGCTGACTTCGCCGCGTACCGAGACTGCCAGAACCGCGTTGCGGCGACGTTTCGGGATCGCGGGCGCTGGACCCGCATGTCGATTGCGAACGCGGCGCATACGGGCAAATTCTCGTCGGATCTCACGGTGCGCTCCTATTGTCGCGAGATCTGGCACGTGCAGCCCGTGCCGGTGGACCGCGCCCACGATCCGCGCCGCGCCTGACGGCTGCGTGCGGGCCGCTGACCACTGCCAGACGAAGGCACCCGAGCGGCCGTGGTGCGAGCG
>DASZSB010000005.1:0-8710 GCA_035548835.1 Gammaproteobacteria bacterium | reverse complement strand
ACGACGCGATCGGCTGTCTGCCGGTTCGCGTAGAGGATCAGCAGATCGCTCGGCTGCGTGGCCGAGAGCTGCTGCACGCCCAGCATGCGGTACCAGTCCACCGTCTCGTCGAGGATGCGGATGACCTGCTCGCCGGTCATGACGGCGCGGGAAGTGAGCGGCGGAGGCATGGGCGCTGGATCGGGGGCCTGCGCGCGAACCAGGGGCGCAGCGACAAGAACGAGAACGGTGAGTGCTATTCGATTCGACATACCGACGCCAACCGCTGCAGGATGCCCTATGTTACCTGCGAGCGCAGCCGCCGGCCGACGGCGAAGAACGCGCGCCAGCGGCCGATCGGCGCGGCCGCAAGCACTCGCCTAGCCCGCCACCAGACCGCGACACATCAGGCGCAGCCTCTCGGCGGCCGCGGCGGGCAGCCCCACGATCTTCACATCGCGACCTTCACCCAGAACTTCCGTCAGGAAGTCCTTGGTGACGACCACCCATCCGCCGGCAGTCTGGTAGCTGACGGCGAAGTGTCCCTCCAGGCGGGCGTTAACGAGCAACTTCTCGTCGCAGGCCGCGGCGCGGCGCGCCGCCACGACATGCCCGTCCGACGAGCCGATGTAGCGCGTCGAGAGTTCCGGGACGGCCGCCGCCTTCGAGCCGGCCTCCGGATCGTCTCCCGACACGACGAACAATCGGCCGGTTCGGGCAGCGGCACTGGCTTCGTCGAGCGCAGCACGCGTGGAGAACGCCTGCTCCACGCGCGCGAAGAGATCCTCGGCAAACCGTTGCGGATAGGCGTACAGGCGCTTCAGCTTGCGGTCGACGTGCGGCAGCTTGCGCCAGCCGCTGACCCACGCGAGCTTGTCGGCGTCGCCAGCGGTGAAAACGTCCTCGAGGGCGAAACCTGCGACTTCGTCGCGCTGCAGGAACTTCAGCGTCATGTCCTCGAGCAGGTTCGACGCGAACCCGTACAGGATTCCGTACGGAGAGTACGCGCCGTCCACCGGCTTGAACTGCCGGCAGTCCTCGGCGAGCGGCTTCACGAGCCGGGCGATGCGCGCGGCGTAGTCCTCGAGCCGCTGCACGTGCCGGCGACCCAGGGGCGTGTAGACGGCGTGGCCGTCCTGATCCGTCGCCGTGAAGAGATGCTCGACCATCGTGTACGCGCCCAGCAAGTCGACGCGATTGACGAGCAGATCCGGATCCGGCGACACGCCCTGGCAGATGGTGTCGGCCAGCGCGAGCCGCCTCTTGCCGTCGCCGCTCTGAACGGCGCGCTCGTACGCGTCGAGCAGCGGCACGAGCGCGTGGATCAGCTGCGAGAAATCGAGCGCAGTGGCCTTGCGCGTCAGCAAAACGAGGTTGCCGTCGTCGAGAGCCATGCCCTGCTGCACGACGTAGAAGTGCAGATACGAACGCAGGTGACCGCCGGCCGTGCGCACGACGGCGTTCAGAATCTCCAGGCGATCGTCGTCGGTGAACGCCGTATCGATCCGCTCCGCGACTTCGAAATACGGCGCGAGATCATCGGTCGCGGGACTCAGCGCCACCGGAATCAGCCAGCGCACATCGCGCACGAGCACGGGCTGATCCGCCGCGCTGGAGCTCCAGACGGCATCGAGAACCCGTTGCGCCTGCAAGAGCCGCTCGCTGGCGCCGCCGGAACCGTCCCACACGCGCATGCAGAGCAGCGCGAGCTGCCGCACGAGATACACGTTGAAGAGAGTGTGAGCGTTGCGGATGCGGCCCGAGCGCCCCGGCCAGCGCGTCTGCGCCCACATGTGGAACGCGCGCGTCATCATCTCGGCCGGATGCACGAGGTCGTTCGGCATGCCGGGGATCTCGCGCGGCCGGAAGCCTCGGGCCCAGTGCGCTTCCTGCAGCTGCCCGCGGAGTCGCGCCTGCTCGGGAGTGACATCGGGGAGCGCGAAGAAGCAGTCCTCGAAAAGGCGCGCGAGCTCCCGACCGTTCTCGCGATACGGCTGTGGCTTGTACTGGGCGTTCAGCAGGTCCTGGATTCCGGCGACGACGGCGTCGCGGCGGGACAGGAAGAGCCCGAGGAGCTCGACGTGCGCCTCGAACGGCACCGGCAAAGGGGCCTGCGCGGCCGGTCTGTCGGCCGGCGCAAGCAACGAATCCGATAATTCGGTCATCACGACGCTCCCGTGGAAACGGGATGGTCGCCGAACGCCGCTCGGCAGAACAAGGAGCAACGGGTGGAACGGGCCTCCGGGGCTGGCTGCCAACCCAGACCCGCACTACGCGTTGACACTGCAGAATGCCGGCCCTTAGAGTCCGCCGGACCTGACCCGCATCGATATCGCGCTTCGAGGAGCGTCTGTATGGCGATCAGCCGACTCGCAATGACCGATGAGCAGCGCAAGTCGGTCGCGCTCGAATACCTGAAGGCGTTCGATAACAAGGGAATCACGTCGACGGGCGGCAGCATCATCGATCTCTTCGCCGACGATGCGCAGGTGTTCTTTCCGAAGTGGGGGCTCGCCACGGGCAAGGCGCAGATCACGCGCCTGTTCACCGATTTCGGCGGGCTCCTGAAAGACATCCTGCACGACTACGCTTCCTTCAACTGGATCATGACGGGCACCGACACGTTCGCCTGCGAAGGCACGAGCGCCGGCACCCACGTGGACGGTGCCTGGCGCGCCGGAGTGACCCACGCGGGCCGCTGGTGCGACGTGTTCGAGGTGCGCGACTTCCTGATCCAGCGCTGTTTCATCTATCTCGATCCGGACTACGCCGGTCTCGACACGGCTCGCTACCCCTGGCTCTCGGCCGGAGGGCGCGCTCCTTCGAAGCCGATGGGCTAGATCCGCCGACGATCCGGACCCACGCAGCCCCGCTTCACCCCCAACGATCGCCGCCGAGCGGAAAGGACTCCCGCATGACCGACGTCGCCCCGCTCTTCCGCCCCTTCCGACTCCGCGGCCTTGCGCTCGAGAACCGCATCGTGATGGCGCCGATGACGCGTGCACGTTCACCCGGCGCATTTCCCAACGACGACAACGTGGCCTACTACGCGCGCCGCGCCGCGGGCGGCGTCGGCCTCATTCTCTCCGAGGGCACGCTCACGCGCCGCAAGGGCGCCGGCAACGACGCGAAGATTCCGCTGTTCTGGGGAGAGCAACCACTCGCGGGCTGGCAACGGGTGATCGATGCCGTGCATGCCGCGGGCGGCAAGATGGGCCCGCAGCTCTGGCATCAGGGCATGAGCCGCAAGCCCGGCACCGGGCATTTCCCCGACGCCCCGTCCGATGGACCCTCCGGCATCAACCTGCAGGGAGAGAAGGTCGCCGACGAGCCCAGTGAAACCGAAGTGCTCGACATGGCGCAGGCGTACGCCGATGCCGCGGGCGATGCGCGGCGTCTCGGCTTCGATTGCGTCGAGCTGCACGGCGCGCACGGCTATCTGATCGACGAGTTCTTCTGGGAGCGCACGAACAAGCGCACCGACCGCTTCGGCGGCTCGCTCGAGAAGCGCGCCGAATTCGCCGCCGAGGTGATCCGCCGCTGTCGGCTCGCCGTGGGCGAGCTGCCGATCATCATTCGCATCTCGCAGTGGAAGTCGGGCGACTACGCGGCGAAGGTCGCATCCACGCCGCAGGAGCTCGAGCGCTGGGTCAAGGTGCTCGCGGACGCGGGCGCCGATGCCATCCACTGCTCGCAGCGCCGCATTCTCGAGCCGGAGTTTCCGGGCGTCGACGGGCCGAACGGGCTCAATCTCGCGGGCTGGGTCAAGAAGCTGTCGGGGCTGCCGACGATCAGCGTCGGCTCCGTGGGCCTCTCCTCCGAGTTCATCGGCGCGTTCCGCGGCGAAGGCTCGGCCGTCGGCAAGCTCGACGAGACGATTGCGCGGCTCGATCGCGGCGAGTTCGACCTCGTCGCCGTGGGCCGCGCGCTGCTGCAGGACCCCGAGTGGGCGCGGAAGGTGAGGGCCGGCCGCTTCGACGAGCTGCGCGACTACGACGCGAAGTCGCTGCAGACGTACTTCTGACTCTGCGCGGCGAAACTCGCGAACAGCGTGTTGAACTCGTCGGAGACGAGCTGCGGAAAGTGACGAGGCGAGCGGATCACGACGTGGCGGCCGCCGCCGAGCGCCGCAACGGTGTCGCCGACGACACCAAACGCCGGACCCCGGCCGCCGGCCACGACGAGCAGCCGCGTGCCGCTACCTCGCGGAGACCGCGGGCGACCCGAAGCGATTGGCCCCTGCCTGACTATTGCCGACGAGGCCCCAGACAATGAACAAGGCGGAGACCACGACCGCGGCCAGGGTCACCATGCCTTTGGACGAGGCCGCGGGGCTGTACAGGTAGAGCCATGCGTTGGCGACGATGAGGACGGCCGGGACGAGCAGCAGCCAGGCGGACCGACCCATGTCGTGCAGGCGCCGCGCGTGCAGCACCACCGCCGGGAACAGCAGCACCAGCTGCACCCACTGGCTGTTGCGGCCGGGAACCAGGAAGTAATAGAACGCGAACGCTGCGAGCAGCGTGACCAGCGCACCGATGAAAGGGCCTCGCGCAGTGCGACCGCCTGGGTTCACGAACAGCGTATCGAAGTCCATCACGCCTCCTCGGGCTTCGCCGAGGGCCAGGGCGCGCCGCTGCAAGACACCCTGGTAGTAGTCGATGTACGCCAGCATCAGCAGGCCGTTCAGCGCGATGGCGGCGAGCCCCAGGAAGGCCGTGAGGGGCTGGTGGTCGAGGATGACTCCCCAGAACGCCGCGCAAACGGATATCGGCATCACGACGCAGAGTGCCAGCGGAACAAACACGCCTGCCAGGATCAGCGCCCCGGTGACCATCTGGATCGCGATGACCACGTCGATCAGGCGGCTGTGGACGAGGCCGGTCATGAGCTGGATGGCGAGCGGCTCGTGCCCGGCGGGCATGGGATAGAGCGGGACGATGAAATGATTGATGCCGGTCACCAGCATCCAGGCACCGAAGATCAGCCGTCCGGCCGGCACGAGATTCTTCCCTGCCGCGCCGGCGGCGAGCGCGACCGGGAGCCGCGGCGTCGCGCGCGATGCGAACATCGGGCGGTAGGTCCCGGTGTACGCCAGGCACAGCAGAACGTTGGTCACGATGACTGCGGTGCCGAAGATCGACGCGCCCGAATGCCATCCCTCGAGCGGCGTGTCCCAGTACCACACGCAGAACGACACGGGCATACAGATCACGAGGGACAACGGCAGATAGAAGCCGAGCAGCACGCCGATTCCCGCGACCAGCTCGACCGCTTTGACGAGGTCGAACAGGTGGCTGTCGAACAGGGCCAGGAACAGTTCCTGACTCAGAGGCTGGGAGCCCAAGGGCTGCGGGAACAACGTGACGAAGTGGTTCAACCCGGCGGGAATCATCCACGCCGCGAAGATCAGACGCACGAACCAGACCGGGTATCTCATGGCGCCTCCCCTTTGAACTCATGTTCCGCCACTTCGACTGCAGTGTCCATGATGCCATTCACTGCTCGCAGCGCCGTATCCTCGAGCCGGAGTTACCGGGCATCGACGGGCCGAACGGGCTGAACCTCGCGGGCTGGGTCAAGAAGCTGTCGGGGCTGCCGCTCCGCGTCCTCGAGCACGATCACGTCGGGCGGACCGAATCGATGGACGCGCTGCGCCTTCACTCCGAATCCCCGGGCATCGTCAGTCGCGCGCCGTCGTCGGCCACGAAGATGGCGAGCAGTCGTGCAGGCTCGGTTGCGCTGGCATTCTCGCTGACGAGATGAACGCTGCCGGGAGGCTCGAAGAAGGCCTCGCCCGCCCGGTAGTCACGCACGGGCCCGGTGACGGAGTTCTGCGAACGAATCGTCCCCGACACCACGTACGCGAGCACGCTGCCGGCGTGATGATGCTTCGCAGATTCTCCACCCGGCGCGTAATCCACGACGACCGCAGTGATTCGCTTGCCGGGCACGTTCGGCAGAGGCGCCGAGAACAGCGGCTTGGCCTGACCGGCGGGGGTTTGGCCGCGCGCATGGCGATAGCCCGCGGCCCACGCCGCTCCGGCGATCAACACCAACAACGCGCATTGGCGGGTCAGTTTCTTCACGGTCTGGTTCACTTCGCGTCCTCCTCCGAATCGAGCCGAATCACACCACCCATGGGACGCGAAACACCGCGGTCACGATTGCACGAATCCGCGCCGCGTGGTCGGTCCCTGCCGAAAACGGGCCGCAGCTTGCGCCCAAATGCATACCGGCGGCCAGCGCAGGCCGGCCGCCCCTCTTGACGAGCTGCGCGCCCACGACGCCAAATCGCTGCAGACCTGTTCTTGAACGCGGGGGAAAACGCAATGAAGAGACTATCCGTCACGCTTGGTCTTCTGGCACTGGCCGCGAGCTCGCCGCCGGTCTTCGCTCAAGGCGGCGCCGCCACCGCGCCGCCGGCGGGCAGACAGGTGCAGGTCACCGAAAAGATCCTGCCGCTGCGCATCCCCGGCGAGACGATCGGCGAGACCGAAGGCGTGTCGCTGAATTCGGCCGGGCATCTCTTCGTGTTCTCGCGTACGGGTTGGAGCGGCAGCTCCCGGGGCGGCAACGCGGCCCGCGTGTTCGAGTTCGACAAGAACCTGAAGTACGTCAAGGAGTGGATCCCGAACGCGTATGGGCTGTCGTTCGCGCACGGACTGCGCGTCGACCCGAAGGACAACGTCTGGGTCGTGGACGAAGGCTCGAACATGATCATCAAGGTCGATCCCACCGGCCTCGTGTCGATGGTGCTCGGCCGCAAGCCCGAGTCGATCGACTGGTGGGAGGAGCGCGTCGAGCACGGCGTGCACGAGCCGAAGGACGAGCGTCCCCGGGCACTGAAGGGCACCTATAACCGCCCGACCGACGTCGCGTGGGGCCCCGACGGCAGCATCTTCATCGCCGACGGCTACAACAACTCCCGCGTCGTGAAGCTCGCGCCGGACGGCACCTGGCTCAAGGAGTACGGCACCTACGGCAGCGGCGACGGGCAGTTCAACACCGTGCACTCCATCGCCGCGGGCTACGGCCACGTGTACGTCGCGGATCGCGCGAACCGCCGCATCCAGGTGTTCGACTACGATCTCAACTTCGAGCGCTACATCACCGGCATCGGCATGCCGTGGGCCGTGCAGGTCACGCCGAAATACATCTACAGCGGCGATGGCGACGGCAAGATCTACCGCTTGGACCACGACGGCAAGCTCATCGACTGGGCGCAGACCGGCATGGGCCAGGGCCAGACCGGCTGCATCATCCACACGCTGCAGGCCGTAAGCGACACGGAGCTGTACCGCGGCTCGTGCACGCTCTGGAACGTGGCGCGGATTACGTTCCCGAACTGAACCGCGCCGAAGGTGCCGGCCACGGGCCGGCACCGGTGCATGCGCCTCCCCGGCCCACGGCGGGTCAGCCGGCACCGCGGGCGACGAGCCGGCAGGCCGGGCCGGGCGCTGCATCGCTGCCGCACTGCCAGGTGAACTCCACCGGGCCCGCGTTGGCCAGCGCGCCCGTCGGGAGCACCGCGGAATGGACACCGGGCAGACCCGGCCGCGTCGGCACCTCCTGCCACTCGCCACCGGGCGCCGCGCGCCAACGCACCACGGCCTCCGCCGTGAGATTCACCCGCACATCCGTGCCGGGGACGAAGTCCACGACCGGTGCCCGCTCGCTCCATACGGTGGTGCGAGGCACCGGCATTCGGCCGCCGTAGCGCGCAAAGACCGTACGCGGGCAGTCGCACGTCGTGCCAAGCTGGCTCGACAGCGCGAGCTTCACGAACTCGGCGTGCGTCCACGCGAGCGGCATCGCGGAGCCCGTCGGTTGGCCGGGGAACAGCCGCCGCGCGGGGTTGGGCTCCGAATCCCAGACCTGCTCGGGCAGCATGCCGCTGCGCCCGGCCATCGCGTTCATCGCGAGCAGGAACGGCTCCGGATCGTTGCCCGCCAGAAGCTCGTAGAGGCCGCGCTCCCCCGTCAGCAGCGGCCAGGCGCGACCGATGCCCGTGCCGTCGAACTCGCGGCCGTCCGCGTGCTCGCCGTAGCCGTCACCGTTGTAACGATGCCAGGCCGGACCCGCCGGTGTGGCCACACGCAACAGCGCATCCACGACGGCGAGGGAGCTGCGCACGCGCGGGTCCTCCGGCGTTCGCAAGCCGAAGCGGACGAGCTGCAGGAAGTCGGTGGAGACCTGCGCATCCGCGCTCCACTCCATATCCTGCTCGCAGTTCTTGATCGCCAGCGGCTGGCGCAACGCATCCGGATCCACGAGCATCGCCGGCGGCGCGGTGCGGACGTAGTGCCCGGCGACACCCACCTGCTCCGCGAGCGGCGTGTGCTCCGCATACAGCCACGACTCGATGCGCAGGTTCCAGTCGTCGGCGACCTCGAGCGCCGCTTCCCGCTCGTCGCCTGTCAGGAACTGTGCGCCGGCCACGAGCGCCGCGATGGTCGCGGCCAGCGTGAAGGCGTTGATGCCGCGGTCCTCCTCCCACCGGTCCTGGTCGGTGACCGGGCCCATGCGGACGATGAATCCCAGCGCCCGGCGCACCATGGCGGCGGGCTCGATGCCGTCGAGCGAGCCGCGTTCGTGCAGCAGCGCGGCCAGGACGACCGGCAGCGCCGTCTCATCGAGCTGCACGCCCTGCCAGAACGGAGTGCCGCCGAGCCACTGGTTCTGATTCCAGTGCCCATCCTCGTGCTGCGTGGCGATCAGATAGCGCAGA
>DASZSB010000004.1:0-6423 GCA_035548835.1 Gammaproteobacteria bacterium | reverse complement strand
CCACCATCCCACACACTAGCCGGCCCGTGGCGCAGCACCGCCCGCGGTCAGCGCACCCGGCATCGGCGCCTGCGCGCGCAACACCGCGCTCATCGCGAGCACCGCGAGACACACGAACGCCGGGCACACGGCGAGCAGCGCGTACGTCCGCACGACGGGAATGCCGCTCGACAGCACGCTGGCGCCCACGATCGGGCCCAGGATCGCCCCGAACTTGGCGACGGAGGTCGCGACACCGGCGCCGGTCGCACGAATCACGCTCGGATAGTAGATGCCGGCGATCGAGTGCATGCCGAAGTGCATGCCCGTCACCAGCGAGGTGCCCACCAGCACCACGACGAGGAACGCGTCGTGCGGCACCAATCCCAAGCCCGCGATCAGCAGCGCCGGCACGGCGATCGCGGGGTACACGGAGATCGCGCCCGGACCGCGCCGGTCGGTGAAGCGCATCAACAGCAGGCCGGCGGACGCGCCGAACAGCGACGTGAACGACGGCACGATCGCGGCCGTGCGCCGCGAGAACTCGAGCGACTCGATGACGATGGGACCCCACGACGAGATGAAGAATACCGCCAGCGAGCTCATGAGGTAGCCGAACCACAACAGCGGCGTCACCAGCTTCAGCGGGCCCGCGAACAGCTGGCGAACGTGGAACGCGCTCGCAGCCTCGTCGCGGAGCTCGAAGCGATCGGCAGGCGTCGCATCGCACGCGGGATCGAGCCGCCGCAGCGTGTGCACCAGCACATCGGGGCGCCGCCCGCTCACCACGAGGAAGCGAATCGACTCCGGCAGCCAGAGCGAGAGCGCGCCGGCGCAGATCAGCGTGCCGATCCCGCCGGCCAGATACACGCCCTGCCAGCCGTAGTCCGGCGCGATGGCATTCGTCAGCGGGCCCGCGAGCGCCACGCCGGCGCTGTACCCGACCATGACGACGGTCACGACCGTGGCCCGGATGCGCTTCGGCACGAACTCGATATTGAGCGCCCACGCGAGCGGCAACATGCCGCCGATCGCGAGGCCGTCGACGAAGCGCATGACCACGAGCGCCGGGTAACTGTCCGCCCACGCCGTGGCCGCGGTCAGCACGCCGAACGCGAACGATGTCAGGATCACCGCGGGTCGCCGCCCGATGCGATCGGCCAGCACGGGAGACAGCAACCCGCCGACCGTCATGCCGGCGAGGCCGGCCGACGCGATGTAGCCGATCATCGCGTTCGTCAGGTGCAGCTGGTCGCGAATGTACGGCACCGTGAAGCCGATCATCATCTGATCGAGGCCGTCGAACGCCGTGATGAGCCACGAGAGCGTGATCACGAGGTAGTTGAACCCGTTCAGGCGACGGCCGTCGATCAGCGACGCGACGTCGATCGTTCGCGCCATCGTCCCCCCCGCAACGCAGTGACGTCACGACTCTAGCCTCGCCGCGCTGCGCGCGTACAGTCGCACTTGCCGCAGTCCGCGGATGCAACTCGTTCATCCCCCCCCCCTGCGCCGTCGCGCCGCCACGCGGCGATCGGTTATGCTTCCGGCACACTCGCCACAGCAGCCGAGAAAGTCATGGCCGAGAAAATCACCGTCCACGATCCGCGCGGCTATCCGCCAAAAGTCGTCGGCAAGCGCCTGGCCAACCGGCCCATGAGCCTCGACGGCAAGATCGTCTATCTGGTCGATTGCCTGTTCGACAACTCCGACGCGTTCATCGAGCAGCTGCGCCTGTGGTTCGCCGAGCACCTGCCGGCCGTGATCACGCGCGTGATCAAGCCGCGCGAGAGCTGGGTCGACGACCCGGACATGCGCGCGAAGATCGCGGCCGACGGCAACGCGGCGATCATCGGCGTAGGGCTCTGAAGCACCTGTTGCCCCACGGTCGTGGGGCTCGCGCTGGCCCTCGAGCAGCAGGGCGTGCCGACCATTCCGGTCAGCACGCACGTGTTCGCGCGGCTCGCGAAGGCCACCGCGCTCGCGGCCGGCATGCCCACGATCCGCAACGTGTTCGTGCCGCAGCCCGTCGTCGGCCGCTCGCCCGGGGAGCTGCGCGCGTACATCGACGGCACCGATCCGGTGCACAAGCGCCCGTTCATGCAGGGCGTGATCGAAGGCCTCACGCGGCCGCTCGATGACGAGGATCTGAAGGGCGCGACGTTCGAGCGCTCGACTCCACGTCTCCTGCCGCCCGACACCGAGGACAACCTGCGGCAGCTCTTCATCGAGAACCACTGGACCGACTTCCTGCCGATCCTCCTGCCGACGGAAGAGCGCGTCGAGGCGATGCTGAAGGCCACGAAGCAGCCGCGCGAGCGCATCGTCGGCCGCATGCGGCCTACGGCGTTCCGCGAGGCGTGGGAATTCGACGTCGAGAAGGTGGCCGTGAACTCCGTCATGGCCGGCGCGCGGCCGGAGTACCTGCCGGTGGTGCTCGCGATGGCCTCGACCGGCATCTCCGCGCGCTCGAGCAGCACGACGTCGTGGGCCACGATCTCGCTCGTGAACGGCCCCATCCGCAACGAGCTCGGCATGAACGCAGGGATAGGCGCCATGGGGCCATACAACCTTGCGAACGCCACGATCGGCCGCGCATTCGCGCTCACGAGCCAGAACGTGCAGGGCGGCTCCGTACCGGGCGAAACCTACATGGGCACGCTCGGCAACTGGCTGAACTACACGGCGTGCTTCGCGGAGGCCGAGGAGCGCAGCCCATGGACCCCGTTCCACGTCGACCACGGATTCAAGGCCACGGACAGCACGGTCAGCGTGTTCTTCGGGGGCTGGTACACGCACTCGGGCTTCGGGCCGCGCGAGACGTGGCAGGACCGCTTCCGCCGGATGCTCGTCGCGACGGACTTCTACAGCCCGCCCATCATCGTCATGGACCCGCTCGTGGCGCGCGCGTTCGTCGATCTCGGCTTCACGAAGCGCTCGCTGATCGAGTGGTGCGCCGCGAACGCCAAGCTGCCGGCGCGCGACTACTGGGACGACCAGTGGACCACCACGCTGCTGAAGCCACTCGCGGTCGCGGGCGTGGAACCTTACGCGACGCGGCTCAAGGCCGCGCCCGACGACCCGATCGAGATCTTCACGCCGGACGACATCAACATCGTCGTGACCGGCGGCGAGACCCAGGGTGGGTTCAGGATGCTGAGCGGCCGTTACTTCGGCCGCGGCCCCGGCACGTCGATTCTCGGCAACAACGCGCCCACGGTTAATATCGACGCCTGGCGTTGACGAGGCCCGTGCCATGCAGACTTCCGTGCCCGCTCCGTCGCTTCAGGCGAAGAGCCTGCTCTGCTACGCAGGCGTGAGCCTGCTCGTCGCCACGGTCGGCGGCGCTGTCGGCAGTCACGCGCTGACGTCGCTCGACGCGCGCGCGCTGGCGAGCTTCGAGACGGCCGTGCAGTTCCAGTTCTTCCACGGGCTCGCGCTGCTCGCGCTGCCGCTCGTGGGGCTGCGCGGCATCGGCGGCCGCGGGCTGTGGCTCGCGGCGTGGCTGATTGCGATCGGCACGCTGCTGTTCTCCGGCAGCATCTACGCGAAGACGTTCGGCGCGCCGGCGGGAATCGTGAGCGCGGCGCCCTGGGGCGGCGTCACGATCATGCTGGGCTGGCTGCTGTTCGCGGCGAGTGTCTGGCGGCGCGCCTAGTGCGCGCGTCGCGCGTTGCCGTCGTCAGATCGGACGACTGAAGGGACCGTGCCCGGCACGGCTCATCAGCGCACGGAACGTCGGCCCCGCCACGTGAACGAGCTGCGCGTGATTGCCGGACGCGCAGTAGATCTCGTCCTGGTCGAGCAGAGCATCGTCCACGAGCACCCGCAGACCGTACGCTTCGCCGAACGGCGGCATGGCGCCCGTCTCGCACTCGCCGAACAGCGCCGCCATCTCGCGCTCTTTCGCCAGGCCGAAGTCGTGACCGAAGCGCTCGTGCATCCGGTCGAACAGCAGCCGGTGCGTCGCGGGAATCACGGCCAGCAGGTAGCCTTCGTCGTCCTTCACGAGCACCGTCTTGGCGACGTGACTGCCGGGCACGTGCGCGGCTTCGGCGGCTGCCATGCTCGTGAACGTCCGCTGATGTTGCAGCAGCTCGTACGGTCGACCTTCGACTTCCAGGTAGCTGCGCAGGGTCGCCGAGATGCCCTTGGCCGCGGCATGCGAGGTCTTGCCCCGCTGCTCGAGCCATTCGGCCAGCGCCGCATACCCGAACGCGGACAGTACGACGCACAGGCCGAAAGCGAAGACGGGAATGAGGACCGACAGACGGACGATTCGCAGCCCGGTCATGGCGCCGCCGTCGAACCGGCGGGGCACGGTAGCTCGTGTCGTCGATGCACGTTCCTTGCGCATGGCACACGTCCGTAACTGCCCGGACTGAAATTCAGTATGCGCCGCCCTCCGCAGTGCAGCAACCGCGAGCCGCCCTCCGTGCTCGGCCGCGGCCGGCCAGTCGGGCACACTACGTGGATGAACGCGACCGCGCAGGCAAAGCGCCGCTGGATCGTCGAAGAGCAACACCCGCCCCTCGACGAGCCCGCGGACGAGATCACCGCTCACTATCTTGCCGACGAGCGCGTGGCGCTCGAACAACTCGCTGCCTACGCGGCCCCGACCGGCGCCGACGCGGCGCGCATCGACGCCGACGCACGCTCGCTGGTCGAAGCCATCAGGCGGCGCCGGCGCCGCGCCGTCGGGCTGGATGCGCTGCTCGGCGAATACGCCCTGTCGTCGCGCGAAGGCATCGTGCTCATGTGCCTCGCGGAATCGCTGCTGCGGATCCCCGATCGCGCCACCGCGGATCGGCTGATCGCCGACAAGCTCGGCAGCGCGGACTGGCAGACCCACCTCGGGGCGAGCGAGTCATTGTTCGTGAACGCCTCGACGTGGGCGCTGCTGCTGACCGGCCGCATCGCGCGCGCCGCGGACTTCACGGAGCCGCCGGCCAACCTGCTCGTGCGCCTGATCGGGCGCCTCGGCGAGCCGATCGTGCGGGCCGCGCTGCGACAGGCCATGCAGGTGCTGGGCGAGCAATTCGTCATGGGCGAGACGATCGACGCCGCGCTGGTGCGCGCCGGGCATGCACCGGCGTTCCTGTACTCGTTCGACATGCTGGGCGAGGCCGCGCTGACGGCGGCCGATGCGCAGCGGTACACCGACGCCTATGCGGCGGCGATCGCGGCCATCGGCTCCGGCGTGGCCGCGGGTACCGCGATCCGCGAGGCGCCCGGCATCTCCGTCAAGCTCTCGGCGCTGTCGCCGCGCTACGAGTTCGCGCAGGCGACCCGCGCCGTCGACGAGGCCGCGCGGCGCACGCTCACGCTGGCCGCCGCGGCCCGCACCGCCGGCGTCGGGCTCACGATAGACGCCGAAGAGGCCGACCGGCTCGATCTGTCGCTCGCGGTGCTCGCACGCGTCTGCGGCCACCCATCGCTTGGCGGCTGGAGCGGCCTCGGCATCGCCGTGCAGGCCTACCAGAAACGCGCGCCCTACGTGCTGCGCTGGCTGAACGACCTCGCCGCGAAACACGGGCGCACGATCCCCGTGCGGCTCGTCAAGGGCGCGTACTGGGACAGCGAGATCAAGCAGGCGCAGATTCGCGGCCTCGACGGTTACCCCGTGTTCACGCGCAAGCACAACACGGACGTGTCCTATCTGGCGTGCGCGAAGGCGTTGCTGACCGAGCACACACGGCTCGAGCCGCAGTTCGCGACGCACAACGCGTACACGGCGGCATGGATTCTCGCGACGGGCGCCGGCCGTCGGTTCGAGTTCCAGAAGCTGCACGGCATGGGCGACGAGCTCTATGCGGAGCTGCTGTCACGCGCGGGCTTCGGCCACCGCTGCCGCGTCTACGCGCCGGTCGGCAGCCACCGCCACCTGCTGCCGTATCTCGTCCGCCGGCTGCTGGAAAACGGCGCCAACACGTCCTTCGTCCATCGACTCGTCGACGCCGACACGCCGGTCGAAACACTGGTCGCCGACCCGTTCGCGCTGGCGCGCGAGCAGACCGGGGCCGGCGATCCGCGCATCCCGCTGCCGGAGGCGCTGTTCGGCCACGCGCGGCGCAACTCGCGTGGTCGCAACCTCGCGAGCCGCCGTGAGCGCGCGGCGCTGGCGGCCGAGCTCGACGCGACCCGACCCGGCGGCTGGAGTGCCGCTCCCGTCGTCGGCGGTGAACGCTGCAGCGGGCAACGCCACGAGTGGCACGACCCCACCGACCGCACACGCGGCGTCGGCAGCGTGGAGCACGCGGATGCGGCCACGGCCGGGGCTGCGCTCGATGCAGCCGACCGGTATCGGGCGGCCTGGGAGGCGGTGCCCCCCGAGCGCCGCGCCGAGCTGCTCGACCGCGCCGCGCTGCTCGTCGAGCACGACGCCGCCGAGCTGGTTGCCCGGTGCGTGTCCGAAACCGGCCGCACCGTGCCCGATGCCCTGGA
>DASZSB010000003.1:0-25371 GCA_035548835.1 Gammaproteobacteria bacterium | reverse complement strand
CGGTGGCGAATCCGCAGGCATCGAGCGCCGCCGGCCGCGACGAACACCGCGCCGGCGCGCCGTTTCGCGCGACCGAAATTCGGCGTCGTGCCGCCTTCGGCGTCGCGCACCGTGACGGTCGCGAGACGCCGGCGGAGAGCGTGCGCCTCGTGCCGACGCTGTACGCGCCTGCGGGCGGCGCGAATCCCGCCGTCGGCGCGGCGACGGGCTTCGGCGCGTTCACGAGCGGCGTGGCCACGGGCACGGACTTCACGTGGCCGGAGGTCGGCATCATCCAGGTGCGCGGCGGCATCGGCGATGCCGACTATCTCGGCGCCGGCGACGTGACCGGCGCCACGCTGAGCGAGCGCATCGGACGTTTTATTCCGAGCCGCTTCTCGGTCGCGTTGAACTCGCCGCTGCTGACGACGGCGTGCGGGGCCGGCGGCTTCACGTATCAGGGGCAGCCCTTCGGTTACTCCACGGCGCCGGTCATCACGGCCACGGCCGTGGCGGTCGGCGGCACGACCACGACGAACTACACGGGGTCGTTCTTCAGGCTCACGAACTCGACGTTGACGGGACGCACCTACACGAGCGCGGCCGGCACGCTCGACGTCTCGGGACTGCCCGCAACCACGACGGATCCTGCGATCGCGTCACCGGGCGGCGGCGTGGCGACGCTGACTTTCGGCAGTGGCGCGGGGCTGCGCTTCACGAAGACGCTGCTCGCGCCGTTCGACGCGGGCATCGAGCTCGCGATCGACGTGCTCGACGGCGACGGCGTGGCGGCCGTCGGCAGCGCGCCGCTCGGCAATCCCGTGACGTTCGGCGCGCCGAACGGCATGCCGTTCACGGCCGGCCAGGAAATCCGCTACGGGCGCATCCGCCTGGGCACGGCCGCGGGCTCCGAGCGCGTGAACCTGCCGGTGCCGATGCACGCGGAGTACTACGCGAGCGCGGCGGCCGGTTTCGTGCCGAACACCGGCGACACCTGCACGACCGGCGTGTCGCTCGCGTTCTCGAGCTACACGGACGGCCTGAATGCGGGTGAGACCTGCGTGCTCGATTCCGGCGCGCCGGGAGGCAGCGGCGCGGGCTGCGCGGCGCCCGCAGCGGCGGCCCAGCGCTATCGCGAACCGCCGACGAGCGCGGCCGGTGGCGATTTCAATCTCAACCTGCAGGCGCCCGGCGTGGGCAATCAGGGCGGCGTCGTGATCACCGCGACCGTGCCGGCGTGGTTGCGTTACGACTGGAACGCCGCAACGCCGGGCGACGAGAACCCGAGCGGCCAGGCCACGTTCGGCATCTTTCGCGGCGAGAGCCGCCAGATCTACACGCGCGAGATCTATTAGCCTCGCTGCGGCGCCGGCGCGGCGACCTCCGCGCTGCGCTGCGGCTTGGCGCCAGCTTCGTACTGGCGGCCGAGCCACCAGCCGACGACCGCCCACGCGGCCGCGATGACGGCGCCGACGGCCATCATGCCGTTGGGTGACACGCCTACCGCGGTCAGCGCGACGGTGGCCTGACCGCCGACGTAGTCGGCACCGCGGTACACGGGCACGTCGATCGTGCTCTTGGCCTTGTACTTGGTTTCCTTGTCGAGCGGGCTCCAGAGCATCTCGCGGCCCGGCCGCACGAACGCGTACTCGCCGGCGCGACGCAGGACGAACACGCCCGCGAACAGCAGGAACGTCGTGTAGCCGGCGAGCACGGCGAATGCTGCGACCATCAGGATCGGCACCAGCGTGAGCAGCGTGGTCACGCCGAAGCGCGCCGCGACGCGTCCCGTCAGGAACACCTGCGTCACCACCGTGAGGCTCTGCACGATCCAGTCGATGCGTGCGAACACGCGCGTGCGCTCGCTGGCCTCAGCGAACGTGTCGGCCACGATGCGCAGTTGCTCGAAGTACAGGATCGTGCTGACGGCCGAGATGCCAACGATGAACAGTGCGATGCCGAGCAGGTACGGCGACTTCAGGATCAGCGTGACGCCCGCAAACACGTTGCCGCCGATGGGCCGGTCCTCGGCCGCCTGTGCGCCGGGCTGCAGCGCCCAGTTCTTCAGCAGGATGCGCTGGCACACGATCGCGATCACGAACATGGCGGCCGCCACGAACAGGATCCCGGCTTCACCGATCGTGGTGACCGTGAGATCCGACAACAGCGGCCCCGCCAGCGCGCCCGCGCTGCCGCCGGCCGCGATGACGCCGAACAGCCGCTTCGTCTGCCCCTTGTCGAAGATCTCGAGCAGGAAGCTCCAGAACATCGAGAGCAGGAACAGGTTCACGACGCTGATGAACACGTAGAACGACTTGCCGAGCAGCGGATTGAAGTGCGCTGGGTCGAGCAGCAGGCCCACGCCCGCGAGCGCGACCGCAACGATGCCGTACGTCCAGGGCAGGAACGTGCTGCGCTTGTAGCGCGCGACGACCGCGCCGTAGATCGGGACGATCAGGATCGAGAACGCGCTCGTGTAGAGCCACAGGTCGGCGACCGCCTGCCGGCCGAGCAGGGTGCCCACCGTCTCGCGCACGGGCCGCACGGAGAAATAGCCCGCCCACATGAAAAAGAACAGGAAGAATGCCGCCAGCACCGCGCCGACTTCGCGGGGTTCGATCGGGGCGACTCGGGCGAGGACTCGGGCGAGCGGGGACGTTGTTGTTGTATTCATGCGATCAGAATACACCCGGCCTCGTGGCGCGCGGAATCGCGCGGGTGACGTCGAACGTCGACGGCGTCTCGGTATTTCTGAAGGGGTGGCGCTACGTTATCGACATTGAAGGCCCTGCGGAGACGCGGCCCATGATACGCAGACTCTCGTTGGTACTCGTGACGCTGGCGGTAGCGCTCACCGCCTGCGGCAGCTCCGAGCCCCCCGCACCGCCGCCGCAGCAGCGCAAGCCGACGGTGTTCGACCCGACGACGAGCACGCTCGACCGTGCGAAGGGCGTGCAGCAAACCGTCGACGAGCAGGCGGCGGAGCTGCGCAAGAAGGTCGAAGCCGCGGAAAAGTAGCTGCTCAGCGGTAGCCGAGCAGGTACCGCAAGCCGCGGAACGCGGGCAGCGGGTGCGTGATCACGTAGGTGGGAATCGCGGCCATGTAGCCGCGATAGCGGCCCTTCGCCTCGAAGCGCTCGCGGAACTCCGACCTCGCGAGCGCCTCGAGCAGCCGCGGCACGATGCCGCCCGCGATGTACACGCCGCCGCGCGCGCCGGTCGTCAGTGCGAGATCGCCGGCCACCGTGCCCAGCATTGCGAAGAACATCTGCAGCGTCTTGCGCGCCAGCGGTTCGCGCTGGCTCGCGAGCCGTGTGACGTCTTCCGGCGTGACGGTAGGCTCGCCGCGGCCCGCGAGCTGCGCGAGCGCGACATACAGGTTCACCAGGCCCTGGCCCGAGAGCACGCGCTCTGCCGAGCAGTGCCCGAAGCGCTCGTTCAGCAGTGCGACGACGTTGCGTTCCTCGGCGGTCAGCGCGGGCATCGATACGTGCCCGCCCTCGCCGGTCATCACGGTCCAGCCGTCGGCCCCCGGCACGAGTGCCGACACGCCGGTGCCCGAGCCTGGGCCGAGCGCTGCGAGCGTGGAGCGCGGTGTCGGCGCCCCGCCGCCGATCTGTGCGCGGTCGGCGGCCGTCAGATGCGGCAGCGCCCAGGCAATCGCGGCAAAGTCGTTGCAGACGGTCAGCCGCTGCAGCCCGAGCTCCTTCTTGATTGCGCTCTGCGAGAACCGCCAGCCGATGTTCGTCATCTGCACGTCGTCGCCGAGGATCGGTGCGGCGACGGCCAGGGCCGCGCGCTTCGGCCGGTCGGTGGCACGGCGATGGTCGAGGTACACGTTGAGGACGCCGAGCAGCCCCGTGAAATCGACGTTGTCGAAAACCTCGGGAGCGACTTCGCTGCCCTGATCGTCGAGCAGCGCGCAGCGGGTGTGCGTCGCGCCGATGTCCGCCATCAGATCCATGCGCGCGTCAGGCGTTCAGATCGGGGATTCGAGCGCTCTCGAGCTGCGTGATCATGTCCTTCAGGATCAGCTTGCGTTTCTTGAGCCGCTTCAGCATCAGCTGGTCGACCTGCGGGTCGTGAACCAGCCGCGCAATGACCTGGTCGAGGTCGCGGTGCTCGACACGTAGCTGCTTGAGTCGCTCCACGTTGCGAAAGGTCTCAGTTTCTACTCTGTCGTCCACGGCTGCTTCGGATCGGGGCGAGCCAGTCCTGCCACTGGTCGCCAAAGGCCAGAAAATGAGGGTTCAGCAGATCGTCTTTGGAGTTGTACCGCAGCGGCTGGCCGGCGGGATCGATCATACGCCCGCCCGCGCTCTCGAGGATAGCCTGAGCGGCCGCGGTGTCCCACTCCGACGTGGGCCCGAGCCGCGGGTACAGATCCGCTGCGCCTTCCGCGATCAGGCATATCTTCAGCGAGCTGCCCATCGGCGTGACGGTGTGCGGCCCGAGCGCGGCCAGGTAGTCGGCGAGCGCGCCCGTCTCGTGACTGCGGCTGCCGACGACGCGCGGCGGATTCTGCGCCTTCCGCTGCGCGTGGATCGGTTCCGGCAGAGAGTCGCCGTCCTGTCGCCACGCGCCGAGCCCTAGCGCGCCGAAGTACAGGCGGTCGAGCGCGGGCGCGAGCACGACGCCGAGCACGGAGAGATGACCTTCGACGAGCGCGATGTTGACCGTGAACTCGCCGTTGCGCTTCAGGAATTCCTTCGTGCCGTCCAACGGATCGACGAGCCAGAATTTCCGCCAGCTGCGGCGCTCGGCGCGCAGCTTCGGATCCATTTCCTCGGAGAGCACGGGGACGTCGGGAGCGAGGGCCTTGAGCCCGCGGTCGATGATCGCGTGGGCGCGCTCATCGGCTTCGGTCAGCGGTGAGCGGTCGGCCTTGAAGGTGACCGCGAACTCGCCGCCGTAGACCTCGAGGATGGCCTTGCCTGCTTCGCGGGCAAGGCCGGCGACGGCGTCGAGCAGGCGGCGTTTTTCTCCCAGGTCGGTCACGGCGCCTCTTGTATCATAGTGGCATGGCGCAAGCAGCCACCTTTGCGGTCGACTGGGAGAGCATCGATACGGTGCTCGTCGACATGGACGGCACGCTGCTCGACCTCGCGTTCGACAATTTCTTCTGGCTCGATCTGGTACCGGAGCACTACGCCCGCAAGCACGGTATGACAATCGCGGATGCGCGCGCCGAGCTTGCGCCTCGATTCGCGGCCAGGGCCGGGACGCTCGCCTGGTATTGCCTCGATCACTGGACCCGCGATCTCGGCCTCGATCTGAAGACACTGAAGCACGAGCATCGGCATCACATCCGGTTCCTGCCAGGCGCGCCGGAATTCCTGGCCGCCGTGCGCCGGCGCGGCAAGCGCCTGTGCATCGTCACGAATGCGCATCGCGACACGTTCGAGGTCAAGGCCGGGCACACCGGCATCCATCGACTCGTGGACGGCGTGGTGTGCTCGCACGATTTCGCGGCCCCGAAGGAGAGCGCCGCGTTCTGGCACGCGCTCGAGCGGCACGAGCCGTTCGAGGGCGGCCGCACGCTGCTGCTCGAGGACAGTCTGCCCGTGCTCGCGGCCGCGCGTGCGCACGGCGTGCAGCACCCGGTCGCGATCCGCAGGCCCGACTCGCGGCAACCGCCGCGGGTCATCGAAGGCTATGCCGCGATCGACGGAGTGGCGGATCTAGTTTGAGCGGGGACCCGACCGCGGGCCGCCGCCCGAGCGACGCCGGCGCGGGCCGCCGCGGCGCTCGCCTCGTCCACCCCCGCCGCCGCCGTGACGTGGCCTAGGGCCCGATTCCTGGCCCGGCAGCGCGCTCACGAGCGCATTGTGGTCGAACGTCGCGACCGGGATCCTGCGGCCGATGAACGCTTCGATGTCGGGCAGCGAGATCGCATACGCCTCGCAGCCGAAGCTGATCGCGTCACCCGTGGCGCCCGCGCGCGCCGTGCGACCGATGCGGTGCACGTAGTCCTCGGGATCCTGCGGCAGATCGTAGTTGAACACGTGGCTCACGCCCGGGACGTGCAGTCCGCGCGACGCGACGTCGGTGCCGATCAGCACGTCGAGCTCGCCCGCCTGGAAGTCCTTCAGCATGCGCAGGCGCTTCTTCTGCGGCACGTCGCCCGACAGCGCTTCGGCCTTGATGCCGTTGCGCTGCAGGCGGTCGCGCAGGCGGTCGGCCTCGCGGCGCGTGTTCACGAAGATCATCGTGCGATGCGGATCGCGGTCGCGCAGCAGCGTCAGCAGCAGCGGGAACTTCTCCTCGTTCGATGGGAAGTAGATGCTCTGCGTGACGCGGTCCACCGTCATCTTGTCGGGCTCGATACGCACGAGCTCCGGATCGTTCATGTGCTCGTACGCGAGCTCGAGCACGCGGTGCGACAGCGTGGCCGAGAACAGCAGGTTCAGCCGCCGATCGTGCTCCGGCAGGCGGCGCAGCACGTAGCGGATGTCCTTGATGAAGCCGAGATCGAACATGCGGTCGGCCTCGTCCAGGATCAGCACCTGCACGCCGCGCAGGCCGAACACGCGCTGCTTGTAGAAGTCGATGATGCGGCCCGGCGTGCCGATCAGCACATCGACGCCCGCGGCCAGCTCGGCCCGCTGTTTGTCGTAATCCGTGCCGCCGAAGGCGAGACCGAGCTTGAAAGGTAAATATTTGCCAAGAACAGTCGCGTCCGCGTGGACCTGCACGGCCAGCTCCCGGGTTGGCGCCAGGATCAATGCGCGCGGTGCCGGCGGGCCGGGCTCGATGCCGAGCGGCGGCGTGTGCTCCAGGCGGTGGAACATGGCGACGAGGAACGCGGCCGTCTTGCCAGTGCCCGTCTGGGCCTGACCTGCCACGTCCTGCCCCTCGATCGCGAGCGGCAGCGTCTTACTCTGGATCGGCGTGCACTTTACGAAGCCGGCTTCGGTGATGCCGCGTTGCAGCGAGGGCGACAACGGCAGATCGGCGAAGCTCAGATCGGAGAGGTGTTGGCTCGATTCGGAAGGGGTTTCTATTGCGGGCCTCGATACTTGCAAATTGACTTCTCGACGGTTAAAAATACCGGTACGCCCTCCTAGTATTCCACAGTATTCCTGCGAGCCTCGAAGGAAGCACCTGCCGCGACATTCTGCCTGACCCGCCAGGCTGCGTCACTTTCGGCTTGAGGCTTTGGGCGTTTTCGACTTCCACCTTACCGCCCCCGGGGGTTCTATGGGGAGCGGGCGACACCTAGAGGATCTTTTGTTGTGAGTGATCAGATCGTACACACGACGGATGCGTCGTTCGAACAGGACGTAGTCAAATCTCCGGAGCCGGTTCTGCTCGACTTCTGGGCTGAGTGGTGCGGCCCCTGCAAGATGATCGCACCCATTCTCGACACCATCGCGACGCAGTACAAGGACAAGCTCCGCGTCGTCAAGCTGAACATCGACGAGAATCCGAAGACGCCGCCGAAGTTCAACATCCGCGGCATTCCCACCCTGCTCCTGTTCCGCAACGGCACCGTCGCCGCGCAGCAGGTGGGCGCAGTTTCGAAGGCACAGCTCGAGTCGTTCCTCGAGACTCATCTCAACAGCACTTCAGCAGCGGGTAAAAAATCGTGAGGGGATACTTGGGCAATTCGGCGCGCGCTCGCATGAAAGACGGGCCGCGGCAGCCTGGCGACAACAGCAACGGCAAGCGCGAGCGCGGCGGCCGCCGCAATCGCCCCATGCGCGAGGAGTTCCCTGACGACGAGGAGTTCGACGTCATACCGGCCGCGGAGCTCGCGCAAACCAAGAACGCGATGAATCTCTCCGAGCTGAAGACGCGCCCTGCGGCGGCGCTCGTGCAGCTCGGCGAATCCATGGGCCTCGAGAACATGGCCCGCTCGCGCAAGCAGGACATCATCTTCTCGATCCTGAAGGCGCACGCGAAGAACGGCGAGAGCATCTTCGGCGAGGGCGTGCTCGAGATCCTGCAGGACGGCTTCGGCTTCCTGCGCTCCGCGGATGGGTCGTACCTCGCCGGTCCCGACGACATCTACGTGAGCCCGAGCCAGATCCGGCGCTTCAACCTGCGCACCGGCGACACGGTCTCGGGGCTCATCCGCCCGCCGAAGGACGGCGAGCGGTATTTCGCGCTGCTGAAGGTCGGCGAGATCAATCACGACGCACCGGAGGCCGCGAAGAGCAAGGTGCTGTTCGAGAACCTGACGCCGCTGTTTCCGAAGAAGCGGCTCAAGCTCGAGCAGGGCAACGGCAGCACGGAAGACCTCACGGCGCGCATCATCGACATGGTCGCGCCCATCGGCAAAGGCCAGCGCGGCCTCATCGTGTCGCCGCCGAAGGCCGGCAAGACGATGCTGCTGCAGAACATCGCGGCGTCCATCGCCGCGAACCATCCCGACGTCCAGCTGATCGTGCTGCTCATCGACGAGCGGCCGGAAGAGGTCACGGAGATGGAGCGCACGGTGCGCGGCGAGGTGGTGTCGAGCACGTTCGACGAGCCCGCCACGCGCCACGTGCAGGTGGCCGAGATGGTCATCGAGAAGGCCAAGCGCCTCACGGAGCACAAGCAGGACGTGGTCATCCTGCTCGACTCGATCACGCGTCTCGCGCGCGCCTACAACACCGTGGTGCCCTCGTCGGGCAAGGTGCTGACGGGCGGCGTCGACGCGAACGCGCTGCAGCGCCCGAAGCGCTTCTTCGGCGCCGCGCGCAACATCGAGGAGGGCGGCTCCCTCACGATCATCGCCACCGCGCTGATCGACACCGGCTCGAAGATGGACGACGTCATCTACGAGGAGTTCAAGGGCACCGGCAACATGGAGATCCACCTGGATCGACGTATCGCCGAGAAGCGCGTGTTCCCTGCCATCAACATCAATCGCTCGGGCACGCGTAAAGAAGAACTGCTGACGGCGCCGGACGAGCTGCAGAAGATGTGGGTGCTGCGCAAGGTCCTGCACCCGATGGACGAGCTCGCGGCCATCGAGTTCCTGCTCTCGAAGCTGCAGGACACGAAGACCAACGCCGAGTTCTTCGAGTCGATGAAGCGCTGACGCGCTTCCCTCGTTCTTTTTACGCGTCCCGGCGTCCTCGCACTGGAGGACTGCCGGGGACGCCGTGAATACAGCCCTGTAGGCTCGCGCGCGCGCATCCCTGTGCGCGAGCGCCCCGTCAGCCCTCCATTGCGAGGACGCCGGGACGCTGCGTCAGCGACGCGTTGGGTCAGCTGGCCTCTTCGCGCTGGATGGCGCGGTAGCCGATGTCGGTGCGGTAGAACGCGCCGTCCCAGCTGATCTTGCGCACGCCGGAGTACGCGGCCTCCGAGGCCGCGCGCACGCTGCCGCCCGTCCCCACGACGCACAGCACGCGGCCGCCGTCCGTCACCACGCGGCCGCCCTCGAGCTTCGTGCCGGCGTGGAACACCTTCACGTCGCTGCCATTGGCGCCCTCGAGGCCCGAGATCGGCTTGCCCTTGTCGTACGCGTCCGGGTAGCCGCGACTCGCCATCACCACGCCGACCGTGGCGCGCTCGTCCCAGTCGATGGCCCTGGTGCCGAGCGTGCCGTCGAAGCACGACAGGCAGATCTCGGCGAGATCGGTGCGCAGGCGGAACAGGATCGGCTGCGTCTCGGGATCGCCGAGCCGGCAGTTGAACTCGATCACGAACGGCCGGCCCGCGTCGTCGATCATCAGGCCCGCGTACAGGAAGCCGCGGTAGTGGATGCCGTCGGCCATGAGGCCGCGCACCGTGGGCAGCATGATCTCGCGCATCACGCGCTCGTGGACCGCCGGCGTCACGACGGGCGCAGGCGAGTAGGCGCCCATGCCACCCGTGTTCGGGCCGCGGTCGCCGTCGTCGCGCGTCTTGTGATCCTGCGAGCTCGCGAGCGGCACCACGCGCGTGCCGTCGACGACGGCGATGAAGCTGGCTTCCTCGCCGCGGAGGTAATCCTCGATCACGACCTTCGCGCCGGCGGCGCCGAACGCGCCCTGTCGCAGCACGCGGTCGAGCGCGGCTTCCGCCTCCGCGAGCGTGGGCGCGATGATCACGCCCTTGCCGGCGGCCAGGCCGTCGGCCTTGATCACGACCGGTGGCCTCAGCGTGCGCACGTAGTCGCGCGCGGCCGTGAACTCCGTGAACGTGCGGAAGGCGGCCGTCGGAATCCTGTGGCGCGTCAGGAACGCCTTCGTGAACGCTTTCGAGCCTTCGAGCTGCGCACCGTCGGCACGCGGTCCGAAGCACTTGAGCCCATGCTGCTCGAAGCGATCCACGACACCGCCGACGAGCGGGATTTCGGGGCCCACGATTGTGAGCGCCACGCCCTCGCTCCTGGCGAGCTGCACGAGCCCGTCGTAGTCCGTGACGGCCACGGGCACGTTGCGGACTTTCGGCTCGTTCGCGGTGCCGGCGTTGCCGGGCGCGACCAGGACTTCCGCCACGCGCTGCGATTGGGCGAGCTTCCAGGCCATCGCGTGCTCGCGACCGCCGCTGCCGATGACCAGGACTTTCACGCTGCTGCTCCGCTCCCCGTCAGTGCCGGAAGTGCCGCATGCCGGTGAAGACCATCGCCATGCCATGCTCGTTTGCGGCCTGCACGACTTCCTCGTCGCGCATCGAGCCTCCGGGCTGCACGACCGCGCGGATGCCCCGTTCCGCCGCCGCGTCGATACCGTCGCGGAACGGGAAGAAGGCGTCCGACGCCATGGCCGCGCCGTTGAGCGCGAGGCTGGCCTCTTCGGCCTTCAGCGCCGCGATGCGGGCGCTCATGACGCGGCTCGGCTGGCCCGCGCCGATGCCGAGCGTAGCGCCCTCGCGCGTGTACACGATCGCGTTCGACTTCACGTACTTCACGACGGTCCAGGCGAACTGCAGGTCGCGCAGCTCCTCGGTCGTCGGCGCGCGATGCGTGACGACCCTGGCCGCGGTGAGGTCGACGTGACCGCGGTCTGTGTCCTGCAGCAGCGCGCCGGCCTCGATCGTCTTGATCTCGAAGGTGCGTTCGCGCGTGGCCGATGCGGCCGGCCAGCCGGCTTCCAGGACGCGGATGGCGGGCTTCTTCGCGAGCACGGCTCGCGCGGTTTTCGTGATCTCCGGAGCGATGATGACCTCGGCGAACTGCCGGCCCACGATGGCCTCGGCCGAGGCCTGGTCGAGCGGCCGGTTGAACGCGATGACGCCGCCGTAGGCGGACGTCGGATCGGTGCGATAGGCCAGCTGGTACGCCATGGCGGGCGTTGCCGCCACGGCCGCGCCGCACGGATTCGCGTGCTTGACGATCACGCAGGCCGCCGCTTCGAAGGCCTTCACGGCCTGGTACGCGGCATCCGCGTCGACGATGTTGTTGAACGACAGTTCCTTGCCCTGCACCTGTGTGGCGTGCGCCACGGTGCCCGGCACCTGCTCGATGTCGCGGTACAGCGCCGCGTGCTGGTGCGGATTCTCGCCGTAGCGCAGCGCCTGCGTGAGCCGCCAGCTGCGCAGCAGGGGGTCGGGCCATGCGTCGGGCGCCGTGCTGTGGGCGCGCAGATACGCACTGATGGCGGCGTCGTAGCGGGACGTGTGGCTGAACGCCTTGATGGCGAGCTCGCGCCGCAGGCCGGCCGGAACGTCGTCTTCCGCGAGTGCGGCCAGTACGGGCGCGTAATCGGCCGGATCGACGACCACGAGGATGTGCTCGTGGTTCTTGGCGGCCGCGCGCAACATGGCGGGGCCGCCGACGTCGATGTTCTCGATCGCCTCCGCGTCGGTGCAGTCCGGCCGCGCGGCCGTGGCCTCGAAGGGATAGAGATTGACGACGAGCAGATCGATGACGCCGATTCCGTGCTCGGCGAGTACGGCGTCGTCGACGCCGCGGCGCGCGAGCAGGCCGCCGTGGATGTGCGGATGCAGCGTCTTGACGCGCCCGTCCATGATCTCCGGAAAGCCGGTGATCGTGGCGACCTCGGTCACGTCGACCCCGGCCTTGCGCAGGGCCTTGGCCGTGCCTCCCGTGGAAACGATCTCGAAGCCCAGCCCTGCGAGGCCCGCGGCCAGCGGCTCGAGCCCCTGCTTGTTCGCGACGCTGAGCAGCGCACGCCGCCGCGGCTTTGCGGTCTGATCGTCGGTTGCGCGGCGGCTGGGCGTGGCGCGCCGGTTCTGCCGCGCCGGGCTCATCGGCCCTGGAGCTTGTACGCTTTGAGCTTCTTGCGCAGCGTGCCGCGGTTGATACCGAGGATCTCGGCGGCTTCGCTCTGATTGCCGTGCGTGTATGTCAGCACTGCGCGGAACAGCGGCTTCTCGACCTCACCGATGACCAGCTGGTAGAGGTCGCCCGGCTTATGGCCGTTCAGGTTCTCGAAGTAGCTGTTCAGGCATTCGTCGGTCAGGCTGCTCAGCGGTTTGTTGCGCACACCGACCGTAACCGGGTGGCTCGCGATGCGTTTGGTTTTCTTGCGCGAGGTTCTCTTGATGCTCGGCGTCGCGATCACGACGTTCTCCCCTGACGAACGTAGTCTTGAGTCACCACTGAGTCGGTTGCGCCAGCTCTTCTCTTCAGCGTCAACGCGTGCTGCAAGCGAAAGCAGTCTTGCCCCGGCTCGCGGCCAGGTGTGCACTCGTTTGACGCTAACCCCGTTTTTCTAGCAGTAGGAAACCGACTTCAGGGGGCGACGATGATACACGCTGCGCGTCAGTTTTGACTAGCAGGTTTGTGCGGTGCGCGCGTGTCAGCGAAATACTTTGTCGCCACGGCACGTTAGTGTCCGTGCCTCGACTTCGATGCACACATCGAGCTCGAATCCGTAGGCATCGGGGCCCGGATCGACGATCGAAATCTCCGCGCGCGCAGTCTCGCCGGCTGCCATCAGCGCTGCGTGCGGCGCATCGTGCGAAAGATACTCCTCGGGCTTGAACATGCGACTGCCTACGGCTTTTTCCCAGCGATCCTTGAGGCGCAGTTGCACTTCCGGGTAAGGCTGTCGCTGCGGGCCGCGATTCTGGATTCGCGCGGTGATCTTCAGGCTGCCTACGCCGCGGACGTTTGGCTCTGCCGCAGCGACCCAATCGAGGATCTCGTATTGGCGCACGTCCCAGTTCGGCGTGACGGTGACGCCGACGAGCGCGTACGCGGCTTGCGTCCACGGGCCGAACACGGGGTGTGCGGCGAGTGTCGTGCGGAAGTGGTTGGCGAGCTGCACACCGAACGCCAGCACTGCGAGTGCGCTGGCCGCGATCCACCAGCGGCTTGCGCGCGGTCTCGGCGCCGCCTGCAGCGGCCACGGCGGTTCCTGGCCGAGCAGGGGCGTGTCCGCGGGGCCACCGAGCACTTCCTCGATCTGCTCCGCGCTGATCGCGGGCGCATCGGCGCCGGGTGCGGATGACGTCGCGGGTTCGTCCGCGGCTGCCGCGGCGATCTCGGCCTCCGCCACGACCTCGGCGATGGAGCTTGCGCCGATCGCGGCCACGGCAAGGTCCGTCCGCTCGGTGGCCGGCGGCGGTGCCCGTGTTTCGCCCACGATCGCGTCAGGTCGGGCGGCGGCGGGTCCGCCCGCGGGCGGCGACTCCTCGGCCGAGACGGGCGCGACTGGCGTCTCGGGCTCGGGCGGCGACGGTACCGGCTCCGGCGTCGCGTGGTCGGCGGAGGGCAGATCATCGCGACGCGCAGCCTCGGGCGCAGGGGGCGTTGCCACGGGCGGCACCGGCTCGCCGGTGTCGTGCGTGCGCGCGGGCGAATCGGTGGCTTCGATCTGCTCGGCGAGCGCGTTGAACACGCTGGCACAGCGGCCACAGCGCACCTGGCCGTGGGCCTTCTTCAAGGCTTCGTCAGTGACCCTGAAGGTCGTACCGCATTCCGGGCAGCGGGTGAACAGCATGCGACGGTCGCTCCTCGCGGCCGATTCTAACGGTTCGCCGGTGCCTTAACCCGCGCTGCGCCGGATCGCCGCGAGGCATACCCAGCCCTGCTCGGTGGCTTGCGCGAAATCGGTGCAGTAGGGCTCGTAGGCGCGCTTGACCGCGTCGGCCTGCGTGGTCAGCAGGCCGCTCAAGACGAGCGCGCCGCCTGGGCGTGCATGTGCCGCAAGCCGAGGCGCGAGCGCGATCAGCGGACCGGCCAGGATGTTCGCCGCCACGATGTCGGTCGCGACGGGTGGCATCGCTTCCGGCGCGAGGACCACGAGCCTGTCCGCCACGCCGTTCAGCTCGGCGTTCGCGCGCGTGGCCTCGAGCGCCTGCGGATCGTTGTCGGTGGCCCAGGCGTGGCTCGCGCCGAGCGCGATCGCCGCGATCGCGAGCACTCCCGAGCCGCAGCCGTAGTCGACGATCGTGGCGCCGGCGCGGACGTTCGCGTCGAGCCACTCGAGGCACAGCGCCGTCGTCGGGTGTTCGCCCGTGCCGAACGCGAGGCCCATGTGCAGACGTATGCCGGTTCGGCCCTCGGGCACCTGCGTGTCGTCCGCGGGGGCGAGCCAGATCCTGCGGCCGAAAGGCCGTGCCTTGAACGCTTGGCGGATCGCGCCCTGCCAGTCGGCGTCGTGCAGCCCGGCGATGCGCACGTTGCGGGCCGCACACGAGCTGCGGAGCAGCTCACCCACTCCGCCGAGCTCCACGTCCGCGTGGAACACCGCGCGCAGCGTCACGTGCGGCCACAACGGTGCCGTCTCCGGCGCAGGTTCCAGCACGGGGTCGTCGCCCGCGTCGGCGAGTGCGATCGACTCTGCGCCGGCGAGCGCAAGCAACGCCTCCGCGGTGGGTACCGCGGCGGCGTCGAGCTGCAGGGTGATTTGCCGGCGCACGAGGGTGCGCCGCTACTTCAGGCCGAGCCGGCGCTCGAGGTAATGGATATCCGTGCCGCCGGCCTTGAACGCGCCGTGCTGGAAGATCTCCTGGTGCAGCGGGATGTTCGTGCTGATCCCATCCACCACGATCTCGTGCAGCGCAGTGTTCATGCGGGCGATGGCCGCGCCGCGATGCTCGCCGTGCGCGATGACCTTCGCGATCAGCGAGTCATAGTAGGGCGGCACGGCGTAGCCGCTGTACATATGGCTGTCGACGCGGATGCCGGGGCCGCCCGGCGGGTGCCACAGGCTCACCGTGCCCGGCGAGGGGACGAACGTTTTCGGGTCTTCGGCGTTGATGCGGCACTCGATCGCGTGCCCGCGCCAGCGGATGTCGGACTGGCGGAACGGCAGTCGTTCACCGGCCGCGATCGCGAGCTGCGTCTTCACGATGTCGATGCCCGTCACGAGCTCCGTCACGGGGTGCTCGACCTGGACGCGTGTGTTCATCTCGATGAAGTAGAACCGGCCGTCCTCGTACAGGAACTCGAACGTGCCGGCACCGCGATAGCCGATCGCAAGACAGGCGTCGACGCACGTCTGGCCCATCCTCTGGCGTTCTTCGTCCGTGATGCCGGGCGCCGGCGATTCCTCGATGACCTTCTGGTGGCGCCGCTGCATCGAGCAGTCGCGCTCGCCGAGGTGCACGGCGTTGCCGTGGCTGTCGGCCAGCACCTGGAACTCGACGTGGCGAGGGTGCTCGAGGAACTTCTCCATGTAGACCTGATCGCTGCCGAAGGCGGAGAGCGCCTCGGCGCGCGTGATCGTGACCGCATTGAACAGCGCGGCGTCGCTGTGCACGACGCGCATGCCGCGGCCGCCGCCGCCGGCCGCCGCTTTGATGATCACCGGGTAGCCGATGTCGTGTGCGATCCGCGCGTTCTCCTGCGGATCGTCGGTCAGCGGCCCATCCGAGCCCGGCACGCAGGGGACGCCCGCGGCCCGCATTGTCTTGATGGCCGACACCTTGTCGCCCATGAGGCGGATCGTCTCGGGCTTCGGCCCGATGAAGATGAATCCGCTCTCCTCCACACGCTCGGCGAAATCGGCGTTCTCCGACAGGAAGCCATAGCCCGGATGGATCGCGACCGCGTCCGTGACCTCGGCCGCCGCGATGATGGCCGGCATGTTGAGGTAGCTCTGCTGCGAGCGCGGCGGGCCGATGCAGACGGTCTCGTCCGCCAGCAGCACGTGCTTCAGCGTGGTGTCGGCCGTCGAGTGCACGGCCACGGTCTTGATGCCGAGCTCGCGGCAGGCCCTGAGGATGCGAAGTGCGATCTCGCCCCGGTTGGCGATCAGAACTTTGTCGAGCATGGGTGTGCCCGCGTGCCGCTATTCTTCGATCACGAACAGCGGCTGGCCGAACTCGACCGGGCTGCCGTTCTCGACCAGGACGCTGACCACGCGGCCCGCAAATTCCGACTCGATCTGGTTCATCATCTTCATGGCTTCGATGACGCAGAGCGTGTCGCCGGGCTTCACTTCGCTGCCGACTTCGACGAACGGCTTCGCGCCCGGTGCCGGGCCGCTATAGAAGGTGCCGACCATGGGCGCGGTGACCTGCTGGCCGCGCGGGCCCGGCGCCGCGGGGGCGGCGGCGCTCGCAGAGGGGGCTGCGGCCTGTGTGGCGATGGGTGCCGGTTGCGCGGCGATGGTCATCGGCGCGGTGGCCACGCTGACCGTGCCGGGCTGCGGATAGCGGCTGATCCTGACCGATTCCTCACCCTCGGAGATCTCGATCTCCGAGATCCCCGACTCCTCCAGCAGCTCGATCAGCTTTTTTACTTTTCGTATGTCCATTATTTCCCCCCTTTGGACACGTGACGGATCGCCGCGGTCAGTGCGAGCTCGTAGCTCGTCGGGCCGAAGCCCGCGATCGTGCCCATCGCTACGTCCGCAAAGAACGACTTGTGGCGGAAGGGCTCGCGCGCCGCCACGTTCGAGAGATGCAGCTCGATGAACGGGATCTGCACGGCGAGCAGCGCATCCCGCAGGGCGACGCTGGTATGCGTGAACGCCGCGGGATTGAACAGGATCACGGCGACGTGCTCCTCCCGGGCCTTGTGGATGCGGCGGATCAGGTCGGCTTCGGCGTCACTCTGGAACGTATCGAGCTCGTGACCGGCAGCCGCAGCCTGCGCGCGCGATCGGCTCTCGATCTCTGCCAGCGTCGTCGTGCCGTACACGCCGGGCTCGCGCACACCCAGCTGCCCCAGATTGGGGCCATTCAACAATAAGAACCGGGCCATGGGCAAAGCACCTGCCGAGTCATGATCGGCGAGTTTACCCGTTTTCGCCGCAGTTAGCGGCACTATGTCGATTTTTTCGGGCCGAAGCGCGCTACATTCGGCCCGCGAGCCGGCTCCGGGCTTCGGCGACGCCGATCTTGGCGGTGGCCAGATCGTCGACGATGGCCCGGAAGTCGGCCAGCTGCTCGGCGTGCAGTTCGCCCGTATGGACCCCGAGCACGCTGCCGTCGGCGCCGGCAAACACGGTGAACGGCAGGGCGTAGACGTCGACCCCGAGCGCCGCCGCGGCCTCCCAGGCTTCGCTCTGGCCGATCAGGATCGGGTAGTTGAACGGCATGTCGCTGGCGAACTTCTCGACCGGCTCGCGCCGATCGACGGCGACGCCGACGATCTGGATGTCCGGCCGCGAGGTCTGCAGCTCCTTCAGCATCGGAATCTCTCGCAGGCACGGGCCGCACCAGGTGGCCCAGAAGTTGATCAGCAGCGGTTTGCCGCCGAAGCTGCGGATGGATTGCGGCTCGCCGGCCAGATTGCCGAGCGTGAAGTCCGGCAGCGTCTCCGCGAGCTGCCGGGCCGGCGCCTCGTGCTCTTCGTGCGGGCGCTCGCCATCGTTGAACGTGACCTCCGGCTGTGGGGCCGCTGGCACGAGCAGGCGATAGGTGACGTAGCCGAGCGCTGCAGCCGCGCTCAGGCCGAGGGTCAGCAGGGCGGGGCGCGACCTAGCCATGGGGCGACTCCTCAGAGGGCGGCAAGTGTCGTGACGTGCTTGGTGAATTCGGCGGGCGGAACGAACCCGACCAGCTTGAAGTTCTCGCGCTCGGTGCCGCCGGCATCGAAGAACGCGATGGTCGGGGGGCCGAAGCTGTGAAAGCGTTGCAACAGCGCCTGGTCATCCTTGTCGTTCGCAGTGACATCCGCCCGTAACAACATAAACGGTTTCAGCGCGCCGATCACCCCCTGGTCGGGGAACGTGTTGTGCTCCATCTCCTTGCAGGAGATGCACCAATCGGCCGTGAAGTCGAGCATCACGGGCTGGTGAGCGGCGCGCGCCTCGGTCAGCGCCTGATCGAGAGCGGCGACCGTCTCGATCGGGCGAAACTCGAGTGCCGGCCGGGTCGCGGCCACCGCGCCGCCGGTGCCGGCCCGCGCCAGCGCGGCCTGCGGAATCGGGCGCAATGGGTCCTCGCCGCCGAGCGTGGCGCCGATCAGCAGCAGCGAGCCGTACAGGCACGCGAGCACGCCGAACCCCTTCGCCAACCGGCGCATCGGGCTCGGGTTGGCCGGCAGCGCCTCGAACGCGCCGAGGAACACGCCCGTCAGGAACACCAGCAAGGACCAGAGCACCAGCGTCACCGAGCCCGGCAGCACGCGTTCCATCATCCAGATGGCCATGCCGAGCATCAGCACGCCGAACGCGGCCTTGACCGTATTCATCCACGGGCCGACACGCGGCAGCAGCTGCCCTGCGGAAGCACCGACCAGCAGCAGCGGCGAGCCCATGCCGATGCTGAGCGCAAACAGCGCGCCGGAGCCGCGCGCCACGTCGCCCGTCTGGCCGATCACCGCGAGTGCGCCCACGAGCGGTGGCGCGACGCAGGTCGTGACGATCAGTGCCGTCAGCGCGCCAATCACGGCGGTGCCGAGGAACGTGCCCGCCTTCTGGCGGTTGGCCAGGTTCGCGAGCCGGGTTTGCAGCGCCGTCGGCATCTGCAGCTCGAACAGTCCGAACATGCTGAGCGCAAGCACGGCGAACAGCCCCGCGAACAGCGTGATGATCCAGGGCTTCTGGAACAGAGCCTGGATCTGGCCGCCGGCCAGCGCGGCCAGCGCCCCGGCGCTGGTATACGTGGCCGCCATGCCGAGCACGTACGACAGCGACAACAGGAAGCCGCGCCGTGTCGAAACCGCGCCCTGGCCTGCGATGATGCTCGACAGGATCGGCACCATGGGCAGCACGCACGGTGTCAGCGACAGGGCAAGGCCGCCCAGATAGAACCAGCCGAGCAAGCTGAACCACGAGCCGGTGATGATGCGAGCCGCCCACTGATCCTGCTCGGAGACCGGGCCGGGCGCGCCGCTCGCGGTGGCGCTCGCCGGGAACTCGCTCGTGGCGGGCAGCACCATCGGCATGGTCTGCTCGCCGGGCGGATAGCAGATGCTGTTGTCCTTGCAGCCTTGGAAGCCTGCCGTGATGACGACGTCGAGCGCGCCCGGGCTCGCGCGGGAGAACGGAACCTTCGCCTCGACGAAATCGCGGAACACCTGCACGGCGCCGAAGTTGTCGTCGGTGTGTGGCTTGCCGTCGGGAAGGCGCGCCGCGCCGAGCTCGATCTTGCCGGTGGCCGAGAACGTCAGCTTGTCGCGGTACAGGTAGTAGCCGGGCGCGATCTGCCACGCCACGGTCAGCTCGTTGGGCTTGTCGAAACGCGCGTTCATGACGAACGCCTGGTCGGCCGGCAGCAGGTCGTCGGTCGCCGGGCTGGTGGCGGCCGTCGTCGGTGTGCCGCCGATGTCGAGCAGGCCGGGGCGTGCCGCGGCGCCGGCGGCCCCAGGGGGCAGGGCGATCTTCGCCGTCCAGTCCTGCGGCAGATAGCACAGGCCGAAGTCGGCGCAGCCCTGCAGCCGCAGTTTCAGGTCTACGGCGCTGGCCGCGCCCGTCCTTTTATACGGGATCGCGATCGTGAACTTGCCGCGGTAGACCTCCTGCTCGCCGAAGTACTCGTCCTTGTGTGTTTCCCCGCGCGGGAAAGAGGCGGCGCCCAGGGAGACGCCGTCGGTGCCGCTGTCGAAGCCGAAGCGGGCCCGATACAGGTAGTAGCCGTTCAGGATGCCGAAATCGAGGTACACGCGGTCGGCGTCCGCGCGGGTCGAATACTTGAAGACCTGCTGCGGTGGCGGCGGGTCCTGGGCGAGCGCGGCGTTGCCGGCGAGCGCCAGCAGCGTGCAGGCGACGATTCGGAGTACGGTGCGGTACGGAGCCATGCGTGTTAGTCCCTGCCAGCGGCGACGGATTCCCGGATCCAGTCGAGATAAACGCTCGAACCCGCGGCCACCTGGATCGCCACGACTTCCGGCAGCTCGTATTTCGAGTGCGTGCGGATCGCCTGCTCGACGGCTGCGTATCGCTCGGCAGTGGTTTTGATGACCAACAGCGTCTCCTGGTCGTGCTGAACGCGGCCCTGCCAGCGATAGGTCGACGCGACCCCGCCCACCGCATTCACACAGGCGGCGAGCCGCTGCTCGACCAGCAGTGTCGCCAGGCGATCGGCGTCCGGGGCGTTCCCGCAGGTCGTCAGGACGAGCAAGGTTGGCGAGCTCACGGGCCGCGCTGCACCACGCAACGTTAAATCCGTAGAAGCATACCGGCGCGCCGCAACCCCTGTCATGACTCGGCTCGCAAAAAAATCTTGAAATCGGGCGGCCGATCCATATGATTGGCACTCACTTTGACCGAGTGCTAACAAAAAGCTGCCGGTCAGGAATTCCGAAATCAATTCAAATGCTTGAAAAAGGGAGAGCATTCATGAAACTTCGTCCCCTGCACGATCGCGTCGTGATTCGGCGTACCGAAGAGGAGCGCAAGTCCCCGGGCGGCATCGTGATCCCGGACACCGCCACCGAGAAGCCCATCAAGGGCGAGGTGCTCGCGGTCGGCAAAGGCAAGATCCTCGAGAACGGCGAAATCCGCCCGCTCGATCTGAAGAAGGGCGACAAGGTGCTGTTCGGCAAGTACAGCGGCACCGAGGTCAAGGTCGACGGCGAAGACCTGCTGGTCATGCGCGAAGACGACGTCATGGCCGTCATCGAGAAGTAATCGAATCCATCCCCTTTAAGCCAGTTCAAATTTTCAGGAGACAGAGTCATGGCGACTCCGAAAGAAGTTCGTTTTTCCGATGACGCCCGCCAGCGCATGCTGAAAGGCGTGAACGTTCTCGCGAATGCGGTCAAGGTCACGCTCGGCCCGAAGGGCCGCAACGTCGTGCTCGAGAAGAGCTTCGGCGCCCCGACCGTCACGAAGGACGGCGTCTCGGTCGCGAAGGAGATCGAGCTCGAGGACAAGTTCGAGAACATGGGCGTGCAGATGGTGAAGGAAGTCGCCTCGCAGACTTCCGACGCCGCCGGCGACGGCACCACGACGGCCACGGTGCTGGCCCAGGCCATCCTGCGTGAAGGCCTGAAGTCGGTGTCCGCAGGCTTCAACCCGATGGATCTGAAGCGCGGTATCGACAAGGCCGCCGCCGCGATCATCGAGGAGCTGAAGAAGCTGTCGCAGCCCTGCAAGGACGACAAGTCGATCGCACAGGTCGGCACGATCTCGGCCAACGCCGACGAGGAAATCGGCAAGATCATCGCCGAGGCCATGAGCAAGGTCGGCAAGGAAGGCGTGATCACGGTCGAGGAAGGTTCGGGGCTTGCGAACGAGCTCGACGTCGTCGAAGGCATGCAGTTCGACCGCGGCTATCTGTCGCTGTACTTCATCAACGACCAGGCCACGCAGTCGGCCAACCTCGACAACCCGTTGATCCTGATCCACGACAAGAAGATCTCGAACATCCGCGAGCTGCTGCCGCTGCTCGAGGCCGTCGCGAAGTCGGGCCGGCCGCTCCTGATCATCGCCGAGGACATCGAAGGCGAGGCGCTGGCCACGCTCGTGGTCAACAACATCCGCGGCATCGTGAAGGTCGCGGCCGTGAAGGCGCCGGGCTTCGGTGACCGCCGCAAGGCCATGCTGCAGGACATCGCGATCCTGACGGGCGGCCAGGTCATCTCCGAAGAGGTGGGTCTGTCGCTCGAGAAGGCCACCATCAACGACCTCGGCGAGGCGAAGAAGGTGCAGGTCTCGAAGGAGAACACCACGATCGTCGATGGCGCGGGCAAGAAGGCCGACATCAAGGGCCGCATCGATCAGATCAACAAGGAGATCGAGGAGTCCACGTCCGACTACGATCGCGAGAAGCTCCAGGAGCGTGTCGCGAAGCTGGCCGGCGGTGTCGCCGTCATCAAGGTCGGCGCCGCGACGGAAGTCGAGATGAAGGAAAAGAAGGCTCGCGTCGAGGACGCCCTGCACGCTACGCGTGCGGCCGTCGAGGAAGGCGTGGTGCCGGGCGGCGGCGTGGCTTTGCTGCGTGCGCTGAAGGGCATCGCGAACCTGCAGGGCGCCAACGACGACCAGAACGTCGGCATCAACATCCTGCGCAAGGCCGTCGAAGAGCCGCTGCGCCAGATCGTCGGTAACGCCGGCGCGGATGCCTCCGTGGTCCTGAACGCCGTCGTCAATGGCAAGGGCAACTACGGCTACAACGCCGCCAACGGCGAGTACGGCGACATGGTCAAGTTCGGCATCATCGACCCGACCAAGGTCACGCGTCTGGCCCTGCAGAACGCGACGTCCGTGTCCGGTCTCCTGCTGACGACCGAGGCGATGATCGCCGAGGCGCCGAAGGTGGAATCGCCTGCCCCGGCCGGCGGTCACAGCCACGGCATGGAAGGCATGATGTAAGCCTTCGCGAGCGCGACCGCTCGAATCGAAAGCCCCGCCCCGTGCGGGGCTTTCTTTTTTCCGGACGCTTCCACTGGCGCCCGAGACGGTGTGGAATGCCCGTCCTGATGCTGCCACCCCCGTCGGATCTGCCGGCTGCGCTCACGGCGCGTTACGAGCGCGTGGCCTCGAGGCTCGCCGATCTCGAGGTGCGCTTGCCGGCCGATCTCGCGGAGTCGGCGCTGCGTGTGTGCGTGGTCAGCGAGTTCGTGCTCGGAGTGCTGCTGCGGTACCCGGAGGCGCTGCTAGAGCGCGTGCGGGACGCCTCGCCCCTCACGCCCGCAGCCATCGAAGCGCGCCTCGCCCTCGGCGGGGCCACGGAATCGCAGGCCATGGCGGCGCTGCGCCGCACGCGCCAGATCGAGATGGCGCGGATCGCATGGCGCGATATCGCGGGTCTCGCGGGCCTCGATACGACGCTCGCGGAGGTCTCGCTGCTGGCCGACTGCCTGATCGGCGCGGCGACGCGTTACGCCAGCCTGCAGCTCGAGCCGCGCTTCGGGCGGCCGCGTGATGCCACCGGCCGCGAGCTGCCACTGCTCGTGCTCGGCATGGGCAAGCTCGGCGGCAAGGAGCTCAATTTCTCCTCCGACGTCGACCTGGTTTTCGTCTATCCGGACGCGTCCGAGGAGTCGGGGACCGGGCTCAATGTCGAGCCGGAAACCTACTACCTGCGGCTCGGTCAGCTGCTGATCCGGCTGCTCGACCAGCGCACGGAGGACGGGTTCGCGTATCGCGTCGATACGCGTCTGCGGCCGTTCGGCGCGAGCGGGCCGCTGGCCGTGAGCTTGAGCGCGTTCGAGGCGTATCTCGTGGAGCATGGCCGCGACTGGGAGCGATACGCGTATGTGAAGGCGCGGCTCGTGACCGGCCAGGAGTTCGCGCGCGACGTGTTCGACCTCGTGCTCACGCCGTTCGTCTATCGTCGCTATCTCGACTACGGCGTGTTCGACGCGTTGCGACAGATGAAACGCCTGATCAGCCAGGAAGTCGCGCGCAAGGACATGGAGGAGAACATCAAGCTCGGCCCCGGCGGCATCCGCGAGATCGAGTTCATTGCGCAGGCGTTCCAGATCGTGCGCGGCGGCCGCCGGCCGGAGCTGCGCGAGCGCTCGCTGCTCCGCGTGATGCCGCTGCTAGGGGGCGACCGGCAGCTGCCGGAGAGCACGGTGGCGGCGCTCGTGGAGGCCTACCGGCTGCTGCGCGTCGTCGAGAACCGGCTGCAGGCGCTCGCCGATCAGCAGACGCACACGCTGCCGACGGATCCCGAGGAGCGCGCGCGTCTGGCATACGCGCTCCGCGAGCCCGACTGGGATGCGCTCTATGCGCGGCTCGCCCGGCAGCGGGCCACCGTGGAAGGCGAGTTCAAGAGCGTGGCCTGGGACGTGGAAGGTGCGGCCGGACCGACGGCCGATCCGGTCGCCGCGGCCTGGGAGTCCGGCGATATGGGCGCGATGCTCGCGGATACGCCGCTCGCCGGCAACGAGGAGGCCGGCGCCTTGCTCGGCGATCTGCGCCACGGCGCCCTGTACCAGCGCATGGACGAGGTCGGCCGGCAGCGGCTCGCCGCCGCCATGGCGCGCACGATTCAGCTGATCGGCCGGCACGCGGCGCCGGCGAAGTGTCTCGAGCGTGTGCTGCCGGTGTTCCGCGCCGTGGGTCGCCGCTCCGCGTATCTCGCCTTGCTGAACGAGAATCCGGCGGCTCTCGAGGGGTTGCTGAAGCTCGTCGAAGGCAGCGCCTGGCTCGCGCGTCAGCTCGCGGAGCAGCCCATCCTGCTCGACGAGCTGCTCGACGAGCGTCTGTTCGATAGCCCGCCCACGCGCGAGGAGCTCGCCGCTCTGCTCGAGCGCATCACGCACGGCGTGGCGCCCGGTGACGTCGAGGAAGCTCTCGACGCGATTCGCGTGTTCCAGCGCACGGCGATGTTCCGCATCGCGATCGCGGACCGGCTGGGCTCGCTGCCGATCATGAAGGTCAGCGACCGGCTGACCGATACGGCGGAGCTCGTGCTCGACTACTCGCTTGGAATGGCGCGCGCGGAGCTCGTCGCGAAGTATGGCGTTCCACGCTGCGGGCCGCCGCTGCGGGAGGCGGGTTTCGCGATCATTGGCTACGGCAAGCTCGGCGGCCTCGAGCTCGGCTACGGCTCGGATCTCGACCTCGTGTTCCTGCACGACTCGCAGGGCGAGGTGCAGGAGACGGATGGATCGCCACCCCTCGACAACGAGCGCTTCTTCGCACGGCTCGTGCAGCGGCTGATCCATTTCCTGTCGATTCAGACGAGCTCGGGCAAGCTGTACGAGGTCGATACGCGCTTACGCCCGAGCGGCCGCGCGGGCCTGCTGGTGCAGGGCCTCGAGGGCTTTCGCCACTACCAGCAGACCGAGGCCTGGGTCTGGGAGCATCAGGCGCTGTTGCGCAGCCGCGCGCTTGCGGGCTCGCGTGCCGTCTGCGATGCATTCGAGCGCATCCGCCGCGAGGTCCTCGTGCGCCACATCGATCGGGTGAAGCTCAAGACCGAGGTCGCGAAGATGCGCAGGCGGATGCGGGCCGAGCTCTCGCAGGCCAAAGCCGGCGAGTTCGACATCAAGCAGGACGCGGGCGGTATCGCCGACATCGAATTCCTGATCGACTACTGGGTGCTGGCTCACTCCGGCGAGTTTCCCGAGCTCGTCGAGTTTCCGGACAACGTCCGGCAGCTCGAGGCGCTCGAGCGCGTGCACCTGCAGCCTCCCGAGCGCTGCCGGGCGCTGAAGGCTGCCTACCTCGCGTTGCGCCACCGCGTGCACGAGCAGGCGCGCCACGAGCG
>DASZSB010000002.1:0-1869 GCA_035548835.1 Gammaproteobacteria bacterium | reverse complement strand
CAAACGAATCTCCCCGTGGGTTTAGCCTCCCGACGAGCGGTGAGGCAAGGAGTTGACCCGACCCTTATGGGCCGGGGGCGCGTATCCTAACCGGGGAGCGTGGGCGGGCTCAAGCCAGCAGCGCGGCTTCCCGGCTCATTTCGGGGCCTGGCGCAGCAGCTCGAACAGCACCACGCCGGTCGCCACCGACACGTTCAGGCTCTCGACCGAGCCCGCCATGGGGATCGAGACCAGCTCGTCGCAGAGATCGCGCGTGAGCCGGCGCAGGCCCCGCCCCTCGCCGCCGAGCGCCATGGCCACCGGGGTGGAAAGCTTGGCCGCATACAGCGACTGCGTGGCCTCCGCGTCCGCCCCGACCACCCAGACCCCGGCTTCCTTCAGCCAGGCGATCGTCCGGGCCAGGTTCGGCGCCCGGAACACGGGCACCGTCTCGGCCGCCCCGGTCGCCGTCTTCAGGGCCGAAGCCGTGAGCTTGGCCGAATGGTCGCGGGGCACCACGACGGCGTCGATGCCGGCCGCATCCGCCGTCCGCAGGCAGGCACCCAGGTTCCGCGGATCCTCCACGCCGTCGAGCAGCAGCAGCCGCAGCGCGCGGCCGCGCTCGACGACCAGCGTCTCGAACGCGTCGATCGTGAACTCCGGCGCGGCCCGCACCTCGGCCACGACGCCCTGGTGCACGCCGCCTTCCGTCATGCGATCGAGATCGGCCCGGTGCACGTGCTGGATGGGCACGTTGTGCTTGCGCAGCTCGCGCTCGAGCTCGGCCAGCTTGCCGCCCGCATCGCGCAGCAGCTTCGCCCCGACGAAGGTCTCCGGCCGCCGCTCGAGCACGGTGCGCACCGCGTGCAGGCCGTAGACCTGCTCGTGCTTAGCGGCCACGGCGGCGATTGCGGTTGCGCGGCTTGCGCCCGCCCGCGGGTCGCGCGGTCTCGGCCGGGCTCTGCTCCGACTCGACGGGCACGAGATCGATCTTGCGCTCTTCCACGTTCACGGCCACGAGCCGCACCTTCATCGTCTCCGTGAGCCGGAAGGTGGAGCCCGTGCGCTCGCCGCGCAGCGTCGTGCCGCCGGGATCGCGGTGGTAGTAGTCGCGCGGCAGCGCCGTCACGTGCACCAGGCCGTCGGCCTGGATGTCGGGCAGCCGCATGAAGAGACCAAACGCCACGACGCTCGCGATGACCGCATCGTACGTCTCGCCGATGTGGTCCTTGAGATAGATGCACTTCAGGCGATCGGCGACTTCGCGCGTGGCCTCGTCCGCACGCCGCTCGGTGGCCGAACAGTGCTCGCCGAGGCGCTCCATCTCCTCGATCCCGTAGCGGTAGCCCTTCGCCGAGCGATGCTCGCCGAGCCACTTGATCGCGCGGTGCACCAGGAGATCCGGATAGCGACGGATCGGCGACGTGAAATGCGCGTACGCGCCGAGCGCGAGGCCGAAGTGGCCCGTGTTGCCGGGCTGGTAGCGCGCCTGCTTCATCGAGCGCAGCACCACCGTCTCCACGAGCTCGGCTTCCGGCTTGCCGGCCACTGCTTCGATGATGCGGTTCAGGTCCTTCGGCTGCAGGTTCTTCGGCGTGAGCTTGTAGCCGAAGGTGCGCAGGAACACGAGCAGCTCCTCGAGCCGCTCGTCTTCCGGCCCTTCGTGCACGCGGTACAGCCCCGGGATCTTGCCCTTGCGGATGCGCTTGGCCGACTCGACGTTGGCCGCGATCATGCATTCCTCGATGATCTTGTGCGTCACGAGCCGCTCGACGGCCTTCACGCTCGCGACCTTGCCGCGCTCGTCGAGCACGATCTTCGTCTCCGGCAGATCGAAGTCGATGGCGCCGCGCCGCTTGCGCTTGCGCGCGAACACTTCGTACACCGCCT
>DASZSB010000001.1:0-14846 GCA_035548835.1 Gammaproteobacteria bacterium | reverse complement strand
AGAAGCTCGAGCAGCTGGTGGACGCGCTGAAGCGCGCGGCGCTGGCGGCCGTCGATACCGAATTCGTCCGCGAGAAGACCTATTACCCGCAGCTGTGCCTGATCCAGATCGCGACGCGCGACGCCGTGGCGTGCGTCGACTGTCTTGCACCGCTCGACCTGTCGCCGTTGTATGCCGAGCTGTTCCGGCCGGAATTCACCTGGGTACTGCACAGCGCCCGGCAGGACCTCGAGGTGGTCTGGCAGAACGCGCACCGCATGCCTCCCCGCCTGATCGACACGCAGATCGCGGCGGCGCTGTGCGGCCAGGCGCCGCAGATCGGCCTCGAGACCCTGCTCGCGCGCACGCTGGGCGTCACGCTCGGCGAGAGCTATGCGCGCACCGACTGGAGCCGCCGGCCGCTGCCGGAGGCCGCGCTGGCCTACGCCCTCGACGACGTGCGCTACCTGCTGGCCGCCTGGGATCGCCTCGAGGCGCAGCTCGCCACCCTGGGGCGGACCGGGTGGCTCGGCGAGGAGTGCGAGCGCGTGCTCGCCGAGCCACCCGAAGCCGATCCCGTCACGGTGTGGGCACGGCTCAAGGGCGTGCACGGCCTGTCGTTCGCGTCGCAATGCGCGGCGCTCGGCCTCGTACGCTGGCGCGAGACCGCCGCGCAGCGCTCGGACCGCCCCCGGCGCTGGCTCCTGACGGACGAGCTGCTGCTGTCGATCGCCGCGGCACTACCGCGCGACGCGGCGGCGCTCGGCGCGCTGGTGCCGGAGAAATTCCTGAATCGCAACGGCGCGGCCGTGCTGGCCGCCGTGGCCGCTCACTCGCAGCCCGAGGTACAGGCCGAGGTGCGCGCCAACGCCGCGCAGCCGCCGCCGGACAAGACGCTGATCAAATCGCTGCAGGAGCGCGTGCGGGCGCAGGCGACGCGGCTCGGCATCGAGCCCGAGATCCTGGCCACGCGCCGCGACCTCGTGGCCGTCGCCACGGGCACGCCGCCTGCGCACCTCGCGCAGGGCTGGCGCTCGACGGAACTGGCCGCGCTGCTCGCGCCGACCCGCTGAGGCCGCGCGCTACTTCAGGCCCACCGCCTTCTTGAACCGGGCGTACACGTCGTCGACGTCCCCGGTGGCCGCCACTTTCTTCAGGAGGCCGCGCTTCTCGTAGTAGTCGATGAGCGGCGCCGTCTGGCGCTCATAGACCTGCAGGCGGTTGCGGATCGTGGTCTCGTTGTCGTCGTCGCGCTGCAGCAGCTCGCCGCCGGCCTTCTTGCAGGCCTCGAGCTCCGCGGGCGGCGAGAAATAGATGTTCAGCACCGCGCCGGTCTTCGAGCAGGTGCGCCGGCCGGTCAGGCGCTTCATCAGGATGTCGAAGTCCACGTCCATCAGCACGGCCGCGTCGATCTTCTGGCCGAGCTCGGCCAGCACCGCGTTCAGGCTGTCGGCCTGCGCGAGGTTGCGCGGGAATCCGTCCAGGATGAACCCGCGCTTCGCGTCGGGTTGCGCCAGGCGCTCCTTGATCATGCCGAGCACGATCTCGTCCGATACGAGCTCGCCGGCGTCCATGGCCGCCTTGGCCTTGAGGCCGAGCGGCGTCTTGTCTGCGACCGCGCGGCGCAGCAAGTCGCCGGTCGAGACCTGCGGCAGCTGGTGTTCCTGTTGGAGGCGCTGTGCCTGAGTGCCCTTCCCTGAGCCGGGCGCGCCGAGCATGACGATTCGCAATGTCGTTCTCCCTGTCTGGACGGGCGTTACGCTAGCGACGGCTTTCGGCTTCGTCAAACCCGAAGCGGCTTTGGTATTCTCGGTACCCACGCCCGCTATCGACCCGGAGGCTGTGTGAAGAAGAACGTTTTCTACGCTCAGTCGGGCGGCGTCACGGCCGTGATCAACGCCAGCGCCTGCGGCGTCATCGAGACGGCGCGCAAGCACCGCAGCAGGCTCGGCAAGGTTTACGCCGGCCGCAACGGCATCCTGGGCGCCCTGACCGAGGACATGATCGACACCAGCGCCGAGTCCGCCCGGACCATCGCGGCGCTGAGGCACACGCCGGGCGGCGCGTTCGGCTCCGCGCGCTACAAGCTCAAGGGGCTCGACCAGAACCGCGCCGAGTACGAGCGGCTGATCGAGGTCTTCAGGGCCCACGACATCGGCTACTTCTTCTATAACGGCGGCGGCGACTCCATGGACACGGCTCACAAGGTGTCGCAGCTCGGTGCGGAGCTCGGCTACCCCGTGGTCTGCATCGGCGTGCCGAAGACGGTCGACAACGACCTGCCCGTCACGGACTGCTGCCCGGGCTTCGGCTCCGTGGCCAAGTACATCGCAGTCTCCACGCGCGAGGCGGCACTCGACGTGGCCTCGATGGCGCGTACCTCCACGCGCGTGTTCATCCTCGAGGTCATGGGCCGGCACGCGGGCTGGATCGCCGCGGCCAGCGGCCTCGCCGGCGAGACGCCGGCCGACGCGCCGCACATCATCCTGTTCCCCGAGATCCCGTTCGACGAAGCCGCGTTCCTGAAACGCGTGCAGGACTGCGTCGCGAAGTACGAGTACTGCGTGGTCGTGGTGTCCGAAGGCACGCGCACGCCGGACGGCAAGTTCCTGGCGGAAACGGGCACGAAGGACGCGTTCGGGCACGCCCAGCTCGGCGGCGTCGCGGCCACGGTGGCCCAGCTGGTCCGCGGCAAGCTGGGGCTCAAATACCACTACGCGATCGCCGACTACCTGCAGCGCGCCGCGCGCCACATCGCATCGAGGGTCGACGTCGAGCAGGCCTATGCCGTGGGCAAGGCCGCCGTCGAGCTCGCGCTGGCCGGCGAGAACGCCGTGATGCCCACGATCGTGCGCAAGTCCGACAGCCCGTACCGCTGGACCGTCGGCAAGGTGGCGCTCGCGAAGGTCGCGAACAAAGAAAAGATGATGCCGCGCAACTTCATCACGAAGGACGGCTTCGGCATCACGGCGGCCTGCCGCAAGTACCTGGCGCCGCTGATCCGGGGCGAGGACTACCCGCCCTACGTCAAAGGACTGCCCAGTTATGTCCGCCTAAAGAATCAGCGGGTTGCACGAAAGCTCTCGAACCAGTTTGTGCTAAAGTAGCGCCCGCTTCGCCGGCAGCGGCGGAGCTGGGCAGAAAAACAAGGGCTTGAAACCCGCTCGCTTCCGCCGTCGACCTTTCTTCGCGGCGGAGGCTTCACTGGGTTTGATATGGACGTCCTCGGGACACGCATGGGTGCGCCCGACGACCACGTTGAATTTGTGTTTGGGAGATAACGAATGAACGCGACGACGACTCTGTGGCTTTCGCTCGGGGCCGCACTCCTGGCCGTGGTCTACGGCTTCATCACCGTGAGCTGGGTGCTCAGCCGCTCGGCCGGCAACGCCCGCATGCAGGAAATCGCGGGGGCGGTGCAGGAAGGCGCCAAGGCCTACATGAACCGGCAGTACTCGACGATCGCCATCGTGGGCGTCGTCCTGTTCCTCGTGATCGGGCTCGCGCTGCACAACTGGCTGCAGGCCATCGGCTTCGCGCTCGGCGCCGTGTTCTCGGGCCTCGCGGGCTACATCGGCATGTTCGTCTCGGTACGCGCCAACGTCCGCACGGCGCAGGCTGCCACGCAGGGTCTGAACCCGGCCCTGACGATGGCCTTCCGCGGCGGCGCGGTCACCGGCCTCCTGGTCGTGGGCCTGGGCCTCCTCGGCGTGGCCGCGTACTACATGGTGCTGCACGGCATGGGCTACGAGCAGGACCAGATCCTGAAGGCGCTCGTGGGCCTCGCGTTCGGCGGCTCGCTGATCTCGATCTTCGCGCGGCTCGGCGGCGGCATCTTCACGAAGGGTGCCGACGTCGGCGCCGACCTCGTGGGCAAGGTCGAAGCCGGTATTCCGGAAGACGACCCGCGCAACCCGGCCGTGATCGCCGACAACGTCGGTGACAACGTCGGCGACTGCGCCGGCATGGCCGCGGACCTGTTCGAGACCTACGCCGTGACGCTCGTCGCCACGATGCTGCTCGGCGGCCTGACGGCCGCATCGCTCGGCGAGAACGCGGTGCTCTACCCCGTCGCGCTCGGCGCCATCTCGATCGTCGCGTCGATTCTCGGCACGTTCTTCGTCAGCACGAAGACCGGCAAGATCATGCCGGCGCTCTACAAGGGCGTGGTCGTCTCGGGCGTGCTGGCCGCAATCGCGTTCTATCCGATCACGACCACGCTGATGGGCGCGAACTCGCTGAACCTGTACTTCGCGGCGCTGATCGGTCTCGCACTCACGGCCGCGATGGTCGTGATCACCGAGTACTACACCGGCACGAACTTCAGCCCCGTGCAGAAGGTCGCCGCCGCGTCGCAGACCGGCCACGCGACGAACATCATTGCAGGCCTCGGCGTGTCGATGAAGTCCACGGCGCTGCCCGTGATCGCCGTCTGTGCGGCGATCTGGGCCGCGTACAGCCTCGCGGATCTGTACGGCATCGCGATCGCCGCCACGAGCATGCTGTCGATGACGGGCATGATCGTGGCGCTCGACGCCTTCGGCCCGATCACCGACAACGCCGGCGGCATCGCCGAGATGTCGAAGCTGCCGAAGGAAGTGCGCCAGGTCACCGACGCGCTCGACGCCGTCGGCAACACCACGAAGGCCGTCACGAAGGGCTACGCCATCGGCTCGGCCGGTCTCGCGGCGCTCGTGCTGTTCGCCGACTACACGCACAGCCTCACGGAAGCCGGCCTCGCCGGTCTCAAGTTCGATCTGTCGGATCACCGCGTGATCATCGGTCTGTTCATCGGCGGCCTGATCCCCTACCTCTTCGGCGCCATGGCCATGGAAGCCGTGGGCCGCGCGGCCGGCTCGGTCGTGAACGAGGTGCGCCGCCAGTTCCGCGAGATCAAGGGCATCATGGAAGGCACGACGAAGCCGGACTACTCCACGGCCGTCGACCTGCTGACCAAGGCCGCGATCAAGGAGATGATCGTCCCCTCGCTGCTGCCGCTGCTGGTGCCGGTCATCGTCGGCAAGCTGCTCGGCGCGGAAGCGCTCGGCGGCCTGCTCGTCGGCACGATCGTGACCGGTCTCTTCGTCGCGATCTCGATGACCACGGGCGGCGGCGCCTGGGACAACGCCAAGAAGTACATCGAGGACGGCCACTTCGGCGGCAAGGGCTCCGACGCCCACAAGGCCGCGGTCACGGGTGACACCGTCGGCGATCCGTACAAGGACACCGCGGGCCCGGCCATCAACCCGCTGATCAAGATCATCAACATCGTCGCGCTACTCAGCGTGCCGCTGCTGTAATCGACACCGGCGCAGTCTGCGCGAAGGAAGCCGGCGAGCGATGCTCGCCGGCTTTTTTTTTGCCCGGCGCTGCATTGCGGGAACGGGACGGGCGGTCATGCGTGCCATCGAAGGGGTCCCGCGACGAGCACGCCGCGATCTCAAACCGGCGGAGCGGTGTCCGCCCGGAAGGCCCGGTGCAGCGAGACGATCATGAGCAGAATCACGATCGCGAACGGCAGGCCCGCCGAGATCGCCGCCGTCTGTAACGCAGCGAGCCCGCCACCGGCCAGCAGGACGGCCGCCACCACGCCTTCGGCCGTCGCCCAGTAGACGCGCTGCGCGACGGGCGGGTCCGTGTGCCCGCCGGCCGTGATGATGTCGATCACGAGCGAGCCGGAATCGGACGACGTCACGAAGAAGCTCACGATCGTCACGATCGTCAGTATCGATACGGCCAGAACCCAGCCGCCCGGCACCGCAAGGCCGCTCGCGCGCGGCAGCAGGTCCAGGAACACGAACAGCGACGAGTCGAGATTGCGCTGCACGGCACCCATGAGCCCGCCGGGGCCCGCGAGCTCGATGAACAGCGCCGAGTTGCCGAATACGGCCAGCCAGACGAACGTGAGCAGCGAAGCCGTGAGCAGCGCGCCGCCGATGAACTCGCGCACGGTACGGCCCACGGAGGTCCGCGCCATGAACAGGCCGACGAACGGCGACCAGGAGATCCACCACGCCCAGTAGAACACCGTCCAGTGGTTCTGCCAGTCACCGCGCGTGTAGGTCTCGGTCCAGAACGACATCTCGACCAGCGACCCGAGGTACGCGCCCACGTCCTGCACGAGCCCGTTCAGAATGAACAAGCTGGGCCCGGTCGCAAACACCACGGCGAGCAGAACGGCTGCGAGCCACATGTTGACCACGGAGAGCCACTTGATTCCCTTGTCGAGGCCGAGCACGACCGACGTGGTCGCCATGGCGGTGATGGCCGTGATGAGCCCGATCTGCACGGCCAGCGTGGTCGGCACGCCGAAGAGGCGCTCAAGACCTGCATTGATCTGCAGCACGCCGAGGCCGAGCGACGTGGCAACGCCGAACAGCGTGGCCACGGTCGCGAGCACGTCGACGACGTCGCCCGGCCAGCCGGCCGTATGCCTGCCGAACAGGGGCACGAACGCGCTGCGCACGCTGAGCGGCTCGCCGCGGTTGTGGGCGGCGTAGCCGAGCGCGAGCCCTGCGAGCGTGTAGACGCCCCACGCGTGCAGGCCCCAGTGCAGGAAGGTCAGCTTGCTCGCATCCCGGTACGCCGCGACGCTGCCTGGCGCGGCGCCGAGCGGGCGGCTCGACAGATGGAAGATGGGCTCCGCGACGCCGTAATAGAGCAGCCCGATGCCCATGCCAGCCGAGAACAGCATCGCGATCCAGGTGGCGTAGCCAAACTCCGGCCGTGCGCCCGCTCCACCGAGTCGTAGCGTGCCGAACGGCGACACGAGCAGGTACAGCAGATAGCCGAGCACCGCGTTGACGGTCAGGACGAGCAGCCATCCCGCGCGATCCGCTACCCACGTCTGCACGGCGTCCATATCCGCCGCGAACGGTACGCGGTACACGATGCCGACGATCACGAACAACGCGATCAACACGGAGCTCGCGACGAACACGCTGGGATTCAGATCCAGGATCACCGCACCGGTGCTGAGGCGCCACTGCCAATGGGACCTGGGTCTCGCGGCGCCGGACGGCGCCTCCGGCAGGCCCGCTCCGCCGGTCAGGCCTTCGTCTGGAAGTGAAGTATTCCCCAACTCAAGTGCCTCTTCTGCCCGGCCGCGATCCAGTGCCCGAGGCCATCGATCATTCGCTCCACGTACTCGGCGGAGACCCGGTGGTTCATCTGCCAGCGCCGCGCCATGAGCTCCTCGCGCACGCGCGTGTAGTGGCGCACGAGCTGGTGGGTCATCTCGAGCACGGAGCATTCTTTCCAGCCGCGCTCGGCCGCGCCCGCCCGATAGAACCCGATCGAGCCGAGTGAATCGAGGTGAATGCGCTGCAGGACGGGGGCGAGCACCCCCGGCGGGCAATCGTCCGCCTGCATGGGATCGGTGAAGATCACCTGTCCGCCGGGTTTCAGCACGCGGTCGATCTCGTCGAGCACGCGCGCGCGATCACCGGAATGCAGGATCGAATCCTGCGACCAGGCGACGTCGTACGACGCGTCCTCGTCGGGAATCTGCTCGAAGCTGCCGTCGATCACGCGGATGCGGTCGCCGAGCCCTGCGGCGGCCGTGAGCTCGCGGTTGCGGTCGTTCTGGATCTCGCTCAGATTCACGCACGTCACGTGGCACCCGCTGTTGCGTGCGAGCCAGCGGGCCGCGCCCCCGTAACCCGCGCCAAGGTCGATGAGACGGGTCTCAGGCCCGAGCTTCCCGATCTGCGCTGCCATCAATGCGACCGTCCGCTCGGAGGCGGCGCGGATCGGCTCGTCGGCATCCAGATAGACGCCGATATGGATGTCTTCTCCGCCCCAGATGTCGTTGTAGAAGCGATCCGCGTCGCTGCTGTTGTAGTAGTCGCGAGCGACGCGCACGACCCGCGACAGGTTCGCGCTCACGCCAAGCCCTCCGCGTCGTCTTCCCTGTAGCTCTTCTCCGCCACGTGGACGAAGAAGTCGGGCTCGGAGTCGCGGTACGTCTCCTGGAAATCGCCGTACGTCGTGACGCGCTGGAATCCGACTTCCTTCAGCAGCCGGCGCACGTAGCTCCGGCGCAGCGGGTACATGTTCAGGTGAAACACGTTGCCGTCCGAGAACTCGTAGCGGAATCTCGCCAGGGAGTCATCGACGTATTCCGGCTGCGCCGTGACGTCTTCCCCGCAGTAGTAGTACTTGTGCGACGGCTCTATCTGCTTGTCCAGCAGCGCGTCGTAGTTGCGTTGATCGAGGATCAGGATGCCGTCGTGGCGCAACGTGGCGTAGTACTCCGCCAGCGTCTTGCGCCTGTCGTTCTCGTTGTGCAGGTGCGTGAACGAGTTGCCGAGGCAGATCACGGCATCGTACAGATCGTGCACGCTGCGATTGAGCCAACGCCAGTCCGCGTGCACGGTCCGCAGGATGTGTCCGTGACGATGCGCGTTGTCGAATGCTTTCGCGAGCATCGTCGGGCTGCCGTCGACGCTCGTGACCTCGAACCCGGCCTTCAGCAGCTGGACCGAATGGAATCCGGTACCCGTGGCCGCGTCCAGCACTTTCCTGACGCCTCTCGCGCGCAACTCCCGGATGAAGAAGCCGTCCTCCGCCTGCGCACGCGCACTCCAGTCGATCAGCTCGTCCCACTTCTCGACGAAGGACGTCGCGTACTCCGACGTATAGTGCTCGGAGCTGCGAACGCTCAGAGGATCCTCGCCGTAGCCCTGAATCATTTCGTTGTTCATCATCGTTCCTCCTCAAGTCTGCGAGTAAACGCCGCGCTGCAACACCGGCCACGCAGACACGGTGCGCGTGATCGCTGTCCGGATTCCATTCAGTCGCCCGACTCGAGGACTGGCTCCCGCGGCGGCCTACTAGGCTGCCGGATGTCGGGCGGCGATGCTTGACCGAGCCGGAAATACCGCACGACCATTTCGGAACTCTGCGGCTCGCAGCATGCGAAGAGTGCATCCTTCGCCGAATTCGGCGCGTCGGCAGCCTTCGCCTCCACGAGCGAGGCACGCGCGCGGTTGCATCCGGTGCACCGATGGTACGATCGCAACAGGAGAGTCGCCGGATGCCGAAAGTCTTCTCGACCGCGCGCGTCGTACGCGGCGCGCAACTGAAGTACTGGAACGATCTGCACAGCGGCCTGCTGACGCCCCTCGAGATCAAGCCGTTCGACCGGTCCACGTTCGAAGCCACGAGCAGCTTCGAGCAGCTCGGCCCCCTGCGGCTCGTGCGAACCAGGTCGGCACCGGCCGTCGTGGAGCATCGGGCGCGGCACGTGGCCCTGACGAAGGAGCGGCGGTTCCGCATCCTGTTGCCGACGCACGGGCGTATTCGCGTGCAGCACGTGGGCCGCGAAGCGCTGCTCCAGGAAGGGGATTTCGTGATGCTCGACGATTCGGCGCCTTACCGGATCGCATTTCGCGAGCGGAACCAGGCGCTATGCGTGGCCGTCAGCCCGACGATGCTGCGCACCTATCTGCCGACACCGGCCAACCTCTGCGGCCTGCCGATGGCGGCGGGCAATCCCATGAACGGCATCGTGGGCGCCATGCTGCGCGGTTTGTGGGCGCAGATCGAGCGCGGACTTCCTGCCGAGCAGGGCGCGACGCTCGCGAAGACGTTGCTGCAGAGCATCGCGGCCGCGTACGCGATCGAGCACAGCGTCGAAGTGGAGCGCCCGGTCGTCACGGCGGCCCGCTACGCCGAGATCAAGAACTACATAGAAATGCACCTGCGCAGCCCGGATCTCGGACCCACGCCGATCGCGAATGCGCTCGGTCTGTCGCGTCGTTACATACGGCTGCTGTTCGCGGCCAACGACGACAGCGTCACGGCCTACATCCGGCGCCGGCGGCTTGAGGAGTGCGCCTTCGAGCTGTCGCAGCCGCTGTGGCGCGGCCGGTCGATCACCGCGACTGCTGCGGACTGGGGATTCCGGAGCATGGCGCACTTCGCTCGCTCCTTCAAAAATCAATATGGGACGACACCTACGGCTTATCGACGCGCCCGACTCAGGCCGGCGCGCACGTGAGCGCCTGGCCGCCGGTCACGAAACTGCAACCACCGCGCGGAACAATGCGGTGGAGAGAAGAGAAGGAGTCATTCGAATGGATGAGCCCATCGAGATCCCGGACCGCGAGTTTCTGACGTGGGCCGGCGTCCAGCCGCAGCGCTGGGCCCTGCTGCCGAGTGCACGGCGCGCGAGCTGGCTCGACTACCTCGTCGCACGCATGGAAATGTCCTCCGATCCGCGGCAGCGGACGGCCTGCTGGAAGCTCGCGGCCGCGATCGCGAGCGCCGACAGGCACACGCCCGCCGGGCGCGGCTCGTCGCCACCCCCGCGCGAACAGTAGCCGCATCCGCCAATCGACGGCCGCGCGCTCCGGGCGCGGACTCCTCGCTTCGCCGGTCTTTCCGCGATGGGTCAGTGGGGAAACGGCGCCAGCACGGGCTTCTCGCCCGCCGGCAGCGGCGTGCGCGCGGTATTCAGCAGCATCGAGATCATCGTGTAATAGCCCACGAGGCTGACCGTCTCGACGATGCCCTGCTCGCCGAAGCGGTCGAGCGCCCGGTCCCACGTCAGGTCGCTGACGCTCTGGTTGCGCTGCAGCTCCGTGCAGAAGTCGTACAGAATCGATTCTTCCTCGACCATGCCGGGCGGGCGCCGGCCCTCGACCAGTGCACTCGCGATGTCGGGCGACAGGCCTTCGTCGAGCGCGAGCTTGTAGTGCACGCTCCACTCGTAATTCTGCGACCACTGCCGGGCCGTCATCAGGATCACGAACTCCCGCAGCCACGCCGGCAGGATGCTCTCGAAACGCAGGTAGTCGCTGAGCCCGCGCGCCCGCTTCATGAGCTCGGGGCTGCGCAGCAGCACGTTCCAGGGTCCCGTCGCCTGGCCGCGCGCGGCCGTGAAGTCGGCGAGCGCCTTGGCCTGCTGCTCCGTGAGCTTCGCGGTAGGTATCGCCCCGAGGCGCTCCTGGGCAGAGGCGCTCCGGAACGGACCCGAGGCGATGACGAGGCTCGTGACGACGACGGTCACCAGTGGCGCGTGATATCGCATCGCCGCAGCTCCTTCAGCGCTGACCGACCGGAACCGGAGGATTCTCGACGAACCGTTCGGCCCCTTCAACGGGGGACGGCGTACCCGGCGCGGTGCTCAGCCGAGCACGGCGAGCGTGGCCTCGCGCGCCAGCCTGTCCGCGCGGCCGGCCGCGACGCCGAGCGAGCGCAGCAGCCCGGCGGCCATCCTCTGCGCGATCTCGCCAGGCTCCGTGCGCACGCGCTCCTCGAACAGGTGGCGCAGCGTGATCACGATCGTGCCCATCACGAGCAGGATGCCGGTCTCGACGTCGACGTGACTGAACGCACCCTTGTCGATGCCGTGCTGCACGACGTCGACGAGCCCGCGGTTGATGGGCGCGTCCACCATGGTGGCGCCCGTGTTGAGCCGCCACAGCGTGCGCGCACTGTCGCGCCGCTCCATGGCGAAGCGCACGAACACGCAGAGCGCGCGCGCGACGGCCACGGCCGGATCCTCCACGCCGGCGTTGACCTCGTTGACGAGCGCCTCCGCCTCGCGGCGCGCGGAAGCCGCGATCTCTCGCGCGAAGACTTCCTTGTCCGCGAAGTGGTTGTAGAAGCTGCCCTTGGCGACGGCCGCCGCCTCGACGATCTCGTCCACGCTGACACCGTCCACGTCGCGGTGCGCGAACAGGCTGCGCCCGGCGGAGAGCAACGCCTCCCGCGTGCGGTCGCGGCGCGGATCGGTGCGGGCCGTGCTACGTTTCGCCATGACTCGTGGAGCGGACGATATTGACTAAATCGTACAAGACTGACTAAATAGTCACAATCTATTTCCGTACCATCCACCTCTACTCCGAGCGGGGGCCATCGTGAGCGCTTCATCCCTGGTGAAAATCAGCAAGCACGGCAACGTGGCCGTGCTGACCGTCGACAACCCGCCCGTCAACACGCTCTCCATCAAGGTGCGCGAGGACACCCACGCCGCGCTCGACGAGATGGCGCGCTGGCCGGACGTGAAAGCCATGGTCCTGATCTGCGAGGGCCGCACGTTCATCTCGGGCGCCGACATCAACGAATTCGCCGGCCCGCCGCAGGAAGTGCCGTACCGGCAGATGTTCGCGCGCATCGAGCAGCTGCCGGTGCCGGTCGTCGCGGCCATGCACGGCACGGTCATGGGCGGCGGTCTCGAGATCTCCCTCGCCTGTCACTACCGCGTCGCGGCGCCGGGCACGCGGTTCAGCTTCCCCGAGGTCACGCTCGGCATCATTCCGGGCGCCGGCGGCACGCAGCGCATGCCGCGGCTGATCGGCGTGGAAAAGACGCTCGACATGGTGCTGAACGCGAAGCCGGTCGATGCGAAAACCGCCGTGGACTGGGGCTTCGTCGACGCGCTGATCGACGGCGATCTGAAGGAGGGCGCCCTGCGCTACGCCGAGAAGCTCGTCGCCGAGGGCAAGGGCCCGCGCCGCACGAGCGAGCGCAGCGTCGATCCCTCGACCTGCTCGGCCGCGATCCTCGACCGCATGAACGCGCTCGCGGCCAAGCTCTATCCGAACCGCGTGGCGCCGTACACCGCCATCAAGGCCGTGCGCGCGAGCCTCGACCTGCCGCTCGCGAAGGGGCTCGAGTACGAAACGGAGCTCGCGAACGAATCGAAGGCCACTCCGGAGTCCAAGGGCTCGATCCACGCGTTCTTCGCGGAGCGCGAGACGCGCAAGATCCCCGACCTGCCGGCCGATACGCAGGCACGCCCCGTGAAGCTCGCCGGCGTGATCGGCGCCGGCACCATGGGCGGCGGCATCGCGATCTGCTTCGCGAACGCCGGCATCCCCGTCACCGTGCTCGACGCGTCCGACGAGGGGCTCAAACGCGGCATGGCCGGCATCGACAAGACCTACGAGTCGATGGTCAAGCGCGGCCGCATCACGGCGCAGGAGAAGGCGCAGCGCATGGCGCTGATCACGCCGTCGCTGAAGTACGAGGATCTGAAATCGGCCGACGTGATCATCGAGGCCGTGTTCGAGGACATGAAGCTGAAGCAGGACGTGTTCCGCAAGCTCGATGCCGTCGCGAAACCCGGCGCGGTGCTCGGCACGAACACGTCGACACTCGACATCAACGAGATCGCCAAGGTCACGAAGCGCCCGGCCGACGTGATCGGCCTGCACTTCTTCTCCCCGGCAAACGTGATGCCGCTGCTCGAGGTCGTGCGCACGGACACCACGGGACCCGCGGTCATCAAGACCGTCATGGAGCTCGCGAAGCCGCTGCGCAAGACGCCGGTGCTCGCGCGCGTCTGCTACGGTTTCATCGGCAACCGCATGATGGAAGGCTACGCGCGCGAGGCCGGCCGCATGACGCTCGAAGGCGCCACGCCGCGCGAGGTGGACTCGGCGCTGCAGAAGTTCGGCATGGCCATGGGCATGCTGGCCGTGTTCGACATGGCGGGTGTGGATGTCGGCGTGAAGGTCCACCAGGCGAACGCCGCGCAGTACCCGCCCGATCCCACGTACTACCAGGCCGACTTCGCGCTGTACGAAGCGGGCCGCCTCGGCCAGAAGACCGGCAAGGGCTATTACCGGTACGAGCCCGGCGACCGGACACCGCACGACGACCCCGAGGCCGTCGCCATCCTGCGCGAGCGCGGCAAGAAACTCGGGATCGAGCCGCGCGAGCACACGGAGCAGGAGATCACCGAGCGCTGCCTCTATCCGCTCATGAACGAGGCGATCCGGATTCTCGAGGAAGGCATCGCGATCCGCGCGAGCGACATCGACGTCGTGTGGACGTCGGGCTACGGTTTCCCGCGCTATCGCGGCGGCCCGCTGTACTATGCCGACCAGATCGGTCTCAAAACGCTGCTCGACGGCATGCTGAAGTACCAGAAGATCTTCGGGCCCATGCACTGGCAGCCCGCGAAGCTGCTCGTGGAGCTGGTGCAGAAGGGCATGTCGATCGCCGACTGGGAGCGCTCGCGGCGCTCCGGCAAGTAAGGAACGACCATGAAACTCGACGAACTGATCGCGATAGACGTGCACACGCACGCGGAAGTCTCCTGCCGCCAGGAGCCCGACGAGGCGTGGAAGCCGTATGAAGAGGCTTCGAGCAAGTACTTCAAGGCGGGCAGCAAGCGGCCCACGATCAAGGAAACGATTGCCTACTACCGCGAGCGCAAGATCGGCCTCGTGATGTTCACGGTCGACTCCGAAGCGCAGCTCGGCGTGCGCCGCATCCCGAACGAGGAAGTCGCAGAAGCCGCGGCCGAGAACAGCGACATCATGATCGCGTTCGCGAGCATCGATCCGCACAAGGGCAAGATGGGTGTTCGGGAAGCGCGCTCGTTGCTGAAGTCCGGCGTGATCAAGGGCTTCAAGTTCCACCCGACCACGCAGGGCTTCTTCCCGAACGACAAGCTCGCGTACCCGCTCTACGAGGTCATCGCCGAGCACAAGCTGCCGGCGATCTTCCACAGCGGGCACAGCGGCATCGGCACGGGCATGCCGGGCGGCGGCGGGCTGCGCCTGAAGTACAGCAACCCGATGCACCTCGACGACGTGGCCGCCGACTTCCCCGACATGACGGTCATCATCGCGCACCCGTCGTGGCCGTGGCAGGACGAGGCGCTGTCGGTATGCCTGCACAAGCCGAACGTGTACATCGATCTCTCGGGATGGTCGCCGAAGTATTTCCCGCCGCAGCTCGTGCAGTACGCGAACGCGCAGCTGAAGCACAAGATGCTGTTCGGTTCTGATTACCCGCTCATCACGCCGGACCGCTGGATCAAGGATTTCAAGGAAGCGCAGTTCAAACCCGAAGTGCACGACCTGATCCTGAAGCAGAACGCGATCAAGGCGCTGCGGCTCGAGCAG